>JBBRYC010000006.1:0-110713 GCA_038238025.1 Chthoniobacterales bacterium
GTGTCGGCGAGCATCCCGCGCTGCTTCAGATCGGTGAGCAGCGCGGCGATGGGCTGGTCCACGTTGCGCGCGAGCGGGGCGTGCGCCGCCATGTCGCCGTGCGAGTCCCAGTTTCCGGATGCGCCGGTATCAATCAGCTCGATGAAACGCACGCCGCGTTCGGCGAGCCGGCGCGCGATGAGGCACTGCCACGCAAAGCCTTTCGTGCTGCCGCGCGGGAGTCCGTAGAGCTGGTGCGTGGCGTCATTTTCCCTCGTGAGATCGAATGCCTCGGGCGCGGCGGCCTGCATCCCGAATGCGGTCTCGAACGAGCGGATGCGCGCGGCGAGCTGCGGGTCCGCGCCGCGGCTCGCGAGGTGGCGCTTGTTGAACGCCTGTGCGATGCCGAGTTCCATTTCCTGCAATGCGGGATCGGCGACGCGACGGCGAATGTTCGGCACAGGCTCGGGGCCGGGCACGACGTGCGTGCCCTGATGGCAGCCCGGCAGAAAGTCGGACGACCACACTTGCGCGCCCGCGTACGGCAGCACGGGCGCGATGACCATGAAGCCGGGGAGGTTCGCATTTTCCGACCCGAGGCCGTGCGTGATCCACGAGCCCATGCTCGGGCGCGTAAACGCGACGGAGCCGGTGTGGATGCCGAGCGTCGCCTGCGCGTGATCGGCGTTGTCGTTGAACATCGAGCGGACAAGGCACAGGTCGTCGGCGCACTCGGCGACTTTCGGAAAAAGCTCGCTGATCCACAGGCCGGACTGGCCGCGCGGCTTGAATTCCCACGCGGGCCGCTTGAAAAATTTCACCTCGCTCCGGTTCTCGGGCGCGAAGGCATCGAGCATTTTCTTCGGCACCGCGTACGGCTGGTTGTGATCGCTGATGAGGCGCGGCTTGTAGTCGAACGAATCCACATGCGACACGCCGCCGCTCATGTGGAGGAAGATGACGCGCTTTGCCCTCGCTGGAAAATGCGGCGCGCGCGGCGTGAGCGGATCCTGGGGCGCGGGCGGCGCGGCGAGCATCTCCGAGAGGATACCCGGCAGCACGAGCGAACTGCCGAGGAGCGAGCGGATGGCGGTGCGGCGATTCATCGTCAGTCGAGGTAGAGGAACTCATTCGCGCCGATGAGCACGCGCGCGAGGCTGGCCCACGCCTGATCGGGCGGCAGCTTTTTTGCATCGCGGAGTTGCGTGAGGTAGGCGGTGAACATCGCCGTCTCCTCCGGCTCTGGCGGGCGCGCGTAGAGCGTGAGAAATGCGAGCGCGATGCGCCTCTGCTCATCGGACTCGGCGCTCACGATGCGTGCGGCGAACCGGGACGCGCGCTCGTGGACGAAAGGATCATTCATCGCAAAGAGCGACTGGAGCGCCGTGGTGCTCGTGGCGCGGATCGCGGTGCTGGAGTTTGTATCCGCGCCGTCGAAGAGCGAGAGGAACGGGTGCTTCCGCAGGCGCTGCTGCATCTGATACACAGCGCGCTGGCGCGTGTCGTAGAGCGCGAAGAACTGGCTGTGCTGCGTGAAGCCCCATGTGTGAACGGCGGGAAACGGATGCTCGCCGCCGGGCGTGAAATCGAGATCGCCGCCGGCAAAAAGCATCGTGTCGCGGATGGATTCCGCATCAAGCCGGTGACGCTCGGCGCACGACCACAGCGCGTTGTTCGGATCGCCCACCGTGTCGCCGCCCGTGGAGAGCTGCCAAGTGTGCGAGAGCAGCAGCAGCCGGTGCATCGCCTTCACCGACCATCCATTTTCCACGAAACGCCGCGCGAGAAAATCGAGCAGTTCGGGGTGCGACGCCGGCTGGCCGCGCATGCCGAAGTCATTCGGTGTCGCGACGAGTCCGCGTCCGAAATGATGCTGCCAGATGCGGTTCACGATCACGCGCGCGGTGAGCGGATTCGACGGCTCAGTGATCCACTGCGCGAGTTCGAGACGTCCGCTGGCCTTCGCGTCTTTCGGCAGCATCTGCCCGCCGAGCACCTTCAAAAATCCGCGCGGCACTTCCTCGCCGAGACGCTTCGGATCGCCGCGCACTTGCACGCGTGCGTTCGCCGCGGCGCTTTCGCTCACGGCGTACGCGAGCGGATAAGCGGGCGTGTCGGCGAGGCGTTTCCTTTTTGCGCCGATGTCCGACGCGAGCTTCGTCGCGGCGTCCACCTTGGTTTTTTGCTCGTCACTCGCCGGTTCCTTTTTCGCGGCGGTTTTCGCGTCCTCCGCGGCTTTCACCTCGGTGTCGAGCGCGGCGAGTTGCTCTGTGCGGGTTTTTGCCGCGGCCCCGACTTCGGCCTTCGTTGCGAGCGGGACGAGATTTTCCGGGCGGTTTTTTCCCTCTGCGCCGGGGTGCGGGAATGTCGTGCTGCTCAGGATGCCGTAGAGCGCGTAGTAGTCGTGGCTGGAGACGGGATCGAACTTGTGATCGTGGCACCGCGCGCAATTGATCGAGAGGCCGAGAAACGCGCGGCCCATGTTTTCGATCGCGTCCTCGATCGTGAGATGCGGCTCGCCTTTGCCTCCGGCGAAATGGCGGACATTTGCGAGGTAACCCGTGGCCACGATGCGCCGCTGCCGATCCTCCTCGGTCGCCGACGCGATGAGATCGCCCGCGATCTGCTCGCGCACGAACTGATCAAACGGCAGATCGTCGTTGAACGCCTGCAGGACATAATTCCGATACTTGAACGCCTGCGGCACCGGGTAGTCCGAGGCGTTGCCGCAAGTGTCCGCATACCGCACGACATCGAGCCAATGGCGGCCCCAGCGTTCGCCGTAGCGCGGCGAGGCGAGCAGGCGGTCCACCACGCGCGCAAATGCGTCGGGCGCGGTGTCATTCACGAATGCGTCCACCTCCGCCGGAGTCGGCGGCAGCCCCGTGAGATCGAACGTCACGCGGCGCAGCAGCGTGCGGCGATCCGCATCCGGAGCGGGCTTCACGCCGGCGGCTTCCATGCGGCTGAGCGTGAAAAGATCCACGTCATTCCGCACCCACACCTTGTCGCGGACCGCGGGCAGTGGCGGCATTTTCACCGGCTGAAACGCCCAGTGCTTGCGCCCTTTTTCAAAATCAATCGTGACCGCTGCTTTCGCTGGCGCGGCCTTCGGCTCCTCGGTGCGCGGATCGGGCGCACCAAGTTTCACCCACTCGATCAGATCATTCACCTCCGCGGGTTCGAGCGGATGCTTCGGCGGCATCTGCAGGCTCTTGTCCCAGTAGCGCACCGCCGAGATGAGCAGGCTGTCGTCCGGCTTCCCCGGCACGATCACCGCGCCCGACGCACCACCTCTCATCCACCCGACGCGCGAATCCAGCCGCAGATCGCCCTTCTGCTTTTCCGCGCCGTGGCAGTCAGCGCACACATCGGTAAACAGCGGGCGGATGCGCCGCTCAAAAAACTCAATCCCCTGCGCCGCATCCGCAGCCACGACAACACGCGACAGCGACAGCAGCAGGCTTGCGACAAAAATGGGAGTGCAGTTTCTCACTGCAAACTACAAGGCCACGAGCCCCCGCGCTCTTAGCAGCCTGTTGAAGCCCCGGAGATGTCTCACGCAAAGGACGCGATGGGCGCAAAGTGCTCTGGAAAAATCTCCTTTGCGTCCTCTGCGGCCATTGCGTGAGGCAATTTCAGCAGACTCTTAGGCGAACTGCTGCCAGTCGGCCTGAGTTTCGGAGGCGCGATTTTTTGGACGCGGAGACGCAGAGGCAAAGTGAGAGGTACGCAGAGGATGCCTTCAATTTTCCTCTGCGGAACTCTCACTTTGCCTCCGCGCCTCTGCGTGAAATTCTGGCCGCCGCTTCGCACTCATCAAGTGTGAGTCCGAAGCCGACTGACGGGAAATTTGAAACCGCAGATGAACGCGAATGTACGCAGATTGATTCCAAATCATCTGCGTTCATTCGCGTTCATCTGCGGTTCATCTCCGGCGTTTGCGCTTGAGGGCACCGGGATCGAAATCCTAGCGTCCGCGCCATGCTGAAACGGATCCCCCCGCGTCCATCGCACACGAGCCATCGCGCGCCGCGTCGTCTTGCGCTGCTGATCTCCACCGCAGCGATCATCTTCGCCGCACGCGTCCCGTCGCACGCCGAACCCCCGCTGAAGGATCGGCTGCGCGACTCGCCGTTCAAAATCGCGTTCGAGCGCTACGTGAACGACAACTGGGAAATCTTCGTGATGAACGCCGACGGCTCGGGCCTCGTGAATCTCACGAACACACCGAAGGAGCACGAGCACTACCCGCAGGTCTCGCCCGACGGCACGAAGATTTGTTTTTCCGCGGACGAAGGCGAGGGACGCGACGCGGTGCGCAGCCTCTTCGTGATGGATGCCGGCGGCAAAAATCGCCGCAAGCTCGCCGACCACGCGCGCGAGCCATTCTGGAGCCCGGACAGCAAGCGCGTCGGATTTTTGCCGCAGGAATTTCCGAAGTTCAACGTGGTGGACTACTACACGAAGGGGATGAGCTTCTGCGACGTCGCGACGGGGAAAATCACGGAGCATCCGAACAGCGCGAACCTGCATCACCTCTACAATCCGAGCTTTTCGCGAAATGGAAAATGGATCGTGACCACGGTCCACGCGGGCATGGGCTTCAGCCACGCGATCCTCGCGATCGAGGCGGCGGGCGACAAAGTCGTGAACCTCGACATCCCTGGTTGCCGCCCGTGCCTGAGCCCGGATGGAAAACAAATCGCGTGGGGTTCCGGCGATCACGAGATCGTGCTCGCGCCGATCGATCTCGATTCCGACACGCCGAAGGTCGGCACCTGGCGCGTGCGCATTCAGGACAAGGTGAACGAGACCTACCATGTGGACTGGTCGCCCGACAGCCGCACGGTGAGCCTCAGCCGCGGCCCCGCGAGCAAGGGCGATCCGAGTAAGCCGGGGACCTTCATGGCCGCGTGCGAAATGGTGGGCTCATACGCGGCGGGCTGGGATCTCTACGCCGTCTCCGCGGAGCGCGACGGCGTGGTGGATCTGAATGCGGCGACCGATGCGGATTTCCTGAAGCTCACGACCGACGGCTTCAGCAACAAGGAGTCGGCGTGGTTTTTGCCTCCGCAAAAAACGGAAGCCGCGAAGTGATGCGCGGACTCTGCCGCCTCGCGTTGTGTGCATTCGCCGCGCTGCTCGCGTCGTGCGAAAAGCCGGGCGGAAATTCCAGCGACACGTCCGGTGGTGCAAAGGCGGACGCGGTGATCGAAGTGATCACCCAGAGTGGAGTCGAGATGGTCGCGCTGCCCGCCGGTGAATTTCTGATGGGCAGCGACAAGGGCAACGCGGACGAGGCGCCGGCGCACAGGGTGAAGGTGAGCGCGTTCCTCATGGATAAGTTCGAGGTCACGCACGAGATGTTCACGAAGGCGCAGTTGCCGAACCCGTCACACTGGCAGGACAGTCCGAAAAAACCTGTCGAACGCGTGCGCTGGCGCGATGCGAAACTTTACTGCAACGAGCGTTCGCTGCTCGAAAAACTGAAGCCGTGCTACGACGAGAAAACGCCCGACTTCGACTGCGACACTGCCGCGAACGGCTACCGCCTGCCGACCGAAGCCGAATGGGAATACGCCTGCCGCGCGGGAACGGACGGCGCGTACGATTTTGGCGAGGCGGACAAGCTGCGGCAGTTCGCGTGGTTTGCCGACAACGCGGGCGCGAAGACCCACAACGTCGGCGAAAAGAAGCCGAACCGCTGGGGAATCTTCGACCTCTACGGCAACGTCTCCGAGTGGTGCGAAGACGTTTACAGCCCCGACTTTTACAAGGTGAGTGCGCCGAGCGATCCGACCGGCCCGCCGAGCCCCGGCAAGGACGTGAAGCGCGTGATGCGCGGCGGCTCATGGAAGGCGAGCACCGACATGTGCCGCTCCACGCTGCGCCAGGCTGAGCGCACCGGCGACAGCGACGCATGCTTTTTCACGGACTACTGCGGATTCCGCTGCGTACGCCGAGCGACGCCGGAGGAAATCCAGCGGATAAAAGCTCCGCGGAAAAACTAGCCGTGCAAATCCGGCCGCCACGAATCTGAGCATCCGCCGCCGTGCTTTTCCACACCTGGACATTCCTGCTCTTTCTGGCCGTCGTGCTGCCGGTGCTCTTCGCGCTGCGCAAGACGCGCATGTGGATCCCGTGGCTGCTCATCGCGTCGTACACATTTTACGGCTGGTGGAAGCCGTATTGGCTCATCCTCGTCTTCTACTCGACGCTGCTCGATTTCATTCTTGTCGCGCTGATGGATCACTGTCCGCGCGAGCGGCAAAAATTCAACTGGCGCGAGCGGCTCACGCGACTGCGCTTCGACGATGGCTTGATGAAAATCGCGTTCATCGCCACGGTGGTCGGCACCGTGGTTTCGCTCGGGATGGCATTCGCTGGCCCGCAGACGCTGCGACCCACGATGGCGATGGCCTCGCTCATTCTGCTGCTCATGGCGGTCGGCGCATTCTCGTGCAACCGGCGCACGTGGCTCGTGGTCAGCATCGTGAACAACTTCGCGATTCTCGTCTTCTTCAAGTACGCGAGCTTCTTCACGGAGAACATCAACACGCTCCTCGCATCGTGCCATGTCGCCGTGCGCCTCCCTGAGCCTTCGACGCTCATGCCATTTGGTGCAAAGTATGTGCTGCCAGTCGGCATCTCGTTTTTCACGTTCCAGTCACTCAGCTACACGATTGATTTTTACCGCGGGCTCATTCCGCGCGAACGGAATTTTCTCCGCTTCGCCACCTTCGTCGCATTCTTCCCGCAGCTCATGGCCGGACCGATCGAACGCGCGGCGCACATGCTGCCGCAGTTCTTCCGCTTCCCAAAAATTCGCCTGCAGAATTTCACCGACGGCCTCTCGCTTTTCCTCGTCGGGCTTTTCAAAAAACTGGCGCTGGCAAACTACCTCTCGCTCTACGTCGAGCGCGTGTACGACAGCCCGCGGAACTTCGAGGCTCCCGAACTGCTCGCCGCGACCTTCGCATTTGCGTGGCAGATTTTTTTTGATTTCAGCGGCTACACCGACATGGCGCGCGGCATCGCAAAGGTCATGGGCTTCGACCTGATGCTCAATTTCAACAACCCGTACATGGCGACCGGCCTCGGCGAATTCTGGGGCCGCTGGCACATCAGCCTCTCCACTTGGTTCCGCGACTACGTCTATATTCCGCTCGGCGGAAACCGCCGCGGTGCGCTCCTCACGTATCGGAATCTGTTCATCACGTTTTTCATCTCCGGCATCTGGCACGGCGCGGCGTGGACATTCGTGATCTGGGGCCTGCTGCACGCTGCGGGAATTTTGATCACACGCGAACTCGAGCGCTCGGCATTTTACCGGAACCGTGTCCCGCGTCTCGTGAAGCAACTCGCCGTGTTCACGTTCGTCTGCTTCGCGTGGATTTTCTTCCGCGCCGGATCGCTCGCCGACGCCACGCTGATCATCTCGCGCATCTTCACCGGCGCGTGGCACACGCCGCAGGTGCCTGTGTTCATGCTGCTGCTCGTCGCGGCGATCTGGCTGTATCAGTTTGCATTCGAGTCACACTGCAAAAAATTTCTGGAGACCGGCGTCGTGCGTATCGGCCTTGCGGCGCTGATGATCATCTACCTCTGCATCTTCACGACCGAGGGCGGCGCATTCATCTATTTCCAATTCTGAAATGGCCGACGAGAAACCAACACCTGCGCCTGCGGAAACGCGATTCGTGAACGCGATGCGGCTCTCCGCGCGCCAGTGGCTCGCCGTCGCCGCGATTGTCATGCTCGTGCTCTCGGTCACGCCGTGGCTGTGGAAAAAAATCGAGCGCTTCGACACCGGTGCCGACTACCGCATCCCGTACGCAATCAGCAAAGATTACTGGCTCTACGAGCGCCGCCTCGACCGCCTCGCACCGACGGACATCGCGATGATCGGCGACTCCGTGATTTGGGGCGAGTACGTCCGGCCCGACGGCACGCTGTCGCATTTTCTCGGTGAGCAATCCGGGCAGCCGGGAAAATTCGTGAACGCCGGAGTGAACGGCCTGTTCCCGCTCGCATTCGAGGGCCTTGTCGGCGACTACGCCAGCGCGATTCGGAATCGCAAATTGATCGTCCATTTGAATCTGCTCTGGATGAGCAGCCCGAAGGCGGACCTGAGCACAAGCAAGGAGGAACGCTTCAATCACGCCGATCTCGTCGCGCAATTTGGACCGCGCATCCCGTGCTACAAGGCCGACTTCAACCACCGCCTCTCTGTGACCGTCGAGCGGCATTTCACGTTCATGCAGTGGGCAAATCACCTGCAAATTGCCTACTTCGGCCAGAAGAACATCCTCGCGTGGACGCTCGACGACGAGGGGGCCTCACCCCCGGAACTTCCGAATGCGTACAAGAACCCGCTCCAACAAATCACACTCACCGTCCCGCCCGAGCCTGCCGCCGATCCCGAGCGCGGCCCCGCGAGTCCGCGCCACAAGCCGTGGTCCACGACCGGTGAAGGCACAACGCGCTTCGAGTGGGTCGCGCCCGATCTGTCGCTGCAATGGGCCGCATTCCAGCGACTCGTGAAGCTCCTCCAATCACGCGGCAACGACGTGCTCGTGGTCGTCGGCCCGTTCAACGAGCACAGCATGTCCGCGGAAAACCGCCCCGCATTCCGTCGCTTGCGCGATGGGGCCGCGGAATGGCTCACGCAAAATCGCATCGCCCATGTGATCCCGGAGCCGCTGCCCAGCGCGCTCTACGCAGACGCAAGCCATCCGCTCACGGAAGGCTACCGCATGCTCGCGGCGCGGCTCATCCGCGATGCTACTTTTCAAAAATGGATGACCGCGCGGTAGCGACCTGAGCCTCAGAGCAGATTCTTGAATTCGTCAATCGTCAGCCCGGCATCGCGCACCATCGCGGCCATCGTGTAGGCATCCACCGGATTGTTTCGTGGCACGACTATCTTGATCGCGCCCTTCGACCTGAAGATGTGCTTGCTCTGCCGATCGAACACAAACCCGGCTCGCTGAAAAGCGCTCACCGCTCGGAGGTGATTCACGCCAGAAAGCTTCGGCACGACTACGGGGTGACGATTTCCATTTCACGAACCTCGCAGCGCACCGTGGGCTCGCCGTACAATTCGAGGTAGCCGGCGATGGCATCGCGGATATTTTCCAGCGCCTCAGGGACTGTGTTCCCCTGTGAGTGGCAGCCTGGCAATTCGGGGCAGCTTACCGCAACACCTTCTTCGTGCTCCAGCAACGTGACGTGGAGGTTTCTTTTCACAGTGCGCGCATGGTATCGCACCTCATCGAAAGGGTCAAACGCGCGATGAACGCCACGAGATTGCCGTCGGCGCTTTCAGGGCGCTTTCCGCACGCAGCGGAAGCCGTAGATGTCGTAGCCGAAACACACATCGGCCGAGCCGGGGCTTTCGCTGTAGCGGAAGCCCGAGCGGCAGTTGTCGTCGCTGGATTTCCATGCGCCGCCGCGGAGCACCATGTTCTGTCCTGACTCCGGCCCGCGGGGATTTTCGCGCGGTGAGTGTTTGTAGTAGTCCACCTGGTAAAAGTCGTTGCACCACTGCCACACGTTGCCGGCCATGTCGTAGAGGCCCCGGGGATTCGGCTGCTTCTGACCGACGGGCCTCGGACGCCCGCCCGAGTTTTTCTTGAACCACGCGTACTCGCCGAGCTTCGCAGGCGTGTCTCCGAAAAAATACGCCGTCGTCGTCCCGGCGCGGCACGCGTATTCCCACTCAGCCTCGGTCGGCAGGCGGTATCCGTTCGCGTCGAAATTGCACTTCAGCGTCTGCAAGTCGTAGCATGGCTGGAGTCCCTCCGCCCCGGAGCGCTTGTTGCAAAACTTCGCCGCCTCCGCCCAGCGCAACTGCTCGACAGGATTCTTATCGCCCTTCCAGCGCGACGGATTCGTCCCCATGAGCTTTTGAAATTGCTCCTGCGTCACGAGGTTCGCGTCCATGAGGAATGCGCTGATCACGACTTCGTGCGGCGGCGCATCCGCCTCGTCCTTCTCGCCCATGATGAATTTCCCCGCGGGGATCTGCACCATGTCCGCCAGCTTTTCCGCTGCCGGTTTTGCGCCCGCGTTTTCCTTCGCCGGTGTCGCGGGCGATTTCGGATCCTCTGTCGCAGCCTTCCGATCGCAGCCGGAGGAAAAAATCAACGCCGCCAGCATTGCCGCGACGATTTGAGGCGCGCGCCGGATGCCGCGGATGTTGCGTGAATTTTCCATGTCAGTAGTTCGCCCAGATTTCATAGCCGTCGGGATTCCGTAGCACCTGTTTGCAGCGCGCGCGGACTTCGAGCGCGAGGGGTATCGCCTTTGGCTCGGTCACACTCGCGACACCCGCCTCCTGGAAAAGGCTCCGCGTGATCAGGTGGCACTGCGCGACCATGGAATCCTGCGCGCCGCCCATCGCACGCCACGCCTTCAGCAGGTCCTTGAAAGCCGCGAGGTTTTTCGGGTCCTTGCTTCCGGTGAGCGCCATCGTCTGGCGCGTGAGTTCGGCGGCGTGTTCGAGCGACTTCATGTTTTCCTTCTGCACCTCGTAGCCCTGCGGAATCTGCTGCACGATCTGCTCGAGATTTTCCGCAAACATCTTCAGTTCCGGCACGGAGGTTTGCTTCGATTTCAGAAGTGCGATCATCCCGTCGGCAAAGCGCCGGTATTCGCCGACGCGCGCGACGTGCTGCTCGACGAAGTAGTTCATGTCCCCCAGCGCCTCCTTCACGTAATCCTTTTTCACGACCTCCTCGGCGGCCTCGAAGATCGCCTGGATCGTCTCCGTGCATCCGCACGTGCAGCAGCGGTGGACGCTCTCGCTGCCGCGGCGGTGATGCGTGCGCAGCCTGCGTCCCGCGACGTCGAGGATCGCCTCGCACATCGGCCTGCCGAGCGTTGCCTTGATCACGTCCACGGGAGTCAGCACGTCCGGCGGCGTGTCGCGACCTTCGAGAAAATAGACGACCGCCTCGCCGCGCGGCGGCACCTTCTTGCCGAGCGTGAACATCGCCTTCTCCCCGTCGAACCACGCGGGGTACATGTAGGAACCCGCACCGCCGCGCCACACTGTTCCCTTTGCCTCACGGAATGCGTAGGTTGTCCGGCCTTCGCCCTCGGAGAGTTGCGTCTTCCAGCGTGCGGAAAAAGGGCGCTTCCATTGCAGCTCGACATCCTTTTCGAGGAAGGCGGACTTCAATTCCTCACGATGCCAGATGCCCGGCGCACTCAGCACTGCGAGGTAGAAACTCTGCCCGTCGTTGTCGAATTCGAGTGCATCGAAAATGCCGGCGGCGGCGTGCAATCTCATCTGCTGCTTCCCTGCCGGCCACGTCATCACGAGTTCGTCGCGCCCGCCCGCGAGCAAGCCGACGAACACATTCTCCGCCGGAACCGAGAGCGATTCCGCCGAGGGAAACGCCGCGGGCGACACGATCAAATCGTCGCCGACAAACGCTGGCGCAATGCCGTGCGCAATCTGACCGAGCAGCACGACGCCCTTCATTTTCGCCGACGGCTTGATCTCGACGATTTCATTTTTTCCGAACGCAAACTCCGCCGACACCTCCGCCGAGCCTTCGGCAGAAAATGAAACCTCCACGGCCACCTCGTCGCCTGCGTGGTGGAAGATTTCGCAGCGGCTGATTTTCGCCGGCTGCGTCTTGTTCGCGAGCGGGGCAAACTCGAAGACCTTGCTCCCGGCATCGCCGTCCGCACTCGTCTTCGCGAAAAATACCACGCGCCCGGTCGCCGATGAAAACACCGCCGTGAGCTTCCGGTTTTCCACGACCGCATCGCCCTTGAACGAATACGCCAGCCCGTAGTAGCCGGGATCCGAAGCGGCCTTCAGCGGCTCGGCCTCGAGCGCGAAAAGATCGCGCGGCACGGATTTCCATTCCGCCCGCTTCGACACATCGGCGGCGCCGGCGGGATGCGAGCCTGTGTCCCAGACCGCGAGATTGCCCGCGGCACCGGCCTGCCGGAGCGCGGCGAATCCTGCGACGAGTGCGAGCACGGAGCGCGCGGCGATTTTCCAAAACGGTGATCCGGTGCAAATCACGCCGGGGGATGATTTCGATTTCATAGAGGGGTGTTGATTCCATGCCTGTCCGGTTTGATGACCGAATGACTGCTGACAAAATAGGAAGTCATCCTGAGTGCGGCGCTGGCGGGGCAAATGGGATTTTTCATGCGGGGGCTGCGCGCCAGCTAATCAGCGAATCTCGCGGCGTGCAAACTCGCCGGGATTCCGGTCGCGGCACAGTCTGAAAACTCCAAGTCAATCGCCTGTCGCTCCATTGCACGGGACTCAACAAGAATAAGATGAAGCCCCGCCGCCTTTTCGCTTCCCCCGTCGGCGCGCGCGTTCTACTTCCTCTGCGTCCGATTTTTTCAAACTCCAAACCCATTCAGCCATGGCCAAGACGATCGCAGCACCCGCCGAAGAAAACAAGGTAACCGCCGCACGGAACAAGAACCTCGAGATGGTCCTGCAGACCATCGTGAAGGAATACGGCGACGGCGCGATCATGCGGCTCGGCGATTCGAAGCACATGGACGTGGAGGTGATCCCGACGGGCAACATCCTGATCGATCGCGCGCTCGGCTGCGGCGGACTGCCGCGCGGACGCATGGTGGAGATTTTCGGGCCGGAAAGCTCCGGCAAGACCACGCTCACGCTCACCGCGATCGCTCAGGCGCAAAAGCGCGGCGGGCTCGCTGCGTTCATTGATGTCGAGCACGCGCTCGACCCGCAGTATGCGAAGAAGCTCGGCGTGAATATCGACGATCTGCTCGTCTCGCAGCCGAGCAGCGGCGAGGAAGCGCTGCGCATCGTCGAGACACTCGTGCGCTCGAATGCGCTCGACATCATCGTGCTCGATTCCGTCGCCGCGCTCGTGACGAAGCAGGAACTCGAGGGCGAGATCGGCGACAGCACCGTCGGCGCACAGGCCCGGCTGATGAGCGCTGCGATGCGCAAACTGACCGCGCTGATCTCGAAGGCGCGCACGATCTGCATTTTCACGAACCAGATCCGCGAGAAGATCGGCGTGATGTTCGGCAACCCCGAGACGACGCCCGGCGGCAAGGCGCTGAAATTCTATGCCAGCGTGCGGATCGACATCCGCCGCATCGGCGCGATCAAGACACCCGACGGCACCGTGACCGGCAACCGCACGAAGGTGAAAATCGTGAAGAACAAAGTCGCACCGCCGTTTTGCGAGTGCGAGTTCGACATCATGTATAACGAGGGCATCAGCAACACCGGCTCGCTGCTGGATCTCGCGATCGAGAAATTGATCATCGAGAAGCGCGGCTCGTGGCTCAGCTACAAAGGCACGCAGCTCGCGCAGGGCCGCGACGCCGCGAAGGAATTGCTGAAGTCCGACAGCGCGCTTTACGACGAGCTTTACGCCGCCGTGAAAGTGAAGCTCGACGAGGAAGCCGCCGCCGCGAAGTAGCGGTGCAGGACATTCGTCCGGCGACATCCGTTCGCCGGCGGTGGTGAGCCGCCTGCCGCGAGCCCGCTCCGCCGACCCGCCTGGCGGGCCAGCGTGAGATTGCAAACCCCCGCCTACTTTGCGGGCGCTTCCTTCACGGGAGGCTCGGGGGCGATCTTCTCGGTAGTGTCCGAGGCCGAGATCGTCGCGCTGCCTGCCGCACCGCCGAACATCTCCTTGCCCATCTTCATGCCAAACTTCTGCATGTCGAGTTGCTGCTTGAAGGAATCCCGGAGCGCATTCACCTGATCCGGGTTCAGCGCTTTCGTCGCCGCTTGCAGCACGCGCTGCTGGTAGTCCTCCTCCTGCTTGAGCCACTTTTCCACCGCGGCATCGTCGCGCATCGCGGCGAATGCCTTGCTACTGTCGCCGCCGTTCGCCGCGTCGAATGGCGTGGCGGGTGTCTTCAGGCGCTCATCCTTCATGATCTGGAGGAGGCCGTCGCGCTGCGCCTGCTCGAGCGGCGCACCGGCGGCGGTGAACTGCTGCTCGTGCATCGTCAGCATCATGCGGTCGCCGAGCGTGCGCTCGTAGTCCTTCAGTTGCGTCGCTCCCTGCTCGCCGAGGACTGCCTTCAGTTTCGCGTCGTAGTCCTTTTGCAGCGCTTCGGACTTCGTGCCGATTTCCTTGGTGGCCGCCTCGTCGAGCGCGCCGCCTTTCAGCGAGGAAAATGCGGCCTCGCTCAGTGCCATCTGCCGGTCGCCCAGCAGGCCGAGTACCTGGTCGGCGACCTTCGGGTCGAGCTTCAGTTCCTTCGCGAGGCCGCCGTATTGCATCTTCAGGCCCATCGCCATCTGCGAGCGCATCATCTTCTTGCCGTCCTCGGTGCTGAACATCTTCGCGATCCCCTCCATCATGGGGTTGCCCGCCTTTTCGCCCGCGGGCGGCGGCGTGCCGGGCATCGGCATCGGCGCGGAGCCCGGCGTGGGATTCTTTGCGCGGGCGAGCGCGGCGTCGCGTTCCGCGGTGAGGCGCGCGATATTTTCCCTCGTGCTCCCGGTCTCGGATTTCAGGCGCGCGATCTCGGCCTCCGCAGCCAGCGCAGCCTTCTGCGCGGCCTCGCTTGCGGAAGCGGTCTCGGCGATCTGGCGCCTCAGCGCGGCGGCGCTGTCGAACTGCACGTAGGCGAACACGCCCGCCGCCACGGCGAGTGCGAGGAAGATTGCGGGAAGGGAGCGCTGCATCATGTGCAAACTGTGCCCGCCCGGAGTGGCTGCGCAAGCGGGGAAAATGCGGGCCACGGGCACGCTTGCCGCGCCGGAAAATCAGAAATCGCTGCACCCCGTCGGCCAGCTTTCCTGCGGCACGTAGCCGAGCAGTTTTTCCGCGGACGACAGATCGAACTTCGGCTGCACCAGCGCGCGGCTCACGCCGTACACGACTGCGTGGCGCACACTTTCCGGCGCCTCGACGCAGCACGCGAAGAACCGTCCCACATCGCCGGGGCTGAAATACACGTCGCGGAAATGCTCGCTCGCCGCGATCTCCGCGACCTGCTCCGGCGTGCGCGGGCACCACCCGAGCCGCGCGACGATCACGCTCATCCCGTGCATCTCCACAAACGTGCGGCCGATGGACTCCATGAACATCTTCGTCGCCGCGTACCACGCCTTCGGGCTCACCGGATCCTCGGGCCGGATCGGAAGGGGCCCCGTGAACTGCTGCCACCAGTTCACCTGCCCGGAACTCGCCAGCACCATCCGCCGCACGCCCGCGCAGCGCGCCGCCTCCATCGTGTGAAAAAGCCCCGTGATGTTGTTCGGCAGCAGGCTCGCGAGGAAGTCGTCGTCGTCCGGCGTCGCCGCGAGATGGATGACGCACTCCACATTTTTCATCGCCCGATCCAGCGCCGCGCGATCCGCGAGCGTGCCGATCACGCAGTCACTCAGCCCGCGGGCCGGCGTGAGATCAAAGCCGCGCACGATATGCCCGCGGCGCAGCAGTTCGGCGACCGCGGCACGGCCGACCCTTCCCGATGAACCGGTGACAAGGACGCGGACAGGTGTGCTCATGCGAAAGCGGATACGCGGGAAAAATTCCGCGCGCGAATTTTTTCCGCGCGACTAGGAGCCGCGCGGAGGATGGGTTTCATCATTGGTTTCAAACTTGGCGAAGGGCGATTTCGCACCGGTTCATTCATAGTGAGTCCACATGCGGAGCACTTTGACTGTGCGCTCCGCGTCATAGACCTGATACACCAGCCGTTGCTGGATATTGATGCGGCGGGAATACGCGCCCGCCAAGTCCCCGACGAGCTTCTCGTATGGCGGAGGATTCTGGAACGGGTTCTTCGCAATGATGTCCAGAAGCCGCTGCGCCTGCGGCTTGAGATTCGAGGACGCAATCTTCCTCGCGTCCTTCTGCGCCTGCTTCGTGAAAACGACGGCCCAGCTCACCAGCCGGGCTTCGCGGAGGATTTGCTGAGCGGCTCGGCCAAGCCCTTGCGAATGGAGTCGCGAATCCCCGGAATCGAGACGAGGTAAAGCGTCTCCTGAATGCTGCGCCAGTCCTCCTCCGACACAAGCACCGCATTGCAACGCTTGCCCGTAATCTGGATGGGTTCGTGCGAATCGGACGCCTCATCAATGAGCTGGTAGAGCCTGGAGCGGGCCTGCGTGACCGGAACTGAAGTCATGCCCAAAGCGTGCGGGACAGCGTACGCTCTGTCAAGCTGTGTGCTAGAGGTCACTCCGTCTCCCAAGCTTTCCACAATGCAAAGTCAACATGTTGAGTTGGCACCCTGTTCTGTATTGCAAAGCATCGGATGGCCTTGAGGTAGTCCAAATAGTTTTTTGCCGTGAAGGTCTGCTTGCGCTCCCCGTTTTTGGATCGACCAAAGACCAACTCCCAAACGCGGAAGTCAATAACGCCATAGTCCTGCGGGGAGGTAAGTGTAAGAATCGCGGAGGCGACGCCCATTCCAACGCCCGGTAGCGCCTGCAACACTGCCATACGGGCCGCTGTCAAAATCTCGAAATCAGAATGTTGGAGGCGCAATGCACAGCCGGTAATCGCACTAAGTAACTGTGAGGTGATAGCGGTCCGTCGTGTTTGCTGGCGACCAATCTGGCCACGAAGCTTCCAAACCAGTATTTCGTCGAAGAGCGGACGTGATATAGAGCGCGATGGGCTTGAAGCGAGATCGGCGGCAAGTTTAGTTTTCAAAGCTTCCGTTCGCTTCCAGTCTTGGTCACTAGCGAAGTTGTGCGTCTTCAAGAACTGAACGGTTTTATCGCGCCACATACGGAAAGGAGCCTAATATTCAATAGTCCGCACTAATCCCGGAAATTCCCGAACTGCAGCCCGACCTCGAATTCCGCGCTGCGGCAAAACGCGATCACCTCCTGCAGGTCGTCGCGGCTTTTTCCCGTCACGCGGATCTGCCGGTCCTGCAATGCGCTCTGCACTTTCAGGCCCTTCTCCTTGATCGCCCGGATGATCTCCTTCGCCTTCTCGCCATCGAGCCCCTGCTTGATCACGAGATCCTGCGTGGCGTGGCCGAGCGGCGAGATCGCGGGGTCCTTGCGCTCCACATTGCGAAGGTCCACGCCGCGCTTCGAGAGCTTGCTGACGACGATGTCGTGCAGGCTCTTCAGCCGGCTCGCATCCTCGGCGGAGAGTTTGATTTTCGATTCCTTCTCATCGAGTTCGATGGCGGCCTTGGAGCCTTTGAAGTCGAACCGGTTCGCGAGTTCCTTGCGGGCCTGGTTGATGGCGTTGTCGAGTTCCTGCGTGTCCACTTCGGAGGTGATGTCGAATGAAGGCATGGCGCGCTTTTACGCGAAGCGCCGGAGAAAGGGAACACGGAAACTCGGCGTGGACGGGCGGTGCCGGCTTTTGGCGTTAGGCGTTAGATGTTAAAAGTTAGGTGTTGAAGCCCCGCGCAGCGGACTCATTTGCATCAGTGCGCCAGCGTGCCGATGCGAGGTGCCTGCGGCGCTCAACTTCTAACTTTTAACGTCTAACGCCTAACGCCTAACGCCTAACGCCCAAGGAAGAACGCTCTTCGCCCAGCGACGGGATGCGTGCGGCGGGGAGCTTCGGCGACTTAGAAAGCGCCGCGCCCATTGCGATGAGCATTCGTTCACTTTCACCGCCCGGCCAACTGTTGCGATTTGCGCACGGGCCAGAGGGATGCGCATTTTTAGCCAGCCCGGAAAGTGCCGAAAGTGGGGTCTTGGAAGTATTTTCCTCTGTTGGACGGGGTCGCTGGCATGGGTTGGCACGGGCGTTGCTAAGGGGGCCGCGCCAACCGACAGACCCTGCCATCGCACGAGCGCCGCCCCCTGTGAGCGCTTTTCGACAGCGAGGACGCGAGTGCGGCAAATCAACAAACCAACCACATCCCACAATACGAATGAAACTGACCAAGATCATCTCCAGCCTTGCCATCGCGGCCGTCGTCGCGCTCGGCTCGCTCGGAGCACCCACCCTGCGGGCACAGGCCCCGGCGGATCCCGCCGCCACGCCGACCGCTGCACCGGCTGCTGAAAAGAAAGACGAGGCAAAAAAGGAGGAGGCAGCTCCAGAACCGAAGAAGGTGCCTGAAGACTTGAAGCTGCTGATCCACGAGCGCCTCCTGGCGGTCGAGGCTTACCTTACGAACAGCGACCCGAGTGCGGCGTTTGCCGATTACAAGGTCAAGGACAAGGACGGCAACATGAACCTGCCAGTGGACAAGGAAGGCAACCTGCTGCCGGGCCTCGGCTCGGCGGGCACGTCCGGCCCCGGCCACAATGGCTTCATGATGATCTGCGCTGCCCTGGTGCTCTTCATGACGCTCCCCGGCCTGGCACTTTTCTATGGCGGCCTCGTCCGTCGGAAAAATGTGCTCTCCGTCTGCGCCCAGTGTCTCGGGTGCGCGGGTCTCATCACGGTGCTGTGGTGGGCATTCGGCTACTCGCTGGTCTTCGGCAAAAGTTTCGACGGAACCTTGCTGGGCAAGTTCTTCGGCGGCTCGGAATTCTTCTTCCTCAAGGGCGTCACTTCCGCAACGAACCCTGACTACTCTTATTGGGTCTCTCAGAATGTGTTCTCGATGTATCAGCTCATGTTCGCGATCATCACCCCGGCGCTCATCGTCGGCGCGGTCGCGGAGCGCATGAAGTACAGCGCCGTCATGACCTTCATTGCCGTGTGGATGTTTGTCGTTTACTTCCCGCTGGCGCACCATGTGTGGGGCATCACCGGCATGATGAACGGCGTCTGGAACAAGACTGCGACCGCCATTCACGCGATGGACTTCGCGGGCGGCACGGTCGTCCACATGTCGTCCGGCTGGAGCGCGCTCATCCTCTGCATCCTGCTCGGCAAGCGCCTCGGCTTCGGCAAGGACAAGATGTCCCCGCACAGCATGGTGCTTTGCATGGTCGGCACCGGAATGCTCTGGGTCGGCTGGTACGGCTTCAATGCCGGCTCCGCGGTCGGCGCTGACGGCGTCGCGGCGAATGCCTTCATGACCACCACGCTCGCAGCGGCGACCGCCGGCTTCGTGTGGGCTCTGATGGAGAAAGCGCTCAAGGGCCACGCCTCGATCCTCGGCTTCTGCTCGGGCATCGTCGCGGGTCTCGTCGTCATCACGCCTGCGTGCGGCTTCGTGAATGCAACCGGCGCGATGATCATCGGCGTCCTCGCCGCGGTCGTCCCGTATATCTTCGTGATGGTCGTGAAGGCCAAGCTCGGCTACGATGACGCGCTGGACACCTTCGGCGTCCACGCCATCGGCGGAACGATGGGCGCGCTGATGACCGGCTTCCTCGCGGATTCCACCGTGAACGGCAACACGGCCAGCAACCTCGCCGCAGTCGCCGGCAAGCTTGCCGACGCGAACCCGGCCACGCAGAACGGCCTCGCGGCCGCCATCGCCGGCCACACCGCGTGGATCGATCAGGCGAAAGCCGTCGGCGTCACGCTCGTCCTCGCGATCGTCGGCACGCTCGTCATCACCTTCCTCGTGAAGGCAGTCATCGGCCTGCGCCCGACGCCGGAGGAAGAAACCACCGGCCTCGATCTCACCGACCACCAGGAGGAGGGCTACGTCCTCTAAGTCTTGCAGGGGGAAAGCGGCCCGGCTGCGCGCAGCCGCGCAGTTCGGGCCGCGACCTTCACATTAAAACCAACCAAACAGACTCCATGAAAAAAATCGAAGCCATCATCAAGCCCTTCAAACTCGAAGAGGTGAAAGACGCCCTCGCCGAAATCGGCATCGAGGGAATGACCGTGACGGAAGTCAAGGGATTCGGACGCCAGAAAGGCCACACCGAAATCTACCGCGGATCGGAATACACCGTGGACTTCCTGCCGAAGATCAAGATCGAGATCGTGGTCGCCGACCCGATCGCTGAACAGGCCACGTCCGCCATCGTCAAAGCCGCAAAGACCGGCAAGATCGGCGACGGGAAGATCTTCGTCAGCTCCGTCGAGCAGGCCGTGCGCATCCGCACGGAGGAGACGGGCGACAAGGCCGTCTAAGCCGCTCGCGGTTCACCGCAAAAATAATCAGTGCAACGCCGATCCGGGGAAGCCCGGGTCGGCGTTCGCTTTTTCCGGGGAGAGGGAGGGGAAACATCCAACATTGAACATCCGGTGCTTATCGGTTTGCGTGACAAACCGCGTAAGCCTGCGTGCGCAAGCACGCGGTGGAACGCGACCTCCGGGTGCGTTTCCCCGTCTGTCAACGCGCCCGGAGGTCGCCACCTCCCGCCGCCGCAGCATCGGGTTTTGTCACGCAACCGGAGAAGCAGGGAACATCCAACATTCGACATTGAACATCCAGCATCCAACCAATGCCGGATGACGAGTGCTCATACGATCTCGCAAAATTAACCGGACAGTCGGCGCCGAATCGTAGGCGCACTCGGGAGAGCGCGTGACGCGGGCTTCCGCCCACGCCGACAAGCGGACCAATTGCGCCGAAGAGTCCCCTTATTTCTGCGAGATGGTATCAGTGTTCGGACGGTTGGCAGGCATGGAAAGCATTTGTCGTCGTTCGTCATTCGTCATTGGTTGAATGTTCCATGTTGGACGTTGGATGTTGAATGTTGATCGCCGCCCCATCCCGTGGCAGCGTCCGCCACATCCCCATGAAGCCGCTCGCCATTCTCCTCCTCCTCACCGCAGCCGCCGGCGCGGACGATCTCCTGCCGCAGAGTTTTTCGAAGGATCGCTACGCCGCGACGCTCGCGAAGAGCCCGTTTGTCCTCGAGACGAAGGCTGCCGAGCCGGAAGCACCGAAACTGCCCCCTTTCACCCAAAACCTCTACGTGAGCGGCATCGGCTCGGCGGACGGGAAGGACTACGTGATCATCAAGCGCATCGGCGAGGATCGCGCGCTGAAGCCATTCATCGCGAATGAGCCTGGCGACGACGGTATCGTCGTGAAGCTCGTCCGGCACGGTGGCAGTTACCGCGACACGAAGGTCGTCCTCGAAAAAGGCCCGGACACCGGCGAGGTCGGATTCAAGGAGGACACAATCAACGCGCCGCCACCCCTGCCGAATGCGGGCCGCGGGCCCGCGCTGCCCGGCCAGATGATGAAGCCCGGCGCACCGATGCCCATGCCGGTCCAGGTGAATGCGACACGCACGCAGCCCGCCATGCCCGTGCAGTCCATCCCGCGGCCCGGCGGCGCCGTGCCGATGCCGGCGTTCAAGCAGCCCGCAACCGCCCCGCAGCCGCCCGCGAACATGTCCGTGAAAGGCCGCGGCCGCCCGATCAACAAGTGAGCCGGAGGGCGGGGCCTGTGTGATTTTGGCCGGAAGTCGGGAGGATGAAAACCGGGCCTACCTGCGCCCGAGGAATTCCTCGAATGCGCCGCCGAGCAGGCCGTGGACATCGCGCTCGATCTCCTCGCGTGTCGGCTGCCAGCCGGTCGCGGCGAGGTCGTCGTATTTTTCCGCCAGCACCTTCGCGATGATCGGGCGGCTGTGCGCCCATTTGTAGGTGAGCTGATCCAGCACGCGGCAGTCGCTGTGCTGCGGCGTGACGCTCAGGCCGATCAGCTCCAGCCGCATCCGTGTGATCTCCTCGATGATGCTCGGCACATTCATGAACCACCAGCAGCCGAAGACATGCAGGTTGCGGAATTTCCGCGCCGCGATGCAGAGTGCGTGCTGGTTTTCGCGCGCGAGCATCGTGCAGAGGAATTTGTTCTGCGGAAAAGTCGCGCACAGTCGCTCGACCGCGGTGACATCCGCGACGCCGACACTGTCGCCTGCAAGCTGGAGCTGCGGGTTCACATTGCGGCGCACGCCGATCATCAGCGCGAACGCCTGGTTGTGCTCGCGTCCGTGCGGCATGATCGCGTGCTCGATGATCTTCGCCGCGTCCGTGTGCGCGGGGAATGCGAAGTCCGGCGGCAGCGACACCATGCAATACTGCGCGTCAATTTTCTTCGTCCAGTCCGCTAGAAAACGGCGCACCTCGGCGAAGGTCTGCCCGGAAAAATCCGCGCTCACCGCATAGCCCCAGCCGTGCAGGCGCTTCGCGGCGTGCGGCCAGTCCACGAGCAGCGGGTCAATGCGCAGCGCGGCGATGAAGCGCGGATCGCGCGTGAAGCCGCGCTCCCACACGGGGCGCTCGGTGTCGTCGAAGGGCGAGTTCGTCATCGCGATCTTGCGCACGTTCGCGAGTTCGCAGCAGCGCGTCACGTAGTCCTCGGGCTTCCAGGCCGCGAACCATTTTCGCAGTGCGGGCAGGTCACGTTTGTTCGCGTCGAGTCCGAGTTTGTTCAGCACGGTGAGCACGCCGCGGCAGGCCTCGCTCACGGGCGAGTGCTTCAGGAAAAGCTCGTTCCAGATCCACTCCGTCTGCTGCTGCTTCGGCGCGGCCCAGAATTTTTCATACGGCACATCCATCCAGCGGAACGACTCGGCGACGAGGTAGTGGTAGATGAGCAGCTCATCAATCCCCCACAGCAGCAGATCGCCAAATGCCGGGTCGTACAGGTGAGTGTGAATGTCGAAGACCGGCGTCTTTTCGACGATCTCGGCGACGATGTTGCGGAGGGAAGGTGCGGGCATCGGCGGACATCTAGCCGCCACATCGCGCCGGGTCAAACGCGGGAGTCGGGCGACATTTGCCGTCAGGCTGCGTCAGCGCGGCTGCGCCACCTCACGGAGCAAAGCCCGCGGTGCCGGTTTCAGCGGCCATGAGCTTTCGTAAAGTTCCTTTTGCTCGCGCCGCGATTCCTCCCAGTCCGCGAGCGATACGGTCACGCTGGTGTGGGATGAAACTGTGAAAAACTCAACGAACAGCTCCCGTTCCTTTGTTCGCCATGTGTGTCGCAAACGGCATGGGTTTCCGGACGGGCAGTCCAAATTTGGAACAAATCGCTCGGTCACACTGCCGATGCGTCGCTGGAAATGAGCGGCGATAAGAAGCCCGGCTTTCCGCACCTCGTGACGTGGCAATATCAGGGTCTTCGCTCCCGGGTATTCTGAATCCCGCGCTGATGCATACACGGAAACTCGCACGAGCTTTCCGGTTGCGAATTCGGCGCTGCCGTGCCACTCCAATCCCGCGAGCGTGAACTGAGGGAAGTCAGCGAACATCAGATGCTGCTGGCCCGGGCTGTCGGGCTTCCGAAGCGCACCGAGATCCGGGAAGCGCTGACGAAGTTCGTCTTCGCCAATCCCGATTTTCACCGCTCTTAAACTGTCCAGAAACTCCACCTCTGGTTTGGTGAGCACCTTCGGGGCAGAATCGGCAGCCATCGCCGTCGCGGCCAGCACCTGCAGAATTGCAGCGGAACAAATGAGGAGAATCGCCTTCATCGCGCGTGAGTGGACAAGTATCCGCTGCGCCGTGCCCGGTCAAACGCGGCATTCGACGTTTGACCGAGCCGCGTCGTGGAGGGTTCACTGCGCCCATGACAAGTGTGACCACCCGTGTGCCTGCGACGACGGCCAACCTCGGCCCCGGATTCGACTGCCTCGGCGTCGCGCTGGGCATTGCAAATCGCGTGACCGTGCAGCCGGCGGAAGGCATCCGGCACCCGAAGATCGTCGCAGACGCGGCGAAGCTTTTTTTCAAAACTGCCGAGATCGACCCGATCGGTTTTGCGTGGCTAATTGATGGCGAGGTGCCGCAGTCACGCGGACTCGGCAGCAGTGTGACGGTGCGGCTCGGCGTGCTGCACGGCCTCGATGCGATGAGCGGCGCCAAGCTCGGGCCGAAGCGACTCTACGAGCTGTGCGCGGAACTCGAGGGCCATCCCGACAATGCCGCGCCCGCGGCATTCGGCGGCTTCACCGTCGCACGCGCCGGCGCGGAAACGCTGCGCTGCGATGTGGAGGACACGCTGAAATTCATCCTGCTCATCCCCAATTTCGAGGTCTCCACGCCCGAGGCGCGCAAAGTTTTACCCGCTGCGATTTCGCGAAGCAGCGCAGTCACGAGTGTCGCGAACGCCTGCCGCATCACCGCGGCATTTCTCCAGAAGCGCTACGATCTGCTGCGCGGCTGCTTCGCCGACGGGCTGCACCAGCCGTTCCGCGAGCCGCTCGTGCCTTTTCTGAAGAAGGTCATCACCGCCGGGGAAAAGGCGGGCGCGCTTGGCGGTTTCCTCAGCGGCAGCGGCTCGACGATCTGCTGCCTCACGCTTGATGGCGAGGATGCGATCACCACGGCGATGCTCGATGCCGCGCCGCCGGGATCGCGCCTCGTGGTGACGACCGCGGACAACGAAGGCACGCGACCAGCGGACCCCGCCGATGTCATTCCGTGATTCACTGGATCGCTTCGAGCAGTTCGCGACCGACGTCATCCTGGAGCGCCGGTTCGGCAAGCGCGCGATGCTCCTGCGCTGGCTGCTCTACGCGCTGTCGTGGCTGTTCCGCGGCATCGTGCAGGTGCGGCTTTGGCTCTGCCGCAAGCGCATCCGCAAGGGACGGCAGCTCGGCGTCATGGTCGTCAGCGTGGGCAATCTCACCGTCGGCGGCACGGGCAAGACGCCCGTCGTCGAGCGCCTCGCGCGCGAGCTGAAGGACGGCGGGCGCAACGTGGCGATCCTCAGCCGCGGCTACAAAAGCCGGAAGCTGCCCGTGCTGCGCCGGCTGCGGCGGATTTTTTTCGGCAAGTTCAAGCCGCGCGTCGTCCACGACGGAAAAAAGCTGCTGCTCGATTCCGCGTGGGCCGGCGACGAGCCGTACATGCTCGCGCGCAGCCTCGGCGATGTGCCCGTGCTCGTTCATAAAAATCGCGCGCGCGCCGGTGCAGTCGCCGTGTCGGAATTCAAGGCCGACATCCTCATCCTCGACGACGGCATGCAGTATCTCGACATTGAGCACCGCCTCGACATCTGCCTCATCGATCGGCAGGCGCCGTTTGGAAATGAGTTCCTCCTCCCGCGCGGCACCCTGCGAGAGCCGCCGCCGAATCTCCGCCGCGCAAACCTCATCCTCATCACGAAGGCCGTGCCGGGCGAGAGCCGCGCGCTCATCAGGCGCATCCGCAAATACAACCGCACCGCCGACATCGTCGAATGCGTCCACAAGCCCGTGCGCCTGCAAAATCTCTACGACCCCGCAGACACGCGCCCGCTCTCCGATTTGCGCGACAAATACCTCGGCGTGCTCAGCGGCATCGCGCGCCCCGAGAGCTTCGAGGGCACCCTGCGCGATCTCGGCGCGAAGATCGAAATCACGACACGCTTCGCCGATCACCACCGCTTCCGCGGGAAAGAGCTGGAGGATTTCGTCGCCCGCTGCGCGCGGCGCGATGCGGATTTCATCGTCACGACGGAAAAGGACGCCGTGCGTTTTCCCGCGCGCATCGGCGACGCGGACAAGCCCGAGGTGCCAATCTATTTTCTCCGCGTGGAGATCGAGATCATCGCCGGGCAGGAGCATTGGGACCGGCTCATCGCGAGACTCACGCAGCGCCGCCCGGTCGTCGCGCCGGAGCGGGTGCTGGTGTGACCTTGCTCAGATTGTTCCCGGGATTTTTCAGGTGGTCGCGGTGCGCTGCGGCAAAGTAGGCGAGGTTTTCAACCCCGCCTACTTTGCGCGCCGTCCGCTTTCACGCGCATCTGCGATCTCGTTGCTGCGAACTACCTCGCGGAAAAATGATGCACCGTCGTGCTGCGGAATTTTTCGCCGGGACGCAGCACGGTGCTCGGGAAATTCGGGCGGTTCGGCGAATCGGGGAAGTGCTGCGTCTCGAGGCAGAAACCGTAATTTTTTTTGCAAGCCTTGCCACCTTTGCCGATCACCGAGCCATCGAGAAAATTTCCCGTGTAGAGCTGGATGCCCGGCTCGGTCGTCGAAACCTTCAGCACGCGTCCGCTGCGCGGCTCGTATGCCTCGCCGGCGAGTGTGAACGCGCCGGGGCTCGCCTGTTCGATCACGTAGCAATGGTCGTAGCCGCCGGGCGTGCCGGTCATCTGCGCGAAGTCTTTTGCGAGCGTCTTCGCCTTTGTGAAATCCATCGGGCCACCGGTGACCGCGGCGATTTCGCCGCTCGGAATTCCCACGGCATCCACGGGGATGAAGCGGCTCGCGTGCAGCGTCACTTCGTGGCCGAGCACGTCGCCTTCGCACGCGCCGGCGAGATTCCAGTACGCGTGGTTCGTGAGGTTCAGCACGGTCGGCTTGTCGGTCGTGGCTTCGTAGTCGAGGCGCAGTTCATCGTCATCGGTGAGCGTGTAGGTGACCGCGACGGTGAGCGTGCCGGGGAAGCCTTCCTCGCCGTCTGCGCTCACGTAGGAAAAGCGCACGCCATTCCCGCTCGTGGTCGGCTCGGCCTTCCACACGCGCGCGTGGAATCCCGTCGGGCCGCCGTGGAGGTGATTCGGGCCGTTGTTGATCGCGAGCTGATGCGTGACGCCGTCGAGCGTGAATTTTCCGAGTGCGATGCGGTTTGCGAAGCGGCCAGTCGTCACGCCGAAATGCGGGTGCTTCACGAGGTAGCGGTCGAGCGTGTCGAAGCCGAGCGTGATGTCCGCCAGCGCGCCGTTGCGATCCGGCGTGTGCATCTCGACGAGGCACGCGCCCCAGTTCGTCAGCTTCGCGCGGAGGCCGCGGCGGTTCGTGAGGATGAAGGCGTCCAGCAGTTCACCGGCGGCAGTTTTTCCAAAGGGTTCGATTTTCACGGGAGAGTTTTTTTGGGGCCGCGAGGGAAGTGCGCGCGGAAATGCGAGTCAACCGCAAAGCCGGTGCAGCAGCCTTTGAATGTCGGGCAGTCCGACGATTTTAATCCGCGCGACGGCGGATTTACTCCTTCGCCTTCGGTTTGAATCCGTCCTTTGTCCAGACCACGACATAGGTATCACCCGTGCGCGTAGCGACAGTGATCACCGATTTTTCCGGCATGCCGTTGACTTGGATCTGGGATGAACCAAGTCCGACGCGCATCGGCTTCCCGTCCTTGTTTGTCACATCCGTTGATTTCCCAGTTTCAACGGTGGCCTCAAACACCGCACCGCCGACTCTTGGGTTCCAGATTTTCACCTTCGCGGGCTGACCGCTTTCGTTCGTGAAGCGCACATGCCCGTAGGCATCATCCTGCGCGTGCAGGGGGAGGCTGGCGGACGAGAGTGCAATTCCAGCGAAGAACACAAACAGGCGTCTCGTAATCATGGATCACTCGTAGGATATCGCGGTGGCTCTGCAAGAAGTTTTGGAACGTGCCGGCGGCGGAAAGGATTTGTCCTCTCGCGAGCCGCGCGTATCCTGCGCGCCCGCTCGTGCAGGTGTGAAATCGCGCCGGGCGTCATTTTTTCAACATCCATGAGCACGATCACCATGAAAGGCGTCGGCGTCGTTCCTTCAAAAAAGGAACTGTGCGTCGTCGCGCACCCTGAGCCGAAAATCACCGCGCCGAACGAGGTGAGGGTCCGCACGATCGAGGTCGGCATCTGCGGGACGGATCGCGAGATTTGCACATTTGCCTACGGGCACGGGCCGACGGGCTGCGACTACCTGGTGCTCGGCCACGAGTGCCTCGGCGAAGTCGCGGAAGTCGGGTCGGCGGTGACGAAATTCAAGGTGGGCGATCTCGTCGTGCCGAGCGTGCGCCGGCCCTGCACGGATCCGAACTGCACGCCTTGCCGCGAGGGGCGGCAGGATTTTTGTTTCACGTGGACTTTCAAGGAGCGCGGCATCAACCAGCTCCACGGCTACATGACCGAGCAGTGGGTCGAGGAGGAGACCTACCTCACGCCGGTGCCGAAGGATTTGCGCGACCTCGCCGTGATGGCCGAGCCGCTCACGATCGCGGAGAAGGGCCTCGCGCAGGCGTGGCAGGTGCAGAAGCGCGTGCCCGGCTGGGAGCACGACAATCGCGATGGAAAAGGGCGCGGCTTCGGGCGCAACGCGGTGGTGCTCGGCGCGGGGCCGATCGGTCTGCTCGGCGCGATGAAGCTGCTCATCGAGGGCTTCCGCGTGTTCATCTATTCGCGCTCGCCGAAGCCGAACTTCAAGGCGGACATCGCGGAGCAGATCGGCGTGGAATACATTTCGTCGAAGGAAGTCTCCGTGGACGATCTCGCGAAGAAAATCGGCAACATTGACCTCGTGTATGAGGCCGTCGGCGAGGGTGCCGTGTCGTTCGAGTTGGCGCGCGTGCTCGGCATCAATGGTGTGTTCATTTTCACCGGCATCCCCGCGGAGAAGCCGCAGATCCCGGTCTTCGCCGACACGATCATCCGCAACATCACGCTGAAAAACCACGCGCTCATCGGCACGGTGAACGCGAGCCCGCAGTCGTTCCTCGACGCGATCCACGACCTCGGCGAATTCAAGAAGCGCTGGCCGAAGGCGGTCGCGGCGCTCATCACAGGGCGGCACACGATCGAGGCGCACCGCGAACTGCTCACCGGCAAGGCCGAGGGGATCAAGAATGTGATCCGGTTTTGAGCGAGGGCTGCGGTGTCCGATTTGCGCATAAAGTGTCGCAGGCACCCGCATTCGATTCTTAATCTTATTCTTATTCCTATTCTTATTCCTCCCTTGAAACCGCTGCGCGCTCCGCTTGCAGAATAAGAATAAGAATAAGAATAAGATTAGGAATAAGAGGAGACAGCATCGCGCCACACCGATTTTTAGAACTTCATTCCGACTCCCACTTTCACCATGAAATCAAATCCCTGGATCGACGTCTCCGTTTCCATCTCAAACACCATGCACGGCTGGCCGGGCGGGCCGCCGACTTCGATCACGATGCACCTCGGCACTGCAAAGGGCGACGTGTGCAATGTGTCGGCGATCAATTTCAATTCGCACACCGGGACGCACATGGATGCGCCGCTGCATTTTCTCCATGGCGCAAAGACGATGGACGATCTGCCGTGGGACGCCGTGATCGGCCCGGCGCGCGTCGTCGAGATCAAGGACCGCGTGGCCATCAAACCCGCGGAGCTGAAGAAGCTGAAACTGCGCAAGGGCGAGAGGATCATTTTCAAGACGCGCAACTCGGCGGTGAGCTGGAAGAAGCCGGAGTTCGACAAGGACTTCGTGTATATCTCGAAGGAGGCCGCGCAGGAGCTAGTGGATTGCGGCGTGCAGACGGTGGGCGTGGATTACCTGAGCGTCGGCGGATTTTACAAGGACGGCATCGAGACGCACCACATTCTGCTCGGCGCGGAAGTGTGGATCATCGAGGGCCTCGACCTTTCGAAGATCAAGCCGGGCAACTACGATCTCAACTGCCTGCCGATCAAATTCCACAACGGCGACGGTGCGCCCTCGCGCTGCCTGCTGCGGAGGCGCCCGTAGGCGCGGGCGGAAGCCCGCGCCCGCACTCTCCCGAGTGCGCCTGCGTTTATTGCGCGAGCAGCGAGGTCAGCGTGACCTGAAGCGGTGGCAGGTTATCCACGACCACGCTCCAGATGAGCTCGTCATCCACGGAGTCGTAGCCGTGGATGATGCGGTTGCGCATCCCGACGATGCGTCGCAGAACAGGAACGCTGGCTTCAATTGATTCGTCGATCTGCGCTGCGCGGTTGAGCGCCTCGCCGATGATTTCAAACTGCCGCTCCACGGCGGAGCGCAGCAAGGTGTCGGAGAGATAATCCTCGCGAGTCTTCCCTGCGCAGAAGCCTGCGACGGCTTCACACGCTGCGAGCGCATGGCCGAGGCGTTCGAGCGCCTCAGTTTTCATAGATGATCTCGTGCGCAGACTCGATCGAGCGCCGGAATGAAGGGCGGCGGATCGAACGCTCGGTCACGAGATCCACTTTCCGTCCGAGAAGTCGTTCGAGTGCCTCCGCAAAATCGAGATAGCGATCCGCGTAGCCGTGCGAAGCGGTATCTTGAAATGAGACGACAAAATCAAAGTCACTCGCTTCGGGATCAAAACGCCCGCTGACCGCAGATCCGAATGCCGCAAGCTTGCGGACGCCGTGCTCTTCACACAGCCGGGCGACCTGTGGGACGGCGCTGGCGAGGCTCGGGATCATGCGAAATGAATTAGCCGTTTCGCGGACGATTGCAAACATCACTCATTTCTCGGACGTTCGCCGCGGCTCCCGATCAGGCGGCGAAAATGCTGATAAGTTCGGCGATCCCAAAGGCGGGAGGAAAGGCAATCACCGCGATGCCAGCCACGATCGCCGTGATGGAACTCCAGCGCCACGACACATCCGCGCTCGACTCATCTTCTCGATGTCTCGGGATGAGAATGACGCAAGCGAAAGGAACGAGAAGCAGCAGCCACCCGTATGAAGTGAGGAACTTCACTGCCACCGACCCCCGTGCGTGCGTGCCTGAACCCTGCAACTGCTCCGCCAGTACGATCTGCAGCCTTATGCACTTATACGCGCAGAGAATCCCGGCGGCGATGCACCCGAGCTGTGCAATGCAAAACATGGCCAGATGCCTCGGAGTCATCGCCGCGATTTCATTCTCACTTTCAATCCTCTGCCGTCGCGAGCTTCGCGAGGACGCTGAGATCGTCGAGGGTTGTGGTGTCGCCGGTGATGAGTTCACCGGCAGCGACCTGCTTGAGCAGGCGGCGCATGATTTTTCCCGAGCGCGTCTTCGGCAGCGCGTCGGTGAAACGGATTTCGTCGGGCGTGGCGACGGGGCCGATGACGGTGCGGACGTGTTTCTTCAATTCGGCGGCGAGTTCCTTGCTCGTGGTGATGCCGGTCTTCACGGTGACGAAGCACACGACGGCCTGGCCTTTCAACTCGTCCGGCTTGCCGACGACTGCGGCCTCGGCGACGGACGGATGCGAGACGAGCGCGCTCTCGACTTCGGAGGTGCCGAGACGGTGACCGGCGACGTTCAGCACGTCGTCAATGCGACCTACGATCCAAAAATTTCCGTCCTTGTCGCGGCGCGCGCCGTCGCCGGCGAAATACATGCCCTTGAACTCGCTCCAGTACGTCTGCTTGTAGCGCGCCTTGTCGCCCCAGATGCCGCGGAGCATACCGGGCCACGGCTTGCGGATGACGAGTTTGCCGCCCTGGTTTGGCCCGAGTTCCTTGCCGCTGTCGTCCACGATCGCGGCGTCCACGCCGAAGAATGGGAGCGTCGCGGTGCCGGGTTTCGTCGGCGTCGCGCCGGGCAGCGGGGTGATCATCATGCCACCGGTTTCCGTCTGCCACCACGTGTCCACGATGGGGCAGCGTTCACCGCCGATGGTGCGGTGATACCACATCCATGCCTCGGGATTGATCACCTCGCCGACCGTGCCGAGCAGGCGCAGCGAACTGAGGTCGTGCTTGGTCACCCATTGGTCGCCCCACTTCATGAATGCGCGGATCGCCGTCGGCGCGGTGTAGAAAACGGTGACGCCGTAGTCCGCGATGATTTTCCAAAAGCGATCATTCTCCGGCCAGTTCGGAGCGCCTTCATACATCAGCGAAGTCGCGCCCATCGCGAGCGGACCATAGACGAGATAGCTGTGGCCAGTGACCCAGCCGACATCGGCGGTGCACCAGTACACGTCCTCATCGCGCAGATCGAAAACGTATTTGCACGTCATGTACGCGTGCAGCAGATAGCCGCCGGTCGTGTGCAGGATGCCCTTCGGTTTTCCAGTCGAGCCGCTCGTGTAGAGGATGAAAAGCGGCGTCTCGGAATCCAGCGCGACCGCGGGGCATTTCGCGTCCACGTATTCGAGTTCGCGGTGCCACCACACGTCGCGGCCTTCCTCGATGTGGATGTCCGCGCCCGTGCGGCGGAACACGATCACGCGCTTCACCGGCGTCTCGCCGCTCTTGAGCGCATCGTCCACGTTCTTCTTCAGCGCCACGATCGCGCCGCGGCGGTAGCTGCCGTCGGCGGTGATGATGAGCGTCGCGCCGCAGTCGAGCGCGCGATCCTTGATGCTCTCCGCGCTGAACCCGCCGAACACGACCGTATGAATCGCGCCGATGCGCGTGCATGCAAGCATCGCGATCGCGGCCTCGGGAATCATCGGCATGTAGATGAGCACGCGATGGCCTTTCTTCACGCCATTGCGCTTCAGCACATTGGCAAAGCGGCACACCTCGCGATGGAGCTGCTGATACGTGAGCACGCGCTTCTCGCCCGGCTCGCCCTCCCACATGATCGCCGCCTTCGTGCGGCGCGGCCCGTCGAGATGGCGATCGAGGCAGTTCTCCGAGACGTTCAGTTGTCCGCCCACAAACCACTTTGCATACGGGCATTTCCAATCGAGCACCTTGGTCCAAGGTTTCTGCCAGGTGAGTTCCTTCGCCTCGCGCGCGAAAAATTTCTCCGGATTCCTGATGCTCTCATTCCACATCTTTTTGTACTGCGCCATGGACTTGATCCGCGCCTTGCTCGCAAAAGCCTTCGCAGGTTTGAAAACGCGGTTTTCGATCAGTGTGGATTCGATGTTCGTGCTCATGGTGTTCGGGGGTTTTTGGAAAAGTGAGCCGTCCTGCTAGCAACCGCCGCGGCGCGCGACAAGAGCGAACGCCTCACAGCCGCGGACGGCAGGGGGCACATTGATTTTCACCGGTCTGTGCTCACCGTATGCATGCTCACTCGCTCGTCCTCCGGTCTTTTCACAACAGGCTTTCGTCTTGAAATGCACGGCTTGCCCGTGTGAGTGGGATCGCGCTCTGATGCGCTCGCTGAAGGATCCCCCAACCTCCCCCATGAAGTGCCTCCACATTTTTCTCTGCGTGCTCGCAGCGAGCCTGCCGCTTCTCGCGCAGCAGGAATTTGAAAAGCTCCCGCAAGTTCCGCCGATCCCGCAAGAGCCGAAGGCGAAGCTCGCGAAGGACATCGAGGCCGCGAACCGGAAATGGGCGGAGCGCGTGTTCGTGCAGCCGTTCAAGGCGCGGCTCAAGGGCGAGGCGTGGGCGGTCGCCGCGACTGCATTTGTGGATCATGCGGTCGAGTACTGGGCGGATTTGAACACGGCCTCGCGCATCCTTGGCGATTTGCCAAAGGAGGGCGCGGACGTGCTCGCGAAGGGCTGCGCAGATCCGCTGGTGCTCTATTTTTTCAGCGCGATCAAACTTGAGGAGACGCGCGAGTGGCGCGCAGGAGAGGCCGAGGCGGAGAAGGCGCTGAAGATTGTCACGGAAGACAAAAGTTCTTCGCGTGCGCTGGCGCATTTCATCGCGCGGCTCGTGGGTGATCGCGCGGACAAATCCGGCAAGGCCGTGGAAGGACTCCCGGCGAAAACGGCGGAGTGGATCGCCGCGGAGTGGAAGGACGGCAGCTATCTGCCGGGCGAGGAATCGCTCTTCGTGCATCATGAGATGGGACGCTGGCATCACATTTTCCCCGAGGAGCCGGAGAAGATGAAGGACACCTACGAGGCGCTCCCGCTGCCGGAGTGGGCGCGCAAGACGCTCATCGCCCGGCTGCGGATGAACCAGGTCTTCGCATGGAAAAATGCGAACCGCGACAAGCAGAAGGATCCGGAGATCTCAAAGCTCGACTCCGAGGCATACCGCGGATCCGCCGATGCTTGGAAACTGAATCCCCAGGAGCCGTGGGCCGCAGCGGAGGCGGTGCGCTACACGCACAGCACGGCGACTGCATCGAAGGAACCGACGCGCCGCGAGTGGCTGGATCGCGCGGTGAGCGCGCAGTTCGATCTGGAGAGTCCGTACCGGATCTATCTCGACTCGCTCTCGATCACACTCGGGACTGCGTCGGAGGGGCAGTTGCTCGCGTTCGGGCGCGCGTGCCTCGAGACGCGGCGCTTCGACACGCTGGTGCCGTCACTTTTCCGCACCGCAGCGGCACTGCTCGGCGAGAAGCGGGACGACGTGCGCGCATTTTACGCCAACCCGCAGATCGCCAAGCCGCTCGTGGTGCTCTGCCTCGAAAAGCTGCGCGATGAGTCCTCGGCCAACCGGCGTGCGTCGTGGACCTCGTGGCTCGCGATCTACGCGTGGCTCGCGGGCGAACCGCTCCAGGCGGAGCGCATGCTCGGGGAATTGAAGGCGGGACTCGAACCCGAAGCCGTCACGCTGCTCCGGCGGATGCAACTCGACGAGCCAATCCTGCGCGCCGAGATCGCGATCGCCAAGGCGGATGGCACCGAGGAACTCGCCGCCGCGCGCCGCCTGCTCGAAGCCGGAAACCACGACAGCCTGGGCACGAAGCTCGACGTGCTCGCGAAGCAAGCCGGTCCGGCCGCCGCGCCGGTGCTGAAGCGGCTGCGGATGGCCGCGGAATTTGAGACGGAGCTGGCGAAGGGCGAATGGGTGCGGCTGAAGGTGCCCGATCATCTCGAAGGCTGGACGATCGTGAGCGGCAAGTGGGATGCGCGCGACGGCGTGATCACGCTCGACGGCAACGACGCCTCGGCGGTGCTGCTCGCGCCCGGCCGCGCAGGGCGGAAGTTCGAAATGCGCGGCGACGTGGAGATCGAATGCCGCGCGAACTGCTGCCGCGCGTTCGGCGTGACCTTTGGATACGTGCGCCCGACCTCCGCGCTCGCGATTGCCGCCGAGCAGCACGGCAGCGGCGCGCAAACACTGCGCGTCTGGAGCAGCACGAAGCAATACCTGGCAACCCTGCCGCAGCCGGAGTGCGCACTGCTGCCGGTAAATCATTTTCACTGCAAGGTGGACGGGCCGGAACTGACGATGGAGTTGAACGGAGCCAAGCCCTTCGACGGCTACCAACTCAGGCAATACAAGGTCCCGCCGAACGCACGCTTTGGCTTCACGATGGCGAAGGCATGCTGCGCGAATTCGTGGCGGATCAAGAATGTCGAGGTGCGCAGGCTGCCCGCGCCGTAGCGCGGCCGGGCAAGATCGGCTTGCAGTTTCATGCATCCGCACCGAGCATCCGCGCGATCTATATTCCAGTGAAAGCCCAGGCTTCAGCGCCATCGCACGCGACATCTCTCCGGATGGATTGATTTTTTCCCGGACTGCAGCACCCCGTCGGGTGCCTGCTCCGCGCTGCCCAGTCCCTTTTTTCAACACACCATGCTCGACTCCCACATCATCCACGAAACGCATCACGTTGATCCCCCGGCCTCCGCTGCTCCGAAAACCCAGCTCCACGCCGGACTGGGCCATCGCGATCTCCGCCGCGATGAATTCTGGCGTGCCATTCCGGCCTGGGCGCAGGTGAGCGCGGCCGAGTTTGGGAACCACCAGTGGCAGCAGCGCCACACCATCACCAACGCCCGCCAGTTGCGGGAGACCCTCGGCACGCTCGTGCCGGAAAGTTTTTACAGCGACCTCGAAGCCGGGATCGCGCATGCGCCGATGGCGCTCCGCATTTCGCCCTACCTCCTCGCACTCGCGGACTGGGCCGCGCCGCTCACCGATCCGATCCGCACGCAATTCCTCCCGCTCCGCTCGCAGCAGGAAGCGGATCACCCGATGCTGCGCTTCGATTCGCTGAACGAACGCGAGGACTCGCCGGTGCCCGGCCTCACGCACCGCTACCCGGACAAGGCGCTCTTCCTCCCGCAGCCGAGCTGCCCGGTGTACTGCCGCTTCTGCACGCGCAGCTACGCGGTGGGAAATGACACGGATCTCGTGGAAAAAATGAAACTCAGCGCGGGTGCCGGTCGCTGGGATGCGGCATTCGCGTACATCGAATCGAAGCCGCAGCTCGAGGACATCGTGATCTCCGGCGGCGACACGTACAATTTGAAAGCCGAGCACATCGAGGAAATCGGCCGCCGCCTGCTCGCGATGCCGAACATCCGCCGCATCCGCTATGCGACGAAAGGCCTCTGCGTGCTCCCGCAAAAAATCCTCACCGACAGCGCGTGGCTCGATGCCCTCACCCGCGTCGTCGAGCTCGGCCGCACGCTGCACAAGGACGTGGTCGTGCATTCGCATTTCAATCACCCTGCGGAAATCACCGGCTTCACCGAGGACGCCCTCGGGCGCATGACCGAGCGCGGCATCCACGTCCGATGCCAGACCGTCCTCCAACGCGGCGTGAACGACACCGCGGACGTGATGACGCTCCTCGTGCGCAGGCTCAGCTACATCAACGTCCACCCGTACTACGTCTATGTGCACGACATGGTCCCCGGCGTGGAAGACCTCCGCACTCCGCTCCATGTCGCGCAAAATTTGGAGCGCCATGTGCGAGGCGCGACCGCTGGCTTCAACACCCCGGCATTCGTGCTCGACGCCCCCGGCGGCGGTGGCAAGCGGGACGTCCACACGCCGGATTTTTACGACCGCCGCACCGGCGTCTCCGCCTTCACCGCGCCGAGCGTGAAGGCCGGGAAAAAATTTCTCTTCTTCGATCCGATCTCCTCACTCGACGCTGAGGCGCAATGGCGCTGGACGCAGCCCGCACAAAGGCGCGCAATGATCGACGAGGCTGAGGGAATTTAAGATTTGAGATTTAGGATTTAAGATTTTGGGCCAGCCGTTACCCGCGGGGAGAAATTGCCCGCTGCAACAAACTTGGAGGTTCCAAAGTCGCGATGAAAGGCCGCTTTTTTCCCGCCCGCAGTGAGGACTGGAAGCCGGGAAAATCTTAAATCCAAAATCTTAAATTCATCCTGTGATTTGGCATTTGCCAAGCGCCGACCCGCCCCCCATATTCCGCGCCCCTTTTTTTATGAACTGGATCGGCCTCATTACCAACTTGCTCACCGCGGTCAACGTCCTCGTCTGCCTGCTCATCGTCCTGCTCGTGCTCCTGCAACGGCCAAAGGATCAGGGCCTCGGCGCGGCATTTGGCGGCGACACCGCGAGCAATATCTTCGGCGCGCAGACCACGAATGTCCTCGCGACGCTGACTCGCTGGCTGGGCTCGATCTTCCTCGCGCTGTGCCTGCTCATCGCCGTCCTCGGCACGCACGACACGAAGCGGCAGGGAAGAATCAAAGAATTCATCGAACAAAAAAGGCAGGAGCAGGTTGAGCGCGAAAAGGCGAAGGCCTCCGAGGATGCCGCGAAGGCCGCATCCGCTGCCGTCGGGGCCGAGAAGAAACCGGCCGTCCCGAATTCCACCACTTCGCAGCCGGTCGCGGTCCCGCCGTCCGTTCCAGCGCCGGAGAAGCCCGGTGACAAGAAACCCGACGCTCCCGCCAAGCCCGCGGCGGAGACTCCGAAGCCGGAGACAATACCTGCCGACAGCAAGCCCGCAGGTGTGAAGCCCGCGGAGCCGAAGCCGTCTGATGTGAAGCCCGCCGAGAAGCCCGCTACGCCGAACGCCGAGGAGCCCAAGCCGGCTGCGCCGAAGCCCGCGGGCGGCAACTAGTGCTGTGTCAGCGGTGAAATGACGGGTGGTTTTCGAGTCCGGCTGTTGTGATTGGTGACTGGTGAACAGTGACTGGTCTTCCGCCTTTCACGAGGCAATTATGGCTGGATACCAGTCACTTCTCACCAGTCACCAGTCACACCTTACTCACGTTCGATGAACCCATCATTTCACGACTGACACGGCACTAGGCGCGGGCCAACGAGGCGGCGCAACAAAGTAGGCGAGGTTTTCAACCTCGCGCTGCAGGACGGGCGGAGGTGGCGGGATGGTGCGGAGCAAAACCGTCGTGAGTCCGTACGCCTTGCCCGCCGCCTCGCTGCGCTCGCCCGCGCGAGGTTGGAAACCTCGCCTACTTTGCGCTGCGCTCGCCTTCCCGGAAATTGTGGCAGTGGGCTACTTTGAATCTACCCGACGGCCGCCGCTGCCGCACTGCGCTGCGTGGCACGGGCGTCCCGCCCGTTCATGGGCGGGACGCCCATGCCACTTTTCAAAGTAGCCCACTCCCGAAATTGTCGTCGCAAATGCGGAATGTGGCGCTATTCATTCGTGAGTCGCTCCCCCGACTCTACGCCACATCCCCACAGCCATGAAACGCATCGTCCTCTCCGCCTCCATCGCCGCCTGCTCCGTCCTCGTCTGGACGGCCACCGCATCCGGCGCGAAGCCCAACAAAAAGCAACCGCCCGCGACCCCCGCGACCGTGGCGGTGAAAAAGGCCGAGCAGCCCGAGTCCACGCCGCTGAAGTCGGAACTTCCTTCGCCGTGGCGCACGTGGAGCGACCCCGCGGGGAACAAGATCGAGGCGCAGTTTTGCTCGCTTTACGGGAACATCCTCACGGTGCAGACGCGCGAGGGGAAGACCGTGCAGATGTATCTCATGAACCTCGTGCCGGCGGACCGCACGTTTGCGAATGACTACATGAAGCGGATGCGCGCGAATTCATTCGCTGACGACTACGTGAAGAAGGCGGCGTATCACATTGATTTTCTCATCGGCTCGACGCTGGTCGCGAAGAAGCAGCAGTTCAACCAGCCGGCGACGGACGAGCAATTCGTGCGGCGCATTTACCTCGACGCCGTCGGCCGCATCCCGACTGCGGAGGAGGCGTCCACATTCCTCGCCGAGAAGGCGCCGGACAAGCGCGCAAAGCTGATCGACAAGCTGCTCTACTCGCCCGGCTACACGATGAACATGTACAACTGGATGGGCGACATGCTGCGGCTGAAGGACACCTTCGGCAAAGGCGTGCCGGCTTTCACCTTCCAGGACTGGCTGAAGGATCAGCTCCACGCGGATCGCCCGTGGGATTCGCTCGTGCGCACGATGCTCACGGCGGATGGCAAGCTGTGCGACAACGGCGCGGTCGGCTTTCTCGAATACGACGCGCAGATGCCGCTCGACGGCGTGTCGAACCTGCTCACGACTTTTCTCGGCGCAAATGTGGCGTGCGCGCAGTGCCACGACCACCCGCTCGCGGACTGGAAGCAGCGCGACTTTTACCAGATGGCGGCGTTCTTCGGCGCAAGCGACGGGCTGGACGAAAAAATGCTCGGCGCCGGCAAAAAGCTCGTGAAGGGCAAGAATGCAACCGGCGGGCTGAACAAGGGCATGGTGCAGAAAATCGCGAGCGCGAATGCGTATCGCATGGAGGACACGAACAAGCAGAAGCTCACTTTCCCGAAGGACTACAAATACAGCGACGTGAAGCCCTCGTCGCTAGTCACGCCGACGCTCATCTCGTGGAGCAAGGCGGACGCGAAGAACCCGGCCTATAAAATCAACACGTCGAACCCGGTGCAGCTCCGCGGGGAATTTGCAAAGTGGATGACGCATCCGAACAATCCCCGGTTCGCAGAGAACATCGCGAACCGCGTGTGGAAAAAAGTGTTCGGCCTCGCCGTGCAGGAGCCTGTCTCGGACCTCGACGATCTGTCCAAGGCGAGCAACCCCGCGCTGCTCGCGCATCTCGCGATGATCATCAAGGTCGGGCGCTTCGATCTGCGCGAGTTCCAGCGCGTGCTGTTTAATTCGGTGACCTACCAGCGCGCCGCAAGCGCATCGCCGGACCTCGAAAAAGGCCCGTATCTTTTCCCCGGCCCGCTGGTGCGCCGCCTCACCGCCGAGCAGGTGTGGGACAGCCTCGTGGTGCTGAGCGTCGGCCCCGATGTGGACAACATGATCCTGCGCCGCGGCGAGGACGAGAAGCTGATGTCGCTGCCCGGCAATACAGTGACGGAGGAGAATTTCAAATACGTGATCGATCGCTTGGGACGCTCCGGCGCGGCGATGGGCGGCGGAAAAAAAGGCGGCGGCGGCAGTGAAAAAGGCCTCCTCGCGGAATATCAGGGAGGGAAGCCGCAGCAGCGCTTCGGCATGATCCTCGCACGCGCGAGCGAGCTGCCGCAGCCCGCGGCGGAGACGCATTTCCTGCGGCTCTTCGGCCAGAGCGACCGCCTCATCTCCGACACGAATACGACCGACGGCAGCGTGCCGCAGGCGCTCATGCTCATGAATGGCGGGGCGAGCAAACTTATCACCGACACAAACTGCGCCGCGGTGACCGCCGCCGGCAGCGCAATTTCCCCCGACGCGAAACTGGACTCGCTCTACCTCGCATTCCTCGGCCGCAAGCCCACCGCCGAGGAGCGCCCGGTCGCGACGCAGGCGATGACGACCGGCCTCGGCATCAGCGATGTCGCATGGGCTCTCGTCAACACGCGGGAGTTTCTTTTTGTGCAGTGAACGACCAGTGCTCAGTCAACACGCGGCAATAAAATGCGCTGGCACTCTCTTTTGAAGTTAGGTGTTAGAAGTTAAATGTTAGATGTTAAAATTCCCGCGCAACCTAACAACCGGTGCCGCACGTCTCTGATGTCCGGCAAGATGACTCCGGCAGGTTCAACTTCTAACATTTAGCTTCTAACACCTAACTTCAAAATTAGGACGCCATCCGAAATACCGCACACTGAGAACCTAACCTCCGACCCCACGACCATGAACAACGACCTCCTCCGCGACCCCATCGAACGCCGCTCCTTCATCGAGCGCTGCGCACGCTACGCATTCGGCCTCACCGTGCTGCCTGCCCTCGCCGGCAATCTCTCCGCCGCCGAGAAGGCCGTGCAGGTCTCCGCCGCTGCGCGCAGTGCCGGCTTCGGCAAGGCGAAGCGCGTCATCTTCCTCGAACTGCAGGGCGGGCTCAGCCACATTGACTCGTTCGATCCGAAGACCGGCGACTCGAAAGGCCCCGGCGCGGCGATTGCGACGAAGGCGGGCTACCAGCTCACCGAATACCTCCCGGAGACCGCGAAGATCGCGGACAAGATCACCGTCATCCGCTCGATGACCGCGAAGGTCGGCGTCCACGCGAACGCGCAGTATCTCATGCGGACCGGCTACGAAAAGCGCGGCACCATCGTGCATCCGATGCTCGGCGCGTGGGCGCAGCATTACCTCGGCGCGAGCCACAAGACGCTGCCCTCGACCGTCTGCGTGAACCGTCCCGCAAACCACGGCAACGGCTATTTTCCCGCGGCATTTTCGCCGCTGCCGATCCTCGATCCGGATCAGGGCCTCGCGAATTCCACCACGCAGGTTTCCGCCGACGTGCAGACGAAGCGCCTCGGCCTGCTCGAACAGCTCGACGCGACCTTCGGCAAAAAGATGGCCGACGAAAACGTGAAGGCCTACGGCGATTTCTACGACACCACGATGCAGCTCATGAAGAGCAGCGACCTGAAGGCATTTGACCTCTCCGCCGAGACCGCGGCGACGCGCGAGAAATACGGCAGCAGCAAATTCGGCCGCGGCGTGCTGCTCGCGCGGCGGCTCGTGGAAAGCGGCGTGCGTTTCGTCGAAGTTTCGAGCGGCGGCTGGGACATGCACAAGCAACTCGCCGACAGCATGGAGGATCGCGGCGGTGAATTTGACCGCGTCTTCGCCGCGCTCGTGGCCGATCTCGACGCACGCGGACTGCTCGACTCGACGCTCGTGTGTGTGACCACCGAATTCGGCCGCAAGCCGAGCTTCGACGGCGGCGGACGCGGGCATCACCCGCTGTCGTTCAGCACCGTGCTTGCAGGCGGTGGCGTGAAGCGCGGGTACGTCCACGGCGCGAGCGACGCGAAGGGCTACGAGCCTGCGGACAAAGCGATGACTGTGGGTTCATTCCACGCGACGATCGCCTTCGCTGCAGGACTGCCGATCGAGCAGGAGATGATCACCCCCAGCGGCCGCCCGATGAGCATCGGCAACAAGGGCAAGCCGGCGATGGGCGTGTTCGCGTAGGAATTGGTTGAGGCGAATTCGGCACGCAGCATGGCCTGAAAAACGCGGGACAACCGGAACGCGTTTGCAAACTGCGACCCGCCGATGGCTGGCGGGAGGAACTCCGTTGGCGTTCATGTCCGGCAGATCCTTATCCTGATAGGGGCCCCGTGCGTCGAGCCAACCCCGGGCATTGTTGCGCATCGCCGTTTGCGGTCCATTTTCGACCGCAATGATTCCGTACTGGCTCCAGGATTCAGCCCACCGCGCCGCTGCGCCGCAAAAAACCTCTCGCCACGGCGAAACGCGCCGCCATTCATAAGGCCGATTTTTTCAAACCCATGGCAAAAGACATTCCCACGCCGACGCCCGAATCCTCGCCCGAGGCGCACGGCTCCACTGCTTCACCGAATCCCGAGCCGGTGAATCTCGCTCCGACTGAAACACCGCCCGCGCCCGCGCCTGCGGAGCAGCCTGCGCCCGTGCAGGACTCCGGCGATCCCAAGGCGGATCTCGCCGCGCTCGCGCAGAACGGAAACACGAACCGACTCTCGCCCGCCGACGAGGACAGGGCCACGCGCCTCATGCACGCCTGCCTGCTCGAAGGCGGCGACGGCATCGCCGCCGCGCTCGCCGCGATGCCGCAACTCCCGTGGATCCTCGGCGTGCGCGCCATCGAGAGCGCATGGCAGCAGCTCGCCCCGGAGGCGCGCGCCACAGTGCTCGACGGACTCGCACAAATGGACACCGACAACGGCTACCGCCTGCGCCTGAGCATGGCGCGTTCGCTCGCCCGCGTGGAACTCAGCGAGGCCGTGAAGGTCGCCGCCGCGACCTGCCGCAGCATGTGGAATGCGGAGACCGGCTCGCTGAAGCCCGAGCACTCGAAGCTCATCGGCAATGTCTTCATCGGCCGCGGCAAGCCGTGGGCGCTCCAGCTCCAGCTTGCGGATCTCCCGCCGGAGGACGCGAACGCCATCCTTTCCGCCGTCGTCTTCTCGACGTTCAACGTGAACAACGCGCCCATCACGCAGCTCAGCGTGCTGCGCTACGGCGGTTCGCGCATCGCGGCGCTGCATGAAAATCTCATCGGCATGATCGCGCGCGCCGTCGGCCGGTGGAGCGGCAAGTGGCAGTCCGCGCTGAAAAAGGAAGTCGCTGACTTGCCCGAGGCGATCCTTTCCGTGCTGAAATCCGACAGCGCTCCCGAGCCGCGCCAGCGCACCGCCGACGAGCCCCGCGCTGCCGCCGCCGAGGAGCCGGAGACGGCGCTGCCCGCGGAGCTTCAGGAAAAATTGCGCGTCGCCGCCGAGAGCGAGGATCCCGCCGCGGTCGAGGCCGTGAACCAGGAAATCGCCGCATGGCGCGAGGCCGAAAAAATCGCGCGCCTCGAGGCACTCGATGAGGAAGAGGACGACGAAGACGACGAGGACGAGGACAAGGACGAAGACGAGCCTGCTGCGGAAGAAGGCGGCGGGCGGCGCCGCCGCGGGCGCAACGAGCGCAAGGAACGGCCCACGTATATCCCGCGCGATCAGGAGCGCGGTGAACGCGGGCAGCCGGGCTTTAATTTTTCCGCCACGCTCAAGCAGCTCGAATCCTACGTCGCCGGCCTGCGCAGCGATCTCACCACGTCGCAGAACCGCCTTCGCCGTGCGGAAACCGAAGGCACCAAGGCGCGCCGCGAGGATCGCCCGGTCCTCTCGCACGAGGAGGCAAATCTCAGCCCCGACGAACTCAAGCGCCTTGTCATTCAGCTCGAGGGCCGCGTCGCCGAATTGCAGTCCCGCGTCGAGGAGCTCACCTCCGACAGCGAGGTCCGCGCGCTCGCGATGTCCGCAGGCACCTCGGATGCCGCGCCGGACGCCGTCACGCAGCTCCGCACGCTGCTCGCGCTGAAATTGCAGGAGGACTACGCCGACTTCCTCACGCTGCAAAAGGAATCACCCGACGCCATCGTGCAGCAGCACTACCGCGGGCTGATCAATCACGTCTTCGAGATTCTGCGCGCCGAGAAAATCCCGCTCAGCGTCCCGACCGAGCCTGTCATCGAGCCGCCGCTCCCTCCGCCGGTCGGGCACTAGAGCTGCGTCAGCGGTGAAATGACGGGGTGGGTCTTGAGTCCGGCTGCTGTGATTGGTGACTGGTGAACAGTGACTGGTCCTCCGGTTTTCACGAGGCAATCACGGCTGGCTACCAGTCACACCCCGCGCACGTCCGATGAACCCATTATTTCACGACTGCCGTGGCGACGGGAGGGCCGTCCTCAGTAGGGCTGCGCGATGATCAGCCGGTCGGGATTCGTCGCGCCTGCCTCGCGGTAGATCGGCGCAGGCGTCTGCGAATGCAGTTCGTAGCCCTTCAGCACGAACTCGGGATACATGCCGTTGCTCGCCGGCTCATATACTGTGTCGCCGGAATAATGGCCGTAGAGCTTGTATTCGAAATTATTGTCCGTCCCGAGCTTCGTGCCGCTGCGGTCCGGCGCGAGCTTCTGGTTTTCATTCAGCATCACCAGCTTTGCCTCGCTCCACGGATGGCCCGCCGGGCGCACGAAACCCCAGAATTTGTATTCCGTCTTAAAGTAGCGCCGTCCGACAAAGTAGGCGTCCCTCGGCTCGGCCTGAATCTCCGCGAGCATCGCCACGCGCGCCTGTTTGAACTGGCCCGGCGTGGGGCCGACGGTGGACACGCAGCCGGCGAAAAACGGGAGTGGGAGCAGCGCGAGGGCAATGCGGATCAATTTCATGTGCACGCGCTCTAGCCGAACGCGGTGCGCAGCGCAACCGTGCGTCGCGCGCCACCGGGCCGATCGCAGGACGCCGCGTGGTTTGAAGTCCCCCTCGACGGACTCTCAGACTCGCACACCAAATACCGCCGCCAGCCTGCCGATGAATGCGCGCTGCGCAGCCGGCGCGACTTCGCACCAGTCGGTGAAATGTGCGGCGAGCGTCTTTTCCGCGTCGCGTTTTGCGAGGTTCATGAAGGTGACCGCCCCCCAGCCGGACGGCTGCGCCTCGAAGAGCGGCAGGAGTTGCAGTGCCACGACATTGTTCTTCTCGCGGATGGCCGCCTTCTCGCGCATCGGGAGTTCGTTCTCGCGGAACCAATCCCTGAACGCCGTGCCCGCGGGCAGCGACTCGGCGGCCTTTTCCATCCTGTCCGCCGCATACTTGGTGAGCGACTCGGCGTAGGATTTCCAATTCTTGTACGGCGGCGCAGTCTTCCAACTCTCGCCCATCGCGCGCATGGCGAAAAGCGACGCCGTTTCGCACAGCGATTCCTCGAGCCAGTGGTTGGCCTTGCGTCCTTTGATCCAGAGTTTTTTCCAGTCATTCGAGTGCCCCGCGAGCGCGTGGCAGAACTCGTGCGCGAACTGATACGCAAACTGCGACCAGTAGTTTCCCTTCGTCGTCATGCCGATGGCCACGCGTCCGTCCGCACGGTGATCATACACGGTGATCGGGTTATCCCTGCTGTGGAAAATGAAAAAGCCCGGCACTTCCCAGCGCGTGTTCGGGCAGTGTTTCCAGAGCGCCTCGCCAGCCGAAACAAGCACCGCGCGGATGTCCGCCTCGCGCGCCTCGAAGCCCTCGCCGATGAGCAGATCGAGTTTCCTCCCGGCGGCAGGCTGCGGCGGGGAATCCGCGATCAGCGCGGCGGGCGCGGAGGACAGAAGCAGCGCGGCGAACTCACGGCGATTCAGCACGGTCGGCATCGCTGATTTCTCGCGGCCCCCGCGGCCCCCGGCAATTCCTTTCCGTGTCCGGGTCATCGCTGCTGCCCCGCGATGCGGCCCCGGTCTTGACGCAGCCGCCCGAAATCCGCACCGTGTGCGGGCTTTGCGGATAACCCCTGGCGCGAGGCACACCAGGGTTTCACATTATGCGCAAAACGAAAATCATCGCCACGCTCGGGCCGGCCACGGAATCGCCCGAGATGCTCCGCAGCCTCATCGAGACGGGAGTGAATTGTTTCCGGCTCAACATGAGCCACGCGCCGCATGACTGGGTCCGCGCCATCGTGCCGCGCATCCGCAACGCCGCGCGCGAGACGCAAAAGGTCGTCGGCATTCTCATGGACACGCAGGGGCCGGCCATCCGCACGGGCGACCTGCCGGCGAAGCTGAATCTCAAGCCGGGCGACATCTTCGAGTTCACCGTGCGCGGCGAGAAGAGCGAGGAGCAGTTCAGCGTGGATGTGAATTACGACGGGCTGATTGACGACATCGGCGTCGGCGACACGGTGCTCGTGGACAATGGCGTCCTGCACATGAAGGTGCTGGAAAAGCGCGGCAACAAGCTGCGCTGCGAAGTGCTCACCGAGGGCGTGATGGGCTCGCGCCGGCACATCAATTTGCCCGGCGTGAAAGTGAACCTCCCGCCGCTGACGGAGAAGGATCTCGCGGATGTCGAACTCGGCGCGGAACTCGGCGTGGACTTCGTCGCGCTGAGCTTTTGCCGCGAGGCGAGCGACGTGGCCGCGCTGCGCAAGGTGCTCGATGAACACGGGAGCAGCGCGCGCATCGTCGCGAAAATCGAGGACCAGCTCGCGGTGAAAAACATCGCGTCCATCATTGATGCTGCCGACGTGATCATGGTCGCGCGCGGCGACCTCGGCATCGAATGCCCGATGGAGGATCTGCCGATCATCCAGCGCCGGATCGTGAAGCACTGCCTCGAACTCGGGACGCCGGTCATCGTCGCGACGCACATGCTGGAGAGCATGATCGTGAACCCTGTGCCAACGCGCGCCGAGGTGACGGACGTCGCGAACGCGGTCTTCGAGCAGGCCGACGCCATCATGCTCAGCGGCGAGACGACGACGGGGAAATATCCCATCCATTGCGTGAAGGTCCTCGCGAAAGTCGCCGAGCGCATCGAGCACGCAGGCGGTCTCGGCTTTGCGGAGACCGCGGTGCTGGAGACGGATCGCGAGAAGACCGTGCGCAGCGCCGTCGTGCTCGCGAACAGTCTTCCCGAATCGAAGATCGTCATCTTCACGAGACGCGGGACGATGGCGGCGCTCGCAGCGGGACAGCGTCCGCTTTACGCGCCGATCTTCGCGTTCACGCCGACGTGGGAGCTTTGCCGGAAGCTGAGTCTCTTCCGCGCAGTCGAGCCGATCCACATGCCGTTCGAGACATCGCCCGAAAAGACGATCGCGTCGGCGGAACGCCTCCTCTTGGAAAAGGGCATCGTGAAGAGCGGCGACCATATCGTGATCGTGAGCGACATTTTCGCCGGGCAGGATCGCTTCGACAGCATCCAACTCCGGCGGATGCCGTGAGCGCTCCGGACGATCGATCCAGCCCTGGAGACCGGGGGAGAAGCGCGCTCGCCGCGTTCCGGGCCGCGATGACCACGCCGGATGCGCCGCACGAGCCGGGGAGGATCGCCGCCGGGCTGGCGCAGACGGTCAAAGACGCGTGTGCCGCCAGCGGATTGGCCGCCGCAGACATCACTGCGTGGGGGCCGACAGTGACGATGATTTTTTCGGACAATGCGGCGTGGGAGGCCGTCGTTGTGGGGCCGGATGCCTATCAATTCTATCCGGGCTTCATCAGGGACGACTCGATCACTTGGCCGAATATCTGGGTCGCGGACAACTATACGCTGGAGCACTTCATGCGTGAGCTCGCCGCTGAACTTGCCGCCGCAAGCGGCGGCGAATGTTCTGTGGAAGAGCCTTCCTAAGGCCGGGGTGCCAAGACGCTGAGACCTCTGCGGAAAGGGTTGTTTGCGCATGGCAGGTCGTGGGCGCAGGTGTCCATTGTCGCCGCTCGACAGCGCGGCGCACACGCGGGACATTCTGCCTGTGGCCGCCGACCGACTCGCCGATCAATTCCTCGAACACCTCGAGGTGGAGCGCAATGTCTCGCCGCGCACGCTCGCGAACTACCGGCACGCGCTGGAAAGTTTCCGCAAGACTGTCGCACAGCCGGCGTGGAAGGATCTCCGCGCAGATCATTTCCGCCGCTACCTTTTCGAGCAAATGAAGGCCGGGCTCGCGAAGCCGACGGTGCGGCTGCACTTCGCGGCACTGCGGACTTTTTTCCGATTCCTCACCGAGCGCCACGGGCTGATGGACAATCCACTCAAGCAAGTGCAGCTCCCGAAGCTCGATCGCGGCCTTCCCGTCGTGCTCACGCGCGCGCAAATCGACACGCTGCTCGCAGCGCCGCTCGCCATGGAAAAATCCGACCGTGCTCCGGTGTGGATGCCCCAGCGCGATGCGGCGATCCTCGAGCTTTTTTACAGCAGCGGACTGCGTCTCGCGGAACTCTCGATGCTCACCGTGCATGACGTGGATATTTTCAACGAGACGGTGCGCGTGATGGGCAAAGGGCGGAAGGAACGCATCGTGCCCGTCGGCGTGCTGGCGCTGGAGGCGATCCAGAAATACCGGCAGGCCGCGCGCGTGGATGCGGGGCCGCTGTTCATCAACAAGTCGCGCAAGCGGCTCGGCACACGCTCGGTGTGGCTCGCGATGCGGCGCTACCTCGCGCATGCGGGAATCCCGCAGACGCTCTCGCCGCACAAGCTGCGGCACAGCTTTGCGACGCACATGCTCGATGCGGGCGCGGACCTGCGCAGCGTGCAGTCGCTCCTCGGCCACGCGAGTCTCTCGACGACGCAGATCTACACACATGTGACCACCGAGCGGCTGAAGAAAGCCTACGACGACGCGCACCCGCGCGCGTAAAAATCGCGCACGCAAAAGCAGGCGAGGTTTGCAATCGCGCGCAGGAGGATGGGCAGCGACAGCGGGATGGCGCGGAGCAAATCCCGGGTGGAGCACGCGACTCGCGTGCTGTCTGCGGCCACTGGCCGCAGACACCCGTCGGTCATGTGTTTGTCAGTTGCGCTGCGATCCAACGAGCGCGCGCCAACATCTGCGCACGCAGCCTGCATCGCGGCACCGTCGGGTGTTTCCGGCGAGTCGCCGGAAACAGCACGCGAGTCGCGTGCTCCACCCGGGAGATGCTCCACCCGGGAGATGCTCCACCCGGGAGATGCTCCACCCGGGAGATGCTCCACCCGGGAGATGCTCCACCCGGGAGATGCGCTCACGCGCGGAAGAGCGCGCCCATTTTTTTCCCCAGGATGCGGCTGGCGACGGCGATGGTGAGGCCGAGGAAGACCATCGCCCACACGCCGAGTGCGGCGGCGAGGAATTTGCCGTCGCCGATCATTTGGAACAGCTCGTAGATAGCCTTGGTGATCGGGAAGTGCTGCTGCTTTTGCGCGAGAATGAGCGAGTCGCTGACTTCCAGCATCGCGAAACTGAATGCGAGCAGCGCGCCGGCGAGGACGTTTGCGGCGATGAGCGGGAAGGTGATCCGGCGCAGCGTGCGCAGCGGGGGACAGCCGAGATTTTGCGCGGCCTCCTCCAGCGTCTCGCTCGTCTGCTGAAGGCCCGCGACTGCGCTTCGCACGACGTAGGGCAGGCGGCGCACGGAGTATGCGATGACGAGCAGCAGCGTGGGGTCTTTGCCGGGATTCAGGAATGCGAAGAAGCGGCCTGGCTGCGTCATCGAGATGTAGCCGAACGCCAGCACGAGGCCGGGCACGGCGAGCGGGAGCATCGAGATCGTGTCGAGTGCCTGGCGGCCCGGAAGTTTTGTGCGGACGATCACGTAGGCGATGGCGAGGCCGAGCACGATGTCCACGCAGACGGAGAGGCCCGCGTATTTCAGCGAGTTCGTGATGCTCGGCACGGTGAGGTAGTGGCCGAGCGCGTCGGAGTAGTGCTTCGTCGTCCACTCGCCGGGGACGACGGTGCGATACCAGTCCTTCGAGAAGGATTCGAGCACCACGCCGATGTGCGGCAGCAGAGCGAGGAAGGTGATGCCAGCGAATGTGAGCGCGCACAGCCAGCTGCTCGCGCCGCCGAGTTTGCGCGTGGTTCCGGCGATGCCCGCTTTTCCCGACATCGCATTTTCGCTGCGGCCAAAGAGAAGCTTGCTCGCCATGTAGAGCAGCGCGGTCGCGCAGAGCATCACGACGACGAGCGCGAAGGGGAACGGGTTGCCGGAGATTTCCTTGATGCCGTAGAAAATCTGCACGCTCGTCACGCGCGAGTAGTCGAAGATGAGCGGCGTGCCGAGTTCGGTGAACGCGAAGATGAAGACGATGGTGCCGCCCGCGAACAGCCCCGGCATGATCAGCGGCAGCGTGATGCGCCGGAATTTTCGCCAGCCCGTGCAACCGAGATTTTCCGCAGCCTCCTCCATCGCGGGGTCCACGTTCGCGAGTGCGGCGGTGAGATTCAGGAAGAGGATCGGGTAAAGGTGGAGCGCATTCAGGATCACGCAGCCCCAGAACTGACCGCGACCGAGCCAGTCGATCGTGGTGCCCGGATCGAGCAGGCCGAGGTGCGTGAGGAGGGAGTTCAGCGCGCCGTATTGCCCGAGCATCTGCCGCACGCCGATGGCGCCGACGAATGGCGGCAGGATCATCGGCACGAGCAGCAGTGCGGAGAGCGCCTTCTTCCCCGTGAAATCGTAGCGGTCGCTGAGGAATGCGAGCGGCAGCGCGATGACGAGCGTGAGCGCGGTCGAGGCCAGCGCGAGCAGGAAGGAATTCCGCAGGCCCTCGACGTAGATGCGGTTTGCGAAGACCTCGCGGATGGCGAGCAGCGAGAATTTTCCTCCCGGATCGAAAAACGCCTGCTGCACCGTGGTGAGGATCGGCCAGACGAAAAAGAAGCCGAGCAGCAGCGCGGTGAAAGCCCAGACCGTCCATGCGAGCGGTTTTGACATCGGGATGCGGCATAGCGGCCTTTTTCCGCGCGGCCAACTCCCGAATGCCGGAAAGCTGCACGGCGCGAAATGCTGGAAATTTAGCATTGCCATTCCCGCGATGATCCATTACATGAACCGCGATTTATGAACCGATTCATCCATTCGATTCTGTCGCTCGCAGTCGCCGTCGGTGTCGGCGCGTGCAACAAGAACCCCAACCCGCGGAAGCCCGTCCAAGGACAGAAGCTCGCCGAGGAAAAGAAGCTGCCGCGCGAAACTGACGACGGCACCACCGAGCCCGTGGAGAGGAAGCCGAGGAACGAGGTGGTGGATCCCACGCCCGCGGACAGGAAGCGGATTCCCGACGCGCCTGTGAAGAACAATCCCGACTACGCCATCAAGGCGGACGGCAAGCCCGGCTACGTGAAGAGCCCGTATGACTCGCAGGGGCGGCTCATTGACGTGCGCGGCCTGCCGCCCGGCACCGAGGCGGAGTGCCCTTACACGCACCGCACATTCCTCGTCCCTCCGTAGGCCGCGATTTCGCATTTGAATTTCGTCCCCGGCTTGTCGGTTTCGCACCGCAAGCCGGGGTCTTTTTTTCAATTGAGAGATGAGTGTTGAGAGTTGAGAGGCGGCTTTTTTCCACTCAACACTCAACTTTCATCTCTCAACTCTTCCCGAATGAAACGCATCGCAATCCTCGGCCCCGGCCTCATCGGCGGCTCCGTCGCGCTCGCACTGCGGCGCGCGGGCGGCGCTCACGTTACGCTGTGGGCACGGCGTGCGGATGCGGTCGCGGAGATCCACGCCGCGGGCTGCGCGGATGCGGCCACAGATAATCTCGCTGCTGCGGTGGATGGCGCGGATCTCGCGGTGCTCTGCGTGCCTGTCGGCGCGATGGCGGCGGTTGCGGAAAAAATCGCGCCGGTGATTTCGAGCGGGTGTGTCGTCACCGATGTCGGCAGCGTGAAGGCCTCGGTGTTGGCGGAACTGCGGCCGATTTTTTCCGGGTGGGGGCATTTCGTCGGCAGCCATCCGATGGCTGGCAGCGAGCACACCGGCTTCTCCGCCGCGCGTGCGAATCTCTTCGACGGCGCGACGTGCATCGTCACGCCCGAGGCGGACACCGACCTGGCGGCGCTCGCCGCGGTGTGTGAATTTTGGAAGGGCATCGGCAGCCGCGTGGTCGAACTGCCCGCGGCGGAGCATGACGAATGCGTGGCTCTCGTGAGCCATCTCCCGCACCTGCTCGCCGCGACGCTTGTGAACACCGTCGCGGAAAAAAACGCGCACGCCTTCCGCGTCGTCGGCCCCGGCTTCCGTGACACCACGCGCGTCGCCGCCGGCCCGCCCGAACTGTGGCGCGAAATCCTCCGCGAAAATTCCGCCGCGGTGCTCCCGGCGATTGATGCTTTGATTGCCAAGCTCGCCGAATTTCGCCAAACCCTCGCGCTCCCCGGCGACGGGCGCCCGACGGACGAGATACACGAACTTCTCGCCGCCGCGCGCGCCGCACGCGAACGCATCACTTTCCCAAAATAGAAAATGCCAGACTGGAAAATCGAAAAGTCCCCGGCCATCCACGCCGAGATGACCGTGCCCGGCGACAAGAGCATCTCGCACCGCGCGATCATGCTCGCCGCGCTCGCCAATGGCCGCGCGGAAATCACCGGCTTCCTGCCCGGCGAGGACTGCCTCTCGACGATGAAGGCATTCCAGCAGCTCGGCATCGCGATCGAGCGCACCGGCGACACGACTGTGATCATCGAGGGAAAGCGCGGGCATCTCACCGCGCCGAGCGGCGACATTGACTGCGGAAACTCCGGCACGACCATGCGCCTCATGTGCGGCATCCTCGCCGGGCAGCCGTTCCGCTCCCGGCTCACCGGCGACGCCTCGCTGAGCAAGCGCCCGATGAAGCGCGTGATCGATCCGCTCACGCAGATGGGCGCAAAAATCACCGCCGAGGGCGAGAAGGGCAGCGCACCGCTCGTCATCGGGGGCGGCCCGCTGAAGGCCATCGAATACACCTCACCCGTCGCCAGCGCGCAGGTGAAGAGCGCCGTGCTGCTCGCCGGACTTTTTGCAAAGGGCACGACGACCGTGACCGAGCCCGTGCTGTCGCGCGATCACACCGAGCGCATGCTCGCGTGGCACCTCGTGCGCCCGCGCCGCAACGGTCTCAGCGTCTCCGTCACCGGTGGCCAGACGCTCGAGTCGCGCGATTTCGCCGTGCCGGGCGACATTTCCAGCGCGGCCTTCTGGCTCGTCGCAGCCGCCGCGCAGCCGGGCTCGCACCTGCTGATCAAAAATGTCGGCCTGAACCCCGCGCGCACCGGCGTGCTCGCCGTGCTCATCCGGATGGGCGCAGTCGTAGTCGAGATCGTCGAAAACGCAGAGTGCGAGCCGTGCGGCACCGTCGAGGTGCGCGGCACGAAGCTCCGCGCGACCGTGATCGGTGGCGCGGAAATTCCGAACGTCATTGACGAGCTGCCCATCCTCGCCGTCGCCGCCGCGCTCGCGGAGGGCCGCACGATCATCCGCGACGCGCACGAGCTTCGCGTGAAGGAAACGGATCGTATCGCCGCAGTCGCGCGCAACCTCCGCGCATTCGGCGTGCAGGTGGATGAAAGGGACGACGGCATGGAAATCGAGGGCGGCGCGACGCTGCACGGCGCATCGGTCGGGAGCTTCGGCGACCACCGCATCGCGATGGCATTTGCGATCCTCGCGACATTTGCCGAAGGCCCGTCGCTCATCCGCGACACCGACTGTGCGGCCACGAGCTACCCCGGATTTTACGACACGCTGCGCAGGCTCGCAAAGCCCACGCCCACGGCGTTCCCCGTCATCTCCTCACTGCGCCCCGAGTAGAAAATGACCGCGCACATTGTCATCGCCATTGACGGTCCCGCCGCGAGCGGCAAGAGCAGCGTCGCCCGCGCACTCGCGCGCCGCCTGCGCTACCACTACGTGAATACCGGCGCGATGTACCGCGCAGTCACCTCGCTCGCCGTCTCGCGCAATGTGGATCCCAAGAATGCCGACGCAGTCCGTGTGCTGCTCGAGGCCACGCGCATCGAGTGCGGCTACGACGCCAGCGGCGAGAGCACGATCCTCCTCGACGGAGTGGATCCGACTCCACACCTCAGCGACGCCGCGGTGAATGCCAGCGTCTCCAGCATCGCGAGCATCCCCGAGGTGCGCCGCAAGCTCGTCGCCATCCAGCGCGCGTGCTGCACCGGAGCCGATGTGGTGATGGAAGGCCGCGACATCGGCAGCGCCGTCTTCCCCGAGACGCCGTACAAATTTTACATAGACGCCACGCTCGAAGTCCGCGCCGCCCGCCGCGTGAAGCAGGGCGTCGCCGACCGCATCGAAGCCCGCGACAAGCAGGATTCCTCGCGCCCGATGAGCCCGCTCATCATCGCCGAGGACGCGCACGTCGTGGACTCCTCGCACCTCACGATTGACGGCGTCGTCGGCGAAATCATCGGCCGCCTGAAACTCAAGAGCCTCGCGCTGCCCGAGGGCGTCTAACCGCGCTCGCACGCATGGGCTTCACCTACGCCGCCTGCTACCAGCTCTCGAAATTCGTCGCGCAGTCGCTCTTCGACCTCCGCGTGTACGGCCAGGACAACATCATCGAGCACGGCCCCGCGCTGCTCGCCATGAACCACCAGAGCTTCCTCGACCCGCCGTTCGCCGGCATCAGTTGCAAGCGCGAGGTCTCCTACCTCGCGCGCAAGACGCTCTTCGACATCCCCGTCATCGGCGGAATCATCCGCCGCCTCAATGTCATCGGCGTGGACCGCGACGGCTCGGACGTCGCCGCGCTGAAGGCCGTCATCCGCGTGCTCCGCGACGGCGGCTGCACCGTCGTCTTCCCCGAGGGCACGCGCACGCGCGATGGCAGCCTCCAGCCCGCGCGCGCCGGCGCGGGCTTCATCATCGCGAAGACGCTCGCGCCCGTCGTGCCCATGCGAATCTTCGGAGCCTACGAGGCATTCCCACGCGACTCGAAATTCCCCCGCGCCACACCCGTCACCGTCGTCGTCGGCGAGCCGATGCGCTTCACCGAAAGCGATGTGAAAGGCGACCCGCGAATCGTCTTCCAGCGCCTCAGCGAGCAGGTCATGGAAAAAATCGCCGCGCTGAAAAACCCGCGGGAAGGGTGATTGCGGGTGTTGCGGTCGATTGGGTCATGGTGCCTGTCCTTTGGAGTGTTTTGGGCTGGAGGCTGTCTCGTTCCACTCGTCTCGGAATAGCAGGTAGTATAGCGGGCCAAGCAGCGGCACCGAACACACGACGAGCAGCCAGAGAACCTTGCGAGGCCACGATGTGCGCGCAAACAGAACGACTACTGGCACCGCAATGTGGAGCAAAACGACAATCCAAAGCAGGACAGTGATTGCAGTGGAATCGTGGCTCATTTGCTTCAGTAGCGGCTAGCAACGCGCAACGACCCCAAGCTGAGCGACCGCGACCTGGGAGCGCGCGTGTGCGCACGGCGGCCCGAGGCGAAGGCGCGGCATTGATGGAGTCATGGCGAATCTACCGGGAATCGTAAAGTATCGACAACTGCCATACCTGCGGTCGCAAGCGCCGCGCTAATGACTACCCACAATAAGATGCTACCACCGATGCGAATCAATGCAGATAGGCTCTTGGGAGCGATGAGCTGAATCGTGAGTGCGAATCGCGTGGCGAGAATGATGCAGACAATCGCGCAGGCAAAAACGACGATGGCGAAGGTCGGCAACAGAGACCATAGACCGTACTGGAGACCCCAGCGGGTGAAAAGCCATGCCGCAGAGACGAAGGCCGGCGGCAACAAGAAGCAAATCATCCATTTCGCCGTGGCACTGGGATTGGAAAACGTAGGACTACTCATGGTGTGCCGCCTAACATCTAATTGAGCCCATGGCGAGGCAGATATAACCGCCTGCCTTCACGCTTCCCCAACCTCCGCGTCTCCGCTTCTCTGCGTTTGAAAACTTTCCCCATGCGCACGCTCCTCTGCTTCCTCGTCCTCTCGTTTGTCGCCTTTGCTGCCGATCCGCCTCCAACCACAAAATGGAACGGCTTCGTCAGACACGACTTCTCCCTCGACGGTCGTCCGGGCCTGGTCGTGAAACCCGCGAATGCCGCGCCGGGCAAGCCGTGGATCTGGCGCACGGAATTTTTCGGCCACGAGCCGCAGGGCGACATCGCGCTGCTGAATGCCGGCTGGCACGTCGCCTTTTTCAAAGTGAGCGACATGTATGGCGATCCGAAATCCGTGGCGCTCATGGACGAATTCTACGGGCGTGCCGTCAGCTCATTCGGCCTCTCGAAGCGCGCGGTGCTCGAGGGCTTCAGCCGCGGCGGACTCTACGCCGTGAATTTCGCCGCCGCGCATCCCGACAAGACCGCGGCGCTTTACCTCGACGCGCCCGTGCTCGACATCCGCTCGTGGCCCGGCGGCAAGGGCAAGGGCAAGGGCGACGCGCGCTGCTGGAAGCAGGCGCTCGAAATCTACGGCCTCACCGAGGACACCGCGAAGGACTTCAAGGGCAACCCGCTCGACAAGGCCGAGGCGCTCGCGAAGGCGCACATCCCGATCGTCGCCGTCGTCGGCGATGCGGACACCACGGTGCCTTACGACGAAAACACGAAGCCCTTCGCCGAAAAATATCGCGCGGCGGGCGGCACCATCGAGGTCATCGTGAAGCCCGGTGTGAACCACCACCCCCACTCGCTGAAAGACCCGAAGCCCATCGTGGACTTCCTGCAGAAGCATGTGAAGTAGCGCGGGAACATTATTCTGAAACGCAGAGACGCAGAGACGCGGAGAAGGCAGGGCGGATCGTGCGACCCATCTTCATTTTCCTCCGCGTCTCCGCGTCTCTGCGTTTAATATCTGACTTTCGGCACATGCCTTGAGACACTGCGGGCGCAGCCATGAAAGACAGGATCACCGAAAACCCCGACCCATTTCGCGAAGCGCGGCAGGACGCGGGCGTGCTGCCGTGCGAGTTCCAGGGCGACACGATCCCGATGATCCTGCGCCATGCGGACGTGCGCGAGGCGGCGAAGGACTGGAAGAAATTCAGCTCGGATGCGCCGTTCCGCGTCCCGATTCCCTCCGAGGAGAAAGTGCGCTCGATGCGCCAGCTCCCCGTGGAGATCGATCCGCCGGAGCACACTGAGTATCGCGAGATCGTGGAGCCGTTCTTCGCGCGCGCGAAAAAGCCGGAGGTGATCGCGGGCATCGAAGGGATCATCGAGGCCGCACTCACGGACATGCTCAGCCGCGAGTCCGCCGAGGTGGTGAATGAATTTGCGCTGCCCATCCAGTCACGCGCGCTCACGCACTTGCTCAATGTGCCCGAGGCCGAGGGCGAAATCTGGATCGGCTGGGGCATCCATGTGTTCCGCGTGCAGGATGGCGAACTCGGCCAGGAAAAAGGCGCGGCGCTCGAAGTGTATCTGCGGCGGAAATTCGAGAGCGTGCGTGCGAATCCCGGCGACGATTTTTTCAGCGCGCTGACCCGCGCGACTTTCCGCGGCAGGCAGCTCACACACGATGAGATGATGGGCTTTGCAAATCTCACCTTCGCCGGCGGGCGCGATACGATCATCAACTCGATCTCCGGCGTCATCGGCTACCTCGCGCGGAATCCCGCCGCGCTGGAATTTCTGCGCGCCGATCCGAAGCGCGTCACGGGCGCGAGCGAGGAATTCTTCCGCGCCATCACGCCCCTCACGCACATCGGCCGCGTGTGCCCCGTGGACACAAGTGTGCATGGCGTGCCGGTGAAGGCTGGCGACCGCGCCTCGCTCTGCTGGGCCTCGGCGAACCACGACGAGACCGTCTTCGATGCGCCCGATGAAGTCCGCCTCGACCGCAAGCCGAACCCGCATGTCGCATTCGGCTTCGGCACGCACCTCTGCCTCGGCGCGCCGCACGCGCGCCTCATCGTCCGCAGCCTGCTGAAGAGCCTGTGCGAGCGCGTGGAAAAAATCACGCTGCTCGGTGCGACCGAGCACGTCGAGCACGAGGCGCGCTACGACCGCGCGGTCGCCTACGATTCGCTGCGTGTGAGATTTTCCGAGCGCTGAATCTGCGCGGCAGGCACCTCGGTCCGCTTCGAGCAGGACGCCGCTCAGTATCCGCCGCTGCCGAGTGTGCCGGTGGGAGCGGCGGTTGCCCCGCCGGATTTTTCCGCGGCTTCGCGGCGGCGGTATTCGTCGAGCATCGCTGCCGTCGCCGTCGCGCCGCAGCGGGAGCCGCCGAGGTCGCGCACTTTGATGAGGCCATCGAGATCGCGCACGCCGCCTGCGGCCTTCACCTGCACTTTTTCGGACACGCTGGCGCGCATGAGCGCGAGGTCGTGCTCGGTGGCGCCCTTGTAATTGTAGCCGCCGTCGGGCTGCTTCACGAAGCCGTAGCCGCTGCTGGTCTTCACCCAGTCCGCACCAGCGCGCTCGCAGAGCTGGCAGAGCTTGATTTTGAAATCATCGCTGCCCAGCCCCGCGCCGCCGTTCGTGAGGTAGTCGTTTTCAAAGATGACCTTCACCTTCGCACCGTGCGCGTGCGCCTCGTCGCAGACGGCCTTCACATCGCGCTCGACGTAGTCCCAGTCGCCGCCGAGCGCCTTGCCGATGTTGATGACCATATCAATCTCCGCCGCGCCGTCCTTGCATGCGAGCGCGGTCTCGTAGCGTTTGGATTCCGTCGCGGAGTTGCCGTGTGGGAAGCCGATGACTGCGCCAACGAGCACGCCGCTGCCCGCGAGCAGCTCGACGGCGCGTTTCACGGCGTACGATTTGATGCAGACGGATGCGACGCCGTATTTTGCGGCGACGCGGCAGCCGTCATCGAGGTCGCGATCCGTCATCGTGGGATGCAGGAGCGAGTGGTCGATCATCTTCGCAAGCTGTTCGCAGGTGTATTTCATCGGCAGTTGAGAGCTGGGTGTTGAGAGTTGAGCAGCGGTTACTTTGGGAAATACGGTGCGAGAACGTTTCGCGCGGTTTTGACCGCACGCTGCCGGCCATCGAGTGTTTTGCCAAATGTGTCGTCCTCGACCTCGATGCACACGGGGCCGCGGTAGGTCGTCTCCATGAGCGCGCCCATGAATTTTGCCCAGTCCATCTCGCCGAAGCCGGGGATGCGCGGCTGGTGCCACTCGAGCGGATGCGCAAAGACGCCGGTGTCGTTGATGCGCTCACGGCGGATCTTCACGTCCTTCGCGTGGATGTGGAAGAGCTTGCCCTGAAATTCGCGCAGCGGGCTGGCCGGGTCCATCTGCTGGAGGACGAAATGCGACGGGTCGTAGTTGAGCCCGAAATTTTCTGACGCGATGTCGCCGAATGCGCGCCGCCAGATCACCGGCGTGGTCATGAGGTTCTTGCCGCCGGGCCATTCGTCGCGCGTGAAAAGCATCGGGCAATTCTCGATGCCGATGCGGACGCCGTGATCCCCGGCGAAGGCCACGAGCGGACGCCACGTGCGCAGGAAGCGAGGCCAGTTGTCGTCCACGCTTTTCGTCCAGTCGCGGCCTGTGAAAGTGTTCACGGTCTTCAGTCCGAGCTTCTGTGCGGCGACGATCACCTTTTTCAAATGTGCCGTGCAGTGACGTGCGACGACCGGATCGGGGTCGAGCGGGTTCGGGTAGTAGCCGAGCGCGGAGAGGCTCACGCCGTGGCGCGCGCAGAGTGCATTGATGTCATCGGCGCGCGCCTGCGTGAGGCCGTCCACGTCCACATGCGTGACTCCGGCGTACTTGCGTTCCGCCTTTCCCGCGGGCCAGCACATCGCCTCGACGCATGCAAATCCCTCCACGCGCGCAAACGCGAGCACGCGGTCGAGCGGGAGTTCGGGAAAAATGGCGGAGACGAAACCGAGCTGCATGGCCGCGCGATGCAGCCACAAACGGGCGGCGAAGGAAAGAGGGGAACCAGCCCGGCACAGGGCAATCGCATCAAAATGATCTGTCAGCCCGAGGAGCAGCAGTTCGGAACATGGAGGAGACGCGTGCGGCGGGCTCAACGTCTAACGCCTAACGATGCGCAATCCGGTGCGATGAGTGCTGGCAGTTAAAAGTTTGGTGTTAGGCGTTAGAAGTTAGACGTTCAGCCCCGCGCAGCGGCCTTCCGCCTGCGATGCCTGCCTCGCAAATTTTGATGCGTTTGCCGTGGGAACCGTAACGCGCCTGAGCCACGGGCCTTGCAGCGGAAACTTGGGCAAAAAAAGTGCCACCCCCCGGCGCCGATTGGCAACCGGAGGGTGGCTGTTCCCCCCAGAACAAGGCGGATAGTAGGGATGCCCCGCTTCGGCGCAAGAACTTTTTTCAAGTTCCTCGTCTTTCTTTTCCATGCTCATCCGGTGGCGTGGTCGGAAGCGGAGCGAACGCGCGAGCGGCGAGGTGGAGCGTGACCTCCGGGCACGCTTCGGGAACGTGCGCGGTCCACCGCGCACCCTGTCTGGCACGCGGAACGACGCAGCTTGTGGCGTCGGCTCGACGAGTGATAATCCGGTGCCATGACCTCCCCAGTCTTCCGGCTTCGCAAACTCGTTGCGCTGCTGATCCTCTTCGCGGCCACCTTTTCCTCGCAAGCGGCGGAATTTAAGATCGCGACGTTCTCCGTGGATGTGACGATCCCGATCGGGCATCCGTGCATGGGCGGCGGCATCTCGCCGGCGAAGTCGGTCGCCGATCCGCTCTTTGCGAAGGGCTTCGTGCTCACGGGCGCGGAGAAGCCGTTCGTGGTGATCGCGTTCGACTGGTGCGAAATCCGCGGCACGTCGTTTGAAAAATGGAAGCGCGCGCTCGCCGAGGCCGCGGGCACCGAGCCGCAGCGCGTGCTCGTCACGTCCACTCACGTCCATGATGCGCCGGTGATGGACGAGGACGCGGAAAAATTGCTGCGCGACATGGAGGCGACGGGCGCGTGGAAAGATATCCCGCCGCCCGATCCGAAGGCGGCGATCCAGATCGCATCCGTGTGCCAGCCGGAGTTCAACGACGCGTGCATCCCGCGCGTCGCCGCGGCGGTGCGCGAGAGCCTGCAACACGCGCGGCGCGTCACGCATTTCGGCACGGGTCGCGCGAAGGTGGATCGCATCGCGAGCAACCGCCGTTTCATCACGAACACCGGCGCGGTGTCGTACGGGCGATACAGCCGCTCGACGAGCAAGGAGGCGCAGGAGGCGGGCGAGGGGGAGATCGATCCGTGGCTGCGCACGCTGAGTTTTTGGGATGGCGACAAGGCGGTGTGCGTGCTGCACAGCTACGCCGTGCATCCGATGAGCGCGTACGGCGGGGGAAAAGTGTCGGCGGATTTCCCCGGCGAGGCTCGCGCGCTCATGCAGCAGGCGCATCCGGAGACGCTGCACATTTACACGACGGGATGCGCGGGCAATGTCACCGCGGGAAAATACAACACCGGCGCTCCGGCGAACAAGGCGATCTTCGCCGCACGCCTGCGCGACGCGATGGAAGCCGCGCGGACCGGCACGCAGCGGACGCCGCTCACGGGCATCACTTTCAAACTCGCACTCATGCCGCTCGGCGCGCGCGACACGCCAAATCACACGGAGGAAATCTTGCGCAAGCGTCTCGCGAGCGGCTTCACGCCCTTCTCGCGCGCCGAGGCCGCGATGGGTCTCGCGTGGTATGAGCGCGTGAAGCGCGGGCACCGCGTCGAGGTTCCCGCGATCGAATTTGATCGCGAGCATGTCCTCATGCTGCTGCCCGCCGAGGCCTACGTGGAGTTCCAGCTCTTCGCGCAGGAGCTGCGGCCCGATGCCTTCGTGATGACGATGGGCTACGGCGAATGCGGCCCCGGCTACATTCCCATCGAGCGCGCGTTTGCGGAAAAGGACGGCAACCTCAACGACTGGGCGTGGACGCCGCCCGGCAGCGAGGCGGTGATGAAAGCCGCGATCCGTGAAGTGCTGAAGTAACGATTCAACATCGCCCTCCTGCCCCGCTTTTACCCCATGAAACACACCGCCACCCTCGCGCTGATCGCACTCGTCACCGGAAGTTCACCACTGCCCGCGAAGGAGCGCGTGCTGTTCGCGTTCGATGACCACAGCATCCCGTGGCAGCACAATTTAAAAGTGACGCTCGTGCCCGCGGTGAAACATCCCGAAAATCCTGTGCTGCGCCGCGGGCCGGAGGGCGCGCCGGATCACGGGCACGCAGCGCTGTACGGCACGGTGATCAGGGACGGCGGGAAATTCCGCATGTGGTATCTCGGCATGTTCGAGACGGAGATCGTCAAAGGCCAGGCGCCGGGAATGTGGCGGCCGATGTGTTACGCGGAGAGCGGGGATGGCGTGCATTGGACGAAGCCGGAGCTGGGCCTCGTGGAGTTCCACGGCAGCAGGAAAAACAACATCTGCCTGATCGAGGGCGAGCCGTCTGCGCTGACGCGGGTGGATGACTTTCTCTCCGTGCTGCACGATCCGGCGGACCCCGATCCCGCGCGGCGCTTCAAGGCCGCCTACATCGCGCACATGCCCTATGATCAGATTCCCGGCGGCATGAGCAGGGTGGGCACGAAGGAGCGGCTGGTCTGCGCGACCGTCTGTGCGACGAGTGCGGACGGGCTGCAGTGGAAAGTGACCGGGGATCGCCCTGCGAATGCCGGCGGCGAGCGCTTTGAAGTCAGCAGCCTGTATCGCTTCGGCGATTTCTACTACACGACGGGGCAGCTCATCTCGCCGTGGTCGTGGAGCGCCGATGGCCGCGACGCAGGCCGAGTGATGCTCGCGTATCGCTCGCCGGATTTCGCCACCTGGTCGCAGGCAAAGGCGTTCGCATTTGCGCGTCCCGGCCAGCTCGCGAATCCGCCGGTCAAAGGCCAGCAGACGCACATGGGCGCGGGAATGTGGAACCGCGGCAACGTGCTCGTGGGGCTCTACGGCCAGTGGCAAGACGCCGCGGTGCCGCCCGCAAAAGGCGAGTCCTTCAACAAGGGAGTGCGTGTGGATCTCGGCCTCATCGTGAGCAATGACGGCATCCACTTCCGCGAGCCGGTGCCGGGCTTCCAAGTCATCGCGCGTGGCGGCGAAGGTGCGTGGGATGACATCGCGCTGCTGCAAGGCCACGCCTTCGTGAACGACGGCGACCGCACGATGATCTGGTACTCGCACTGGGACACCGGCGGGAAACTGAAGGACATGGACATCGGCCTCGCCACGCTGCGTTGCGACGGCTTCGGCCACCTCTCGCGGATGAAAGACGCGAACGACGCGCAATTCGTCACGGCCATTTTCACCGCGGGAAAAAACACGGCGGTGAGCATCAACGCCGACGGCATCACGCCCGATGCGCCGCTCACGGTGGAGCTGCTCGATCAGCGCGACCGGCCCATCGCGGGCTTTGCGGCGACGCTCGCGACGAATGGCACGCGGCAGCAAATCACATGGCCCGACGGCATCGCATTGCCGGCCGGCGCGCAGTTCGCCATCCGGGTGAAGTATCCCCTCACCAGCAACGCCCGCGTCTTCGCGCTCTACGTCACGGAATAGGCAGACCGTGAAGATGACCCGGCTCTTCCCCGCAGCGCTGCTGCCGGTGCTCCGCACGACTGGCGTGAAGCTCCGCGCGCCGCGCTTTGTCCTCGCGATGGGGCGTGCTGCGGGGTTGTGTGGGAAGACCCTCCGCCGCCTCCCATGAACCTCCGCACTGCACTCGCCGCGTTCGCATTTCTCGCCGCCATTCTTTTTCCCGCGACTGATGCGCAGGCAGAGACACGCGTGCTCATCGTCGTCGGGCCGAGCAATCATCCGCCGGGATCGCACGAGGTCGCGGCGGGCGGGCGGGTGATGAAGCACTGCATCGAGCGCATGGAAAATGTGAAGGGCGTGAAGGCCGACATCGTCACCGAGTGGCCGAAGGATCAGGCGGTGCTCGATGCGGCGAGCACGGTCGTTTTCATTGGCGACAATTTCCCGCTCGTGCGGATGCCGGACGTTCCGGCGAATCTCGCGTCGCTCGGCGCGATGATGAAGCGCGGGTGCGGCATCGTGTGCGTGCATTACGCGACCGGCCTGCGCGCGGAGGACGTGGGCGAGGACGGCGCGCATCCGCTGCTCGGCTGGCTCGGCGGCTACTTCGCCACGCGCTGCAAGCACCACCAGTCCATCGCAAAAATTTACGCCGCCGCGACGATCACGCCCGCGGCTGCGGCGCATCCCGTGTCGCGCGGGTGGAAGGAATTCACGCTCAACGACGAGCCTTACATCAACAATTTCTTGGGCGGCGAAGGGAACGCGCTGCTGCCGGGCGTGACGGTGCTCGCGACCTCGATGCTCCCGCCGGAGTCGCCGAAAAGTGAGCGCGTCGCGTGGTGCGTCGAGCGCGCGGACGGCGGACGCGGATTCGGGATCGTGATGCCGCACTTTTACCGGAACTGGAAAAACGACGACCTGCGCCGCTTCATCCTGAACGGCATCGTGTGGACGGCGAAGCTCGACGTGCCCGCCGACGGAGTGAAGACGGCGCAGCCGGAGCTTGCGGCATTCGCGCCGGCGTCCATTGAACCGCTGCCGCCGAAGCCGAAGCCAGCACCCACTGTGCAGCCTGCTGAGCCGGCAAAGCCGACGACAAAGTAGCGCCATGAAGCCACGATTCGCCCTGTTGAACGCAGAGTTGCGCGGCGGTTTCCGGGTGGAGCACGCGACTCGCGTGCTGTTTCCGGCGACCCGCCGGAAACACCCGACGGTGTCGCGATGCAGACTGCGTGCGCAGATTTGGAACACGCCGGGTGATCCGCGGCGCAAGCTGCCAGCACGGATCCTGCGGGTGTCTGCGGCCAGTGGCCGCAGACCGCACGCGAGTCGCGTGCTCCACCCGGGATGCTGCTCCGCCGCCAAACATTTTCACCGCCAATCATCACGCCTGCATGTTTGGTTCCACAGCATGATCTCAAATTCCGAAAGCTGTCCCTTCAACTGACCACCAAAGAAAGAAAGCGTTTCCCACCCATGAACCGTAATCCAAATCCACACCCGTTCACGCGCCGCGACTTCGTGCGGGCAACGTCCGCAATCGCCGCGACTGCGCTGGCGGGACAATTCGCGGGCAATTCACACGCCGCAGACGCGCCAGCGGCGAAAGTTCCGTCTGCGCCAAAGCCGCATCCGCTGCTCACGAAGGCCGCCGACTTCAACGACGTGTCGCGTGGCACGCCGAAGCCGCACTCGCTCACGGGCGACGCGCTCGTGCAGGCGCGGCTCACGCCGGAGACCTGGCGGCTGGAGATCACCGCCGACACTTTCACGAGCGACGTTGTGAAGGAGCCCGCGAGCGTCGGGAAACAGTTCACCCTCGACGGCGGCAACGCGCTCGATCTGCCGGCGCTCATCGAACTGGGGAAAAAACACAGCGTCCGTTTTCTGAAGGCATTCCAGTGCCTGAATATCGCCGCGCCGCTCGGGCAGGGGCTGTGGGAAGGCGTGCCGCTGCGCGAACTTCTGCGCCTCTGCGGGCCGATGAAAAATGTGCGGCGCATCTACTACTCGGGCTTTCACAACAACGATCCGAAGCAGCTCTTCCAGTCGTCGCTCACCTACACGCAGGCGATGGAGACTGCGCCGGGCGAACTGCCGCCGTTCGTCGCGTGGCGGCTGAATGGCGAGGAAATCCCGCTCCAGCGCGGCGGGCCGGTGCGCATGGTCATCCCGTGGGCGCACGGCTTCAAATCTATCAAGTGGCTGCAGAGCATTACGGTCACGAATGACTGGAAGGCGATGGACACGTATGCGAGCGCAAACAACGATCCCGAGTCGCACCTCAAGACTGCGGCGTACATTGACCAAGCGCCGGAAAAATTTTCCGCGGGCCAGCCGATCTTCATGAGCGGCCTCGCGCTCGCGGGCCTGTCGGGTTTGCAGCGTGTGGAATGGTGGCTGCACCGCGTGGAGCTGGATGCAAAGCCCGTCGTGCAGGACGACGAGACATACCGCACCGCGACGTGGACGCCGTGCGAACTCGAAGCGCCGCCCGCCGACTGGTCGTCCGTCTTTCCCGCAGGCATTTCGTCAAAGGACGTGCTCGGTTTTGATCCGAAGACCGGCAAGCCGACGGCATGGCCGCTGCGATACAGCATGATTTCGTGGTCCGCCGCGCTGCGCGATCTGAAGCCCGGCAAATACGAATTCCGCGCCCGCGCGGTGGATATGAACGGTTTCGCACAGCCCGAGCCGCGCCCGATCGCGAAGGCCGGCAAGAATGGCGTCGAGGTGCACAAGTTCGAAGTCGCGTAGCGCGCACTTCTCATACTTCCTGCGCGGTGCGCGACAGGGCGGAGTGACGAGACGGGAACACAAAGTAGTTCTGGGCTTCAGCCCGAACACGCGATTGCCGGGCTAAAGCCCTCGATTGCTTTTTCCGCCGTCGCTCCGATCGTGCCAAACTGTGTGCCGGGCAGCACGCGGATCAGTCTCCCGCGGCCTTCAGCATCTTCGCGGGCCGCCAGCCTTCCAGCAGACGCCGCATCGCTCCGGGCGTTTCACTGCCGGGAATGACTTGCGAATCCGCGTCGCCGATTTTGAGTACGAGCGAGACGATCTGAAACGGTGCCGCCTGCGGGTCGGGCGAGGTTGCGAGCGTGTTCAGGACCAGGCTCGCGATGTCATCGCCAGTCAGCGTGTAGCGGCCCACGCGGCGGGTGAGCGGGAAGCGAATCGCGCCGCGATTGTGGTAGATGCGGTAGATGATCTCCGTGCAGACCAGGCGCGTGGTGACATTGAAATCGAATTCGTAGTCATACGGCTTGCCGAGGTGGCTGAAGGCTTCGGCGATGGCCTCGCGCATTTCTGCATCCGGAAGCGTCGGCCGCAGCACTGCGACGTGGTCGGCGTGGAGCGATTTTTCCAGCGCGTTGATCCGCACGCGTGGAGCGACGGCCTCAATGACGGAGCCGAGTCCGGCGCTGTGCTCCTGCACCGTGTCGAAATGCTTTTCACAATGCGGATGGTCGGCGAGGCCGAGCGGCACCAGTTCCCGCTCTCCGCCGATGAAGAGGGCCGAGTGCGCCCAGAAGCTCGGCAGAAGCGCCGACGTGAGTTTGCGCTCCGCGCGAATGAGCAGGATGTCGCCGGCGCGCAGCGATGGGCGCAAAGTTTGCAGCACCGCAGGCGTGAGTCCGGGCTCGTAGTGCAGCGTGGTGCGGATGCCGGAGCACGCGCGCGCAATGAGCGACTGAAGGCCGTAGCGGGTCTTGCGCACGGGCGCAAAAGTGGTGCGCCAGAAAGCGCTCCAGTCGTAACGCAAGCGGCTCCAAAGCACCTGGCCGAGACGCCTCCCGACGACTTCCTTTTCCGTGCGGATCAGTTCCACCAGCCAGCGCCACTCGTCCGGACGGCTTTCGACAAGACGCTGAATCTGGCGGCGGCGCGAGCGCCAGAACCAGAGCGCCTTTCCGAACTTGCGATAGTTTCCGAGCGACGTGTAGGCGCGCAGGATTTCGTCGAAGAAGCCCGCCTCCAGTCCGAATTTTGCGTCCGGCTCATTCAGCTTCGCGCGCACCAGCGGCACGCGCTCGTAGGCCTGGATGAGCTTGAGCGACTTCGACATCAGCGTGAGCCCCGAGCCGATGCAGAGGAGAAACGCGCGCAACTGCCGCCCGGGATCGGCCACCTCCGAGTAGCGCTCATAGCGATAGATGATCTCCCAGAGCGACTGGCGGTAGTTGCGATACGTGAGCACCATCCGCCTCGTCCAGTCGTCCTCCTCGGGCGTGAAATAGCCGCGCTGAAGATTGCTAAAGGCAACTCGCGCTTCCTGCCATTCCATATCGAGCCGGGTGATGCCGGGGACGACGAGGCCGAGCGTGTCGTGATCCTGCTCCAGTTCCTGATCAAAGTCGGCTTCATCTGCGACGGAGGGCATGAGTGAAGGCTGTCAGCAAACACGCGAAATGCACGCGTGGCGTCCGCGATCACACGATGACGATCTGCCCGCGCGTGCCGTCCACCGTCACGCGCTGTCCGTTGCTCAATCGGCTGAGGCACCCGCGCACACTCATCACCGCGGGAATGCGCATCTCGCGCGCAGTCACCGCGCCGTGCGAGAGCGGGCCGCCGCTCTCGGTGATCACGGCGCACGCGCTGTAAAACAGCGGCGTCCACGTGGGATTCGTCGTACGCGCGACGAGCACCGCGCCCTTTGGAAAGCGTGCAAAATCATCGGGGCTGTTGACGACGAAAACTTCGCCTGCGGCCTGGCCTGGGCTGCCGGGAAGACCCTGCATGTGTTCGCCCGTGGAAATCTCCGCTGGCTTCTCGCCGAGGATCCAGTCCGGTCTGCGCGCAGCATCGGCGCGATACGCCGCCTTCTGGTCGCGCACTTGATCGCGTAGCGTGTCCCATCCTGCCGGGGTGTTCGCTGAAACTGCTTCCTCGATCTGCGCGAGGTGCGCGAAGAAAACATCCATCGGCTCGCCGATCACTTTTCGTTTCACCAGTCGCGCGCCGAGTTCGCGCAGGCCGCGCCGCAGCGGGCGGTTCAGTCGTGTCGTCTGGTAATGCTCCAGATCGTCGAGGCTCGTGTAGGCGCGCGCGAGGCGCAGGACCTCATGGACGAAGAATTTCATCGGCTCCGGTACGCTGTTGAAAAGGCGCAGCTCCGCGCGGTGTGCGCCAAGCTTCACCTCGCGCTCGCGGTGCGCGGGCGTCACGTCCATCGGCGTTTGCAAGATGAGGCGCAGGTTGTCGAGCACGACCCAGGGCGCGTCAGCCCACGGCGGCTGGTAGGCGTCGAAATCCGTCTCGCGATGACCGTGATCCGCCAGGAACTTTTGAAACCGCGCATGGAATTCTGGAAAGCGCACAAGCGCGTCCTTGGCGATGATGCTGCGCGAATCGCCACCATCGAGCACCGCTGCCAGCGCCGGCGTCGCGCGGATCTGCCGCGCCATTTCGAACAGCTCCTTGTTGATCTGCCCGGTCTTCGTCTCGCACCACGCGAGCAGCGCGTCGAAGAGTCCGCGCGCTTCCTCCTCGCCGATCGCGAGCGTGATCAGCCGCAGGAGGACGCGGCAGGCGACGCCCTGCATGATGGAGATGGCGATGTTCGGCCGGAAGTAGCGGGCGCCGTGGTCCACGACTTCGCGCACGTGGCGCCAGAGCTGCGCCTCGTCCATCGCGTCCAGCGACGTGTGCGCGAATTCGCCGAGCTTGATGAGGTAGCCGTCGAGGTCGCGCATCCACAGCACGGGCAGCTCCTGCACCCAGTGGAACTCCTCGCGGATCCGCGGAATCTGCGGCAGCAAATCGTCGAAATTTGTGAAGACAAACGGCGCGCGCGAACCGTAAAGCGCCACCGCGTTCTGGTTCCCGTAGATGTAGTGGTCGAAGCTCGCAAACCACTTTCCGCTCAACGGCGGGTAGTCCATGAGCCGGAATGAATAGGCGAGCGACTCGTGAAAGCCGCTCTCCACAAAGTCCCACGTGAGCGGCGAGATGACGTTCGGGAAACGCTCGGCGGATTCGTCGCGCGTCCAGCGCGGCGGAATGGTGGTGATGGGGCGCGATTGCAGAAGCCACAGCTTGCCGCTGGCGAAGCCCCACTCGATGTCCTGCGGAAAGCGGTAGTCGCGCTCGACTCGCAAGAGCAGCTCCGCGAGCTGGCCGAGCTGCGTCGCATCGAGACACGAAAGCTCGGCCTCGTCGCCGCGCGTCTCGACTTCCTGCGTGCCACCAGGGACGGCGACGACCTTGCGCGTCTTGCGCGCGATGTGAGAGCGGCGGATGGCGCGCGTTTTCCTGTCGAGTTCGAACTGATCCACCTCGCCGTCGCCGCTGACCACCGATTCGCCGAGGCCGTGGTTCGCATTGATCACAAGTTCGCCGATGTCGCCGGAGACGGGATTGATGCTGAAGCCGACGCCCGCGACTTCGCACGGGATCATGCTCTGCACGACCACGGCCATCTCCGCGAGCGCGTGACTGAACCCCTGCTGCTGCCGGTAGGCGATGGCGCGATCATGCCAGAGCGAGAGGAAGCACGCCTTGATGCGATCCAAAATTTGCGCGGCACCGGTGATGTTCAGAAAAGTGTCGTGCTGCCCGGCGAATGCCGCGCCTGCGAGATCCTCCATCGTGGATGACGAGCGCACCGCGAACGCCTGCTGCTCCTCATTCGCGAGCATCACGTGAACCTCCGCGATGAGCGTATCCGGCAGCGGGAGTTCATTCAGACCCTTGCGAAGCCGCTCGCTGTGCCCCTGCAATGCCGACGGATCGTTCACCGGCAGCGCGTTCAGTTGCGCGGCGAGAGCGTGGTGGGTGCGGATGAATTCGCGATACGCCGCGGAGGTCACGACAAAGCCTGGCGGCACCGCGAAGCCGTGCTGTGTGAGCAGCGCGAGATTCGCGCCCTTGCCGCCGCTGATGTCGGTCTGCGTGGCGGCGGGATCGTCGAATCGGAGAAGGTAATTCATTTTGACGCGAATGATTTTTCAGGGCGAACCAGCATGAGCGCGAATGCGGCGAGCGCAAAGCCCGCGAGCACATCCACGAAGTAGTGGTAGCGAAGATAAATCGTGGCGACCCACAGCCCGATCGTCGGCACCAGTATCCAGCGAAAGCTGCGCGGGGCGTGAACGCGGTGGAAAAAAAGGATGAACGCCGAGATCGCGCAGTGCAGGCTGGGGAAAACGTCCACCTTGTTGCTCCCACTCGCGACGACGTGCTGGTTGAGCCGCGTGAGCCATCCGCCGTCGAGCGGCACGGTGAACTGCGATGCGAGCGAAGGATCGAGATACGGCCCGGCCGCTGGCACGAGCGTGTAGCCGATGAAGCCGAGGCTGTAGATCGTGAACTGCCCGATGATGAATGCGCGCAGCACGGGCAGTTCGCGCCGGAAGTAGTGCAGCCAGCCCAGGAGCAGGCCGGGAAAGAAAAGGAAGTAGCACGCGCTCAGAAAATCCGTGAGCAGCGGATGCGTGAGCCGTTGCATCCACAGGCTGGCGTTGCCGCCGATGAGCGTGTTGTCGAGATGCTGCAGCCAAGCGTCCTCCTTGCCCGGATGAAATGCGGGGATGGCCGTGCCGAGGGCGAAGTAGGCTGCATTCATCGCGAGCGGATAGAAGCCGAAGCGCACGCGCCAGCGCAGGTCGCTGGGATTTTTCCGGCACCAGAAGATGAGCCCCGCCGCCACGACGAGCAGGCCGAGATGCAGCAGCGTCACCGCGGAAAAAAAACCAAGCGTCGGAATCAGCCGCACCAGCGTCGCGGCGAGAAATGCGCCGAATGCGATCTCGTGCGGGAGCACGGGCCAGGACTCAAAGCGTTTCATCGGGCAGCGTGTCCAGCAGTTGGCGGTGGAAGTTCAGCGCGCGCTCGCGGAGGTCGCGATGACGGAGCCCGTTGTTGATCTCGACGACGACCTTGCGCGTGAGGCGGGTGAGCTTCAGCGCGGCGAGCGTGACCACGGCATACACGGCGATCCACGCCGGGTGTCCAAACAGACTGCACGCGAGCGAAATGATCGCAGCCCAGAGGCCGAACACCGGCACGCCGACGAGCATCCGCCAGAGCGTGATCACATTCGGGCCGTCGGCAAATTTGCGGCCCGCCCACGCGCCAGCGAGCAGGGGCGGGGCATTCAGCAGCCAGCCTGCGAGGGTGATCGGACCGATCACCGCGATCACCGCGAACATCACCACAAGCGGGAAAACCGGACAGAGCGGCACGCCTTGATGGAAGAGCAATCCGCGCCGGTGAAATTCCGCGGCCAGCGCGTTCCACGATTCCGCCAGCGGCGCGGGGATTCCTTTTTCGAGCTGCTTGAGCGTGCGGAAGTAGCTTCGCTTCGTGCCGAGCGTGGCGATGCAGGCGAGGCGCTGGATGGTGTCCTGATATTCGTCCGACACGACATTCACGCCCACTTCCTCGAGCGCGATTTCAAACCTGCGCTTCAGCTCGCGCAGCTTTTCCACGCGACTCCAGCCCTCCGGCATTTCAGTGGGGACGGGCTTGCCGATGACGACCTCGACGCGCGAGCGGAATTCCGCCGGCGCTTCGTAGTGGATGCCCATCGGCACGATGGCCAGCGGCTGGCCCGGTGCGGCGAGATAGTCGAATGCGACATGCGCCGCGCCGCTCTGGAAAGGCAGATGGCGCGGGCCGAGCGAGCTGGTTCCCTCGGGAAGCACGCAGAGCGTGCCACCGCGCCGGAGAAGCTCGACGCACTGCTCCATGCCGTGTGCGTTCCCGGCGGAGGCAGCGGCCGTCTTGCCGCGATCCTTTTCGCGCACCACGCCGATTCCGCTGAAAAAAATCCTGCCCAGCAGGCTGCGGAGCAGTTGCACCGAGATCATGAACACCGCCTGCGGTGCGGGCGTGTGATAGACGAAACCGTCCACCGCGCCATTGCGATGCAGTCCGAGAAGCAGCGTCGGGCCGCCCGCCGGCAGATTCTCTGCGCCGAGAACGCTCACGCGATCGAAGTAGAGCCGCACGACAAAACGGTGCAGCGTGCGATGCCAGAGGCCGGACATGCGGTGCAAAAAGCAAAAGCCACCCGCGATGGCGAGCAAGGATCAGTCGCAGGAGGAACAAAACAAATCGCGCAGTCTCCGCCATCCCCACACGCAAGATGCGGATGCGGCGTTCAACCCTGTTTGCGCGCGAGTTCCTTCTTCAGCACCTCGCCCGCAGCCGATGCGTGGAATTTCAGCTCGATGGCTCCGTCGCGGATCGTGACGCACGTGAAGCCGGGGCGGAATTCCACGGGATTGAAACCCGGCGCTTTCTTCGCCTCGAGCGCACGGTCCTGATTGTAGAGCGCGGACGGGAAGCACACCTCATGCACCGGCGCGTGATCATCCCATCCGCGCAGCCCGTTGTGAAAGTGGCCATGGAAAAGCGCGAGCGTGCGCGCGGCGTGCTTTTGCATCAGCGCGTAAAAATCGGTCTGGCCGTTTGCGGGCTTCACGTACCAGCCGCGATCGGGATGCGTGTTGTGATGCACCGGGACGTGCATGGCGAAGAGGATGAACTGATCCTTCTGTGCGGCGAGGTCGCACTGCTTCGTGAGCCACACGATCTGCTCAGGCGTGATGAAGCCCTCGTGCGAGTCGCGGTGCGCGTTGTTCATGAGCAGCACGCGCAGCCATTCGTGCTCGATGGCAGTGTCCACTTCGGCGCGGAGATGCTTTTGAAATGCCTCCACGGGATCGTGATTGCCGGGCACCTCGTGAACCGGCTTGCCGATGAGCTTCCGGCCTTCGAGGTATTTCGGATACTGCTCCTCGCGTCCGCCATCCACGACATCGCCGAGGTGCAGCACGAATGCGCCGGGCTCCTTGGCGATCTCCGCCGCGGTCTTCACCCACAATTTCTCGGCACCGGCATCATCCTTGCGGCCGAGATGCGTGTCCGTCACGACGATGAACGACAGTTCTCCGCGCGCTGCCGCGGCGAGGCAAGCGGGTCGCAGAATCAACGGTGCCGCGGCGACCGCGAGTGTGCGGATGAAGTGCCGGCGGGTCGACGGGGTGTGCGTGTTCATGGGGTGTGAACGCTAAACCACGCCGGTGAACCGCGGGCAAACTGATTGTCGCGCCGCCTTGGGATGCGGATGGCGTTCAATGGGCTCCGTCACTAAGTTCCGCATCACCTGCGACCCTTTCGCGAATCCCAAATGTCTCCCGATCACTCCCCCGCTCCGAAAAGCCGCGCATGGGTGCGGCTGCTCATCGTGTTTGTCGTCGCGTTCGATGTCGCCGCATTTTTCCAGTGGGCGGACGGCGCGTTTCAGAGCGAATTCGGCGGACATGTGGAGGAGGCGCAGAATTATCTCACCGGAGTCCGCACCCGCGATGCGCTCGTGCATGCGCCGGAGCGCGCGGGCGACGATGGAAAAATTACCGCCGCCTCCGCGCACGATCGCAAGTGGGGATTTTCGCACGCGCTCGGCGGATGGATGGCCGTCTTCGGCACGTCGCGCATCGCCGTGCTGCTCTTCATGGTCGCGCTCGCTGCCGCGACGGTCACGCTGATTTTTTGGACGGTGCAACGTGCGCACGGCGACTGGGCCGCGGCGGTCGCTTCACTGCTGTGGCTGTGCGCGCCCGCAGTTCGCGAGTCGTTCGAGACGATCCTGCCGGAGCAGTCCGCCGCGCTCATCCTGACCGGAGCCGCGCTGCTCTGGGCGCGCATGATGGACGAAGGCAGCCTGCGTCGCAGCGCGGTGCCGAAGTGGATCGGCGCGGCGGCGCTGCTCGTGTTGACGTGCGTTCTCGCGTTCGTGATCGCGGTGTCCGTGAAGGTCGTGCCGGGCAATTCGCGCGCCACCGGGAGCATCTTGAGAGAATGCGTTTCGGTGCTCGGGATCGCCGCCACGGTATTCGCAATCGCGGGCGCGGTGCTCCGCCCGCGCACTGATGGGCAGGCGGGCGCGGTCCGTGTGGCGATGGTCGCGCTCCTCGCCGGCGTGCTCGTTGCGAGGCTGGTGAGGTTCGCGATTCCGGACCTGCGCGTGCTCATCGTCGCGACTCCCGCGCTGGCGATCCTCGCCGTGCGCGGCGCAGTGGCGCTCGCAGGGATCGTCGTCTCAAAGGCTGGCGTTCCCGCCGAAGTCTCGCGGCGCAGGACGCTGTGGCTTTTTCTCCTGCTGCTGCTCGCGCTGCCGATCGATCTCCTCCACGCGTGGCAGAAGAACTGGCGCGGCTTCGGCCCCGCCGCGCTCACTCTTATCGAGGAATCGCACGGCCCGGCGCGCGTGCTCGTGGTGTCGGATACGCGCGGCGAAGGGATGTTTGCCTCGGAAATCGCGATGCGGGATCGTGAGCGACAGATTACCGTCGAGCGCGGCAGCGAGACGCTCGCGGAATCCGGGGGCCCGGAGGCGCGCGTGAAGGCGCCGGAGCGGTTTGTCGCGGATGAGGAACTCCTTGCGTATCTCACGTCCGGGCGCATCCGCTACGTCGTGCTCGACAGCGCGGTGCCCTACGAAGGCCACGCCGGCCATCACGATCAGGCGCGCCGCGTTCTCGAGGGCAATGTGCGGAATTTCTGGCCCGCATTCGACAACGCGATCATCCGCGACGGCGAACTGCATCCGCGTGCGCTGCGGATTTTCCGCGTGATGCGCGGAGACGGCGCAGAGCTGCAGTAGCGCGGCGTTCCGTCGGAAAACGGAACTCTGAATTGACCGCGCGGCGCTTGCTGTTACCGACGACGCCCCATGTCCGATCCGATCCGCGAATCCGAATTCCTCCCCGTCGAAGTCACCCGTGATGCCGTACTCATGGATCCGTCCGCGAATCCCTTCAAGCTCGTGGTGGATCCGGTCATGCGCATCAAGCTGCGGCGCGCACTTTTCGATCTCATCGAAAATCACGACGAGGAACTTGCGAAGTACGTGAGCGACGGCCTGCTCGCGCTGGAGAGTTACAAGGAATACATTGAGATTTTTGCGAAGAGCCTGCGGGAGAGCATGGGCACGCGCGAGGGTGTCGCGTATCTGCTTCAGGCCTGCGGCTTCCATGCGAATTCCCAGGACATCAATCTCGATCCCGTGACGCGCTGGAAAATCCACCGCTGAACGCACCGGATATTCCGTGCATCCGGGCAGGGCGTTCCGCGCGTTCCGAAGCTGCCAATCTTCCCGCTCGCCAATCGTCTTTCTGTCGGCAAAAAACTGCCACCTTTCCGCCATGATTCGTCCCCGCATGACCTCTCCCCGCACGCGCACTTTCATCCTCACCGCATCCGCGCTCGCCGCGGGCACACTCGCATGGGCGCTGAATCCGAAGAGCGCGGGGCCGGAGACATTCGAGATCAAATTCAAGCTGCCGCCGCCGAAGCCGCTCTCCGCGGAGGAGGAGCTGAAGACGTTCAAGGTCGCGAAGGGCTTCCACGTCGAACTCGTCGCCGCGGAGCCGATGATCGAGTCGCCGATCGCGCAGAGCTGGGATGAAAAGGGCCGCCTTTTCGTCTGCGAAATGCGCGGCTACATGCAGGACGTGGATGGCAAGGGCGAGGACAAGCCGCTCGGGCGGATCGTCATGCTGGAGGACACGGACGGCGACGGGAAAATGGACAAGCGCACGGTCTTTGCCGACGGCCTCGTCCTGCCGCGCACGATCCTGTGCGTGAATGGCGGCGTGCTCGTCGCGGAGCCGCCGGTGATGTGGTTCATGAAAGACACGAAGGGCACCGGCGTGGCCGACGTGAAGGAGCAGGTGGACGGTGCCTACGGCTCGCGCGGAGGGCAGCCCGAGCACATGGCGAATTCGCCCACGCGCTTCCTCGACAACTGGATCTACAACGCGAACTCCGGGACGCGCTACAAGCTGAAGGACGGAAAGTGGATCGTGGAACCCGGCGGCCCGTCGCGCGGCCAGTGGGGCATGACGCAGGACGACTACGGGCGCCCGTACTACAATTTTAACTCCGACTTCCTCCGCGCGAATTTCGTCCCCGAGTCGCTTTACAGACGCAACCCGAACTTCGCCGCGAGCGCGGGCGCGGGCGTGAAAATTTTGAACGACCAGACCTGCTGGCCTTCGCACCAGACGCCCGGCGTGAACCGCGGCTACGACGCGAAGCAGCTCCGCGCCGACGGCACGCTCGCGACCTGCACCGCAACGTGCGGCGCAGGCATCTATCGCGGCGGACTTTTCCCGAAGGAATTCATCGGCAACGCATTCATCCCCGAGCCCGCGGGCAATCTCGTGAAGCGCGTGATCGTCGAGGAGAAGGACGCGGTGCTCACCGCGAAAAATGCGTACGGCGCGAACACGGAATTTCTGACCTCGACTGACGAGCGCTTCCGCCCCGTGAACGCCTACACCGGGCCGGACGGCGCGCTCTACATCACGGACCTGTATCGCGGGATCATCCAGCACAAGAGCTTCCTCACGCACTACCTCATCGCGAACATCCTCGATCGCAAACTTGAGCAGCCGTTCAACCAGGGCCGCATCTGGCGCATCGTGCCCGACGGCGCGAAGCCGCAGACCGTGAAGCTGCCCGCTGAGAGCGCGAAAATCGTGGACTTCCTCGGCCATGCGAACGGCGTCGTGCGCGACACCGCGCAGCGCGTGCTCGTCGAGCGAAAAGACGCGGCCGTCGCGCCTGCGATCGCCAAGATCGCAACGAACGGTGCGACACCACTCGCAAAAATCCACGCGCTCTGGACCCTCGAAGGCATGGCCGCGCTCACGCCCGACGTGATCACCGCGTGCCTGAAGGATAAGGACGCAAAGGTGCGCGCCACCGCCGTGCGCATCGCGGATCGCACGCTCGCCGCCGATCTCGCGAAGCTCACCGCCGACCCGTCCGTGGACGTGCAGATCGCGCTCGCATTTTCGCTCAGCGGATTCCCCGAGGGGCAGGACGCCACGCTCACGCTCGCACGCCGCTCCGGTGCAAACCCGCTCGTGCGCGAGGCGATCGTCTCCGGCCTGCGCGGACGCGAACTCGAAGTGCTGGAGGCGCTCATCACGAAGTCCGACAAGCCCGCGCCCGCCGACATGCTCGGGGCGCTCGCGCAAGCCGTGATGAACGAGCGCCGTTCCGCCCGCGTGAAAAAATTCCTCACGCTCGTCGCCGCGCAGCCCGCGAACAGCCCCGCGCAGATCGCGATGCTCGAAGGTGCCGCCGGAAGAAATGCGCCGAAGGGCTCGCCGAAGGTGAAGCTCCTTTACCTCGACTCCGAGTCCACCGAGATCGCCACGCTCGCGAAGATCGCGAACGCAAAGGCGAAGCCGCTCGTCGCCGCCGTGGATGCGCGCGTCGCGTGGCCGAACAAGCCCGGCGTCCCGCCGCCGCCGGTCATCGTCCCGCTCACGGCCGATCAGCAGAAGCTCTTCGAGGTGGGCCGCACCGTTTACAGCACGCTCTGCACGGCGTGCCATCAGCCGACCGGCACGGGCATGGACGGCCTCGCGCCCGCGCTCGTGGACAGCGACTGGGTGCTCGGCAATCCCGACTTCATCCCGCGCATCGTCATCCACGGACTCAACGGCCCGATCAAAGTGGAGGGCAAGACTTGGAACCTCGAAATGCCGCCGCTCGGCCCCGCACTCAGCGACGAGCAGATCGCCGGCGTCACCACCTACATCCGTCGCGAATGGGAGCACAACGCCTCGCCCGTCAGCGTGGACGCCGTCGCAAAAATCCGCGCGCAGAACACGGCGCGCACGACGGCGTGGACCGAAGCCGAGCTGAAACCCGGCGCGAAAAAGTCCGACGACAAGGGCAAGCCTCCGAAGAAGCCCTGACGGAGTCGCGCATTAGCGCGCTGGCTTCGCACTCCAGCGGCAGAAGCTCCCGCTCGGCACGGGCAGCGTGTCGGCACCGCCGTGCAGCAGCATCTCGCCGTGGTGGAGCGCGCCCTTTTCTCCTAATGCTTGGAGCAGCAGATGGTGCAGCGAGATCGGGGTGAGTTCCGGCGTGTGGCAGGAAATGAGCACACCGAGCGGTTCCTCCGAGAGCAGGTTTGCGAGCAGCGAGAGCAGCTTCGGCAGATCGTTTTCGATTTTGAAAATCTCGCCCTTCGCGCCGCGCCCGTAGCTCGGCGGGTCGAGTATCAGCAGGTCGTAGCGCTGCCCGCGGCGCAACTCGCGTTCGAGGAATTTCGTCACGTCGTCCACGATCCAGCGGATCGGCTTTTCCTTCAGCCCGTTCAGTTCCGCATTTTTGCGCGCCCACTCGACCATGCCCTTCGACGCATCCACATGGCACACCTCCGCGCCCGCGCGCGCCGCGGCGAGCGTGCTGCCGCCGGAGTAGGCGAAGAGATTCAGCACCTTCGCCGCGCGTCCGTGCCGCGTGCGGAATGCCGCGCAGTCGCCCGCGATGTGCTGCCACTGCTCGCGCTGTTCGGGGAAAATCCCGAGGTGCCCGAAGTCCGTCGAGCTGAGCTGGAAGGCGATCCCATCCACCTCGATGACCCACGTCGCCGGCAGCTTCTCGCGCCCCTGCCATTTGTTCCCGTTCTCACGGGAAAAAGTCGCCGTCGCCGTGCGCCACAAGGCCTGCCTCGACTGACGCCACACCGCCTGCGCGCAAGGCCGCGCGAGCACGATGTCGCCGAAGCGTTCGAGTTTCTGAAACCCGCCGCTGTCGAGCAGTTGATAGTCGGAGCCGTGCTGTGCGATGCGCTCTTTCATGCCAGACGCGCAGCGGCGGACGCAACAAAGTAGGCGAGGTTTTCAACCTCGCGCGGAAGTAAGGGCGGAGGTGGCGGGATGGTCCGGGGAGCACAGGCGGCCCGCCTGTGATTTGCGGCGGCCCGCCGCTAACACCGGACATCTTGCCGCGATCAAATTCCAAAACGCACGTGCCGGTCTGTCGTGTTCCCGGCTGGTCGTGGGGAACGGCAGGCGGGTCGCCTGCGCTCCCCTTCAGCCTCGCTGCACACGCCCGCGCGAGGTTGGAAAACCCCGCCTACTTTTTTCCGCGCGGCTTTTTCGTCTTGGTCTGCGAGTTCGCCACGATGGAGCGCACGTAGTCGCTTCGCTGTTTCAGCAGCGCGGCATCCGGGGCCTGGTACTCGGCAGCAAGTTCGTAGATCCCGAGTGCCTGCTGCGCTGCGCCGAGCACGGCGGTCTCGTTTGCGAGATTGAAAAGTAGATCACCCACGAGCGCGTCCGGCGCCTTCACAAATTTCAGCCGCTCGCGGAGCTGGTAGCTCAGCCCGTGGAGCACGGTGTACTTTTCCTTTGCCACAGGTGCGCCGCCGATCCGCGCGGGGCGTGCGTTGCGTCCATAGTCGAGGCCCAGCACCGTGTGTGTCTCCAGCCATTTCGGATCAGCCGCGAGCGCCAGCTTTGCTTCGAGGATTTTCACATGCACCCACTCCGTGCCGCCGTGCGAGTCGGGTTTGCGTTCGATGCCCTTGCGGATCCACTCCAGCGCCTTCGCGTTTTCACCGAGCAGTTCGTACGCGGTGCCGAGGTTCGAAGCCACGGCGTAATCGCCCGGCTCCGCCTGCTCCGCGGCCTCGAGGACTTCGCGCGCCTTTTGAAATTGCCCGAGGAAAACCAGCACGCCGCCGTAGTCGCTCCGTTCGCGCATCGTGAGCTTGCCCGCCATTTTCGCGGCCAGCTCCTTCTCCCGCGCTTGAAAGGACACGGTGTTCGCGCGCTGCGGCAGCAGCGAGGATTTCGACGCCCACGCCAGATCCTCGCCGAATTCCATTTTCTTCCCGTCGAGATTCACGTCGGAAATATTGATGCACGCCTGCGCGGGGAGGAGCAGGGCGGTCGCGAAGGCGATGCAGAGGGCCGATTTCATGGGAGCAATCGTAGTGTCCCGCGATGTGCGTGCAAGCCGGAGCGGACCATAGGCCTCGGGTCTGCGCGCGGCTCACTCCATTTTCCGCAGTTCCTTCATGCTGTCCGGGATTGAAAAAGTCACCTCGTGTCCCACGCCGCGCTGGATGAGCGTCTTGAAAAAAATCCGGCTCAGATTCTCGTGGATCGAGGCGTTGCCGGACAGCACGTCCGCTTCATCCCAGCACCATGCCCACACGCGGACGGTGAATTTTAGCAGCCATTTGCTCAAAAACAGAAACCGCACGGGGCGGATGCCGATGCGCGCCATGCCTTCGCGACCGAGGAACATTTCCATGTAGATCCGCGGGACGATTTTCAGCCCCAGCCTGCGCAGCGGGGTCTGCGGCAGCATCATGTTCATCATGTCGAGGAGCGAGTGCGCGAGCTTCGCGCCCTCGGGATTTTCCGCCGCGGGACGGTAGTGCCGGCGCGCGTAGGCCCGGTAAAATTCATGCGCCTCGGCGACATCCGCCGGCACGAAGTCACCGCGATCCGGTGCGCCTGGCGGATGAATGCCCATGAGGATCGCGAACACGCGCCAGAGGTAGTAGAAGTCCTCCGCTTCCTCCGGCGGGAGCGCGTGGCCGAGTTCCGCGAGGCCGTGAATGACGAGCAGCGAGAAGCCCATGATCGTGCCGAGCATGTCCTCGAGATTCGACGGCACCTGATATTTTTCGCGGTATCCCGGCAGATGTTTCGGGACGAGGAGCCGCACGCCGGCGTGGAGGAGGCGCAGCTTCTGTGCGGTGACGAGCCCGCTGCCGCCGTGTGTGAAATCGGCCTTGCCGGAAAGGTTCACGAGCAGTTGCACCACGCCCATGAGGCGCCGGTACGGCCTGCGGTTGAGATTGTCCGAGAGCGAGAGGACCAGCGCGAGATTTGGCGCGGCGTATCCGGCTGGCAGGCTCTTCGTGAGGAGGATGAGCGCCGATGGCAGCGAGTGCCGGAGAAATACCGCCGAGCCGCGCGCGACCCGCGCATGGTCAATGGGCTGCCCGTCAATGTTCGGCGGCAGTTTCGTGCGCTCGAAAAAATCCCTGAGCGCGTCCGGCAGATTTTCCGGGAGCAGCCCGTCGTTGGAATTCAAGTGGCGGAACACGCCGTGGAAATCGGAGTCGTTTCCCGCGGCTGTGAGACGCTCGAGGCAGCCGTCCGCCATCTCGTCGCCGAGCAGACGGAGCGAATCGAGGAATGGATCGTCAGACCATTTGGATGGGGGAATGGGGTTTGGCATTGCCGGTGTCGGCCCGTTTGGATCCGTTCTGCGAGCGCGCTGGGCCGCTCGGAAAATGTCCCGGGCTATTTCTATTTCCGGTAGTCTGCGCCGGTGAGGCTGTGCAGCACGGACTGCTGCCATTCGCGGAGCTGCGCTTGCAGTTTTCCGGCAATGTCTGCGTGCTGGCTGATGAGATTGTTTTTCTCCGCGGGATCGGCCTTCAGATCGAAGAGTTCCGTTTTCGCTTCGCCACTTTTTGGATCGTGGATGACGAGCTTGAAGTCGCCATCAATGATCGCGCGCGGGCCGAGGTAGTCGGCGTCGGTGATCGTGGTGTGGTGGAAATTCGTGAAGTTGCGCGTGGCCTTGCCGCCGGCGAGTTTCACAAGTGGCGTGGTGCCGCGTTGCAACTCGGGAGCGATGTAGGGTTCCGCCTTGGCTTTGCCGCCGGTGAATTCCCAAAAGTAGAGCGGCTTCGGGCGCGCGGAGATTTTTCCATCGAGCACGGGCGTGAGATCGATGCCGTCAATCGGGCGCGCGGGCAGTGGCTGTCCGGCGATGGCGCAGAGCGTGGGCAGCAGGTCGGTGGTCGTCGCGCGGACGGTCGTGCTGCGCGGCTGCGAAATCCGCGCGGGCCATTCGATGAGACCGGGGACCATCGTGCCGCCTTCGTACACCTGGCCTTTCACGCCGCGATGCGGGTGCGGCGAATCGAGCGAGCCGTCGGCGGAGGTGCCGTTGTCGCCGCAGTAAAAGAGCAGCGTGTCGTCGCGCAGACCCTGTGCGGCGAGATGTTTTCGGAGCATGCCGATGGCGCGATCCATCGCCGTGATCTCGGCGTAGCGTTCGCGCAGCACTTCACCCTGCGGACGCGTGACGGAACCGCCGGTTTCATTCGAGGTGAGGTGGACTTTCTTGTCCTGGTACTTCGCCGGCAGGTCGTCGTAGAGCGCGAGGTCGGCGGGCAGTCCGCTGTACGGCTCGTGCGGCGAGCCAAACCACACGACGGTGAAGAACGGTTTGCCGTCTTGCTTTGCGCGATCGATGAAACGGATCGCCTCCCGCACGACGACCTCGGAGCCTTCGCCCTTGATGACCTCGGGCGCAGCGCCATTGCGCGAGAGCGACGGATTCATCTCGAAGAAATTGTCGTGCGAGAGCCACTCGTGGAATCCCATCGCGCCCGGGCTCGTCGGCGACGCAGCCTTCACGGGACCGAGATGCCATTTTCCAAAATGCGCGCAGCGATAGCCCGCCTTGCCGAGAATCTGCGCGATGGTGATTTCCTCCGGGCGAAACGAGAAGCCGGGCGCAAAGGTGCCCATGCGATTCGGATGCCGTCCGGTCATGAAGCTCGCCCGAGTGGGCGAACAGTTCGGATGCGCGGCGTAGAAATTCTCGAAGCGAAAACCCGTGGCCGCCATTTCATCGAGCACCGGTGTCTTCACGTGCGGGTGCTTGTTGTAGCCGGTCTCCTCCCAGCCGTGATCGTCGCCCATCAGCAGGACGATGTTCGGCTGCGCGGAAAATGCGGGATGCAAAATGGAGAAGGACGAAAGGAGGAAAATGAGGAGGAGTTTCATGGCTGCGCGGGTGCTGACGATTGAGACGTTTTATCCGCGGTGGAACAAGCATTCCCGTCTTGCTTGCAACTTCCCCGCCGCCGTGACTCTTGCTCTGTTTCCATGCGTTCCTTCCTCTTCATCCTTCTCGCCATGGCAGGCTCGTTGTCCGCGCAGCCGCCGCCGTATGATGTCTTCCCGCCTGCGAATCCGCCCTACCACCGTGTGCGCTACGAGGCTGCGATGAAACCGGGCGAACTGATCTTCGCGGCAAACTATACCGTGTGGATTCCGCCGGGCGTGAAGACGCTGCGCGGCGTGATCGTGCATCAGCACGGCTGCGGCGAAGGCTCGTGCAAATCGGGACTCACGGGCGCGTTCGATCTGCACTGGCAGGCGCTGGCGAAAAAGCACGGCTGCGCGCTGCTGGGGCCGTCGTACGAGCAGCCGGAAAAGGCCGACTGCCAGATGTGGTGCGACCCGCGCAATGGCTCGGACGCCGCGTTTCAAAAATCGCTCGCCGACCTCGGCGCGAAGTCCGGCCACGCCGAACTCGCCACCGTGCCGTGGGCCTTGTGGGGACACAGCGGCGGCGGACACTGGGCGGGCGGCATGGCGCTGCTGCATCCGGATCGCGTCGCCGCGGCGTGGCTGCGCTCCGGCGTGCCATTGCTCGAAGCAAACTCCGGGCGCCCCACGATCAAGACCTACGCCATCCCCGAGGCCGCGCTCGGCGTGCCGATCATGTGCAACCCCGGCACGAAGGAAGGCGTGACCGTGAAGGACGGACGCTTTGCCGGCGTGTGGCCCGCGAACGAGGCGTTCTTCACCGCCGTGCGTGCGAAGGGCGGACTCATCGGCGTGGCCGTGGATCCGCTCACCGCGCACGAATGCGGCAACCAGCGCTACCTCGCGATCCCGTGGCTCGATGCGTGCCTCACCGCGCGCCTCCCGGCGAAGGTCGGCGATCCGCTGAAGCCGATGCCTGCGGCCGCATGGCTCGCACCGCTGCTCGGGAACGAAGCCGTGCCTGCCGCAAAATTTTCCGGGGACAAGGAAAAGTCCGTCTGGCTGCCGAACGAAGCGATCGCGAAAGCGTGGATGAGCTACGTGAAAGACACCGCGATCCCCGACACCACGCCGCCGCCCGCGCCGACGAACGTCGTCGTGAAAGGCAACGACATATCATGGAACGCCGAGGCTGATCTCGAGAGCGGCCTCGCGCATTTCATCATCGAGCGCGATGGCACTTCAGTCGCGACCGTCCCCGAGCAGGCCAAGAATCCATTCGGGCGTCCCATTTTTCAGAACCTGCAATACAGCGACACGCCCACGCAGCCGCTGGTCGAGATGCATTTCACCGACACCACGGCCGAGCCCGGCAAGACGCATCAGTACCGCGTCATCTCGGTGAACACGGTGGGGCTGAAATCAAAGTAGCCCCGGCAGCGCGGCCTCACGCGGACGCTTTCTCACGCGAGCATGTCCTTCACGACATTCCCGTGGATGTCCGTGAGCCGGTAGTCGCGGCCCTGATGGCGGTGCGTGAATGCGGTGTGCTCGATGCCGAGCTGGTGCAGCAGCGTGGCGTTCAGGTCGTGGATGTGGATGGGATCCTTCACGATGTCGTAGCTGAAGTCGTCCGTCTGGCCGATGACGTGGCCGCCTTTGATCCCCGCACCCGCGACCCACAGGCTGTAGCAGCGCGGGTGGTGATCGCGTCCGTAATTGTCCTGCGTCAGCACGCCCTGCGAATACACGGTGTGGCCAAATTCGCCGCCCCACACGATGAGCGTGTCCTCGAAAAGTCCGCGCTCTTTCAGATCCGTGATGAGCGCCGCGGTGGACTGGTCGGTGTCGTAGCACTGGCTCTTGATGCCCTTCGGCAGCGCCGCGTGCTGGTCCCATCCGCGTCGTCCGTCAAAATGCGCGCGACGAGCGCGCTCTCGCTCACCTTTCCCGGAACGATCGCGATGTCGCCCGACTTCGCCGGCGCGATGGCCACCTCGCGCACATCGAGCCGCAGCCCCGCTTTCTGGTTCGCCTTGTCCGGCCCGTGGCACGCGAAGCAATTGTCCGAGAGGATGGGCCGGATGTCGCGGTTGTATCGCAGCGGTTCGGCCGCGAAAGCCGTGTGAAGGACAGCAAGCGGTGCGAGCGCGGAGACGATCATCGCCGTGCGAATGAGGCATGCGTTGAACGAGGTGCGAGCCGGGGTGCGTGTGAATTGCAACGTCATGAGTGCATTCTGTATCACGACGACCCGTTCGCGGCCTTGGGTTCCAAGTCGTGGTTCGCTGTGTCCCCGATGACTCATACGATTTTCACCGTTCATTTGCCGGACTCGATGCCCGATGAACGAGAAAGGGCCATTCTTCACCGTAGGCGCAGGCGGGGATTTTCGTGGTGCGAAAAGTGGCGGTGTTCATTTGCCGAACTGCCCCTTCAGGTTCGGCCAGGCGGGGTTCGCCTTCGCGTTCCAGACCTTCAGATTGCGGATGCGCAGCCCCGTGCCGCCGATGGCAAACCAGAAACGCTCCTTCGGCGTCGCAAGGAATGCGTGCTGCCCCTTGAGTTGCACGCCCGCGACGAGCGCGGCCATTTCGTCTCCGCGGATTTCGAGGGTGAGCGGAACCCACTCGTCGGGCTTCAGCTTCGTGGCAAAGGTCGCGAGCGGGTGGCTCTTGGATTTTTCGCCTGCCTTCAGATTCTGGTCCGGGCTGTCGTCGTAAAGTCCGATCAAGCCTGCGCGGATCACGAGCCGGCCCACGTGGCCCTTGCCGTCGAAGCCGACGTAAAAAGTGTTCGCCGTGCCGAGCATGAATTCGCACTGGATGATGAGCGACTCGACCTTGCCCGGATGCCACAGCACCGCCGAGTGTTTGTCCGCCGGCACCTCGTCGCCCCGCAGCTCGCCGCCCTCCGCCGTCCACGTGCCCTTCACGATTTTCCACTCCGCGCCCAGCGGCTTCGTGAAGTCCGGCGCGAACGCCTCGCCCGCCGGGACATTCAGCACCGGCGCGGTCGCGGTGACGAGTTCGCCGGAGGCGCAGAGCGCGGTGAGGAAAAGTGCGGCGGCGAAAAGGAGAGGGGAGCGGTGCGGTTTCATGGGGTGCGTGGTCTATCCATGGGGAGGGGTTCAGTTAGAACCGCACAGGCGCGGCAAAATCGGGACAGCGAATCGCGGCAATGTGCAGCGCCATCAAGCGTGAATCATCCGTGACATTGCGCAGCGGCTTCCCTCCCGCTCAGTTCCGGCGGCTTGAGGTGCGGTGTCTGGGCAAGGCGTTCGGTTTGCACGGCGACCGTCAATCCGACATAGGAACCCTGGGGATCGAAATAGGTGCCACTAATCGGCATGACCCCGCGCGGATGGTTGCTGACGCCGGTCACGACGTGATTGCCGGACGTGGCTTCGCCGAGCGTGGGATCGTAACCCATCCAGCCGATTTCCGGCAGATACGCTTCGGCCCAAGCGTGGGTCGAGGCCCGACCCGCCTCCGATGCCGCGCAGTCGAGATACCCGCTGGCGAAGCGCGCGGGCAGCCCGATGGCGCGCAGGGCTTCCAGCATGAGCGTCGCCATGTCGCGGCAGGAGCCGGAGCCTGCGGCAAGCGTTTCGGTCGGCGTCTGCACGCCCTTCGCATCGCGCCGCCGGTATTGGATCGTATCGCGGATGGCGCGGGCCACTGCGGCCACGGCTTCCTCGGCACCGCTCACCGCGCTGAGATGGATCGCCGAGCCCACCCATTGCTTCACCCGCGCGACATCGTCGGGAAAGGTCGTGGCCTGATAGGCTGCGGCGACCGCGGACTCCAATCCGGAAAACGTGACTGGAAAAGGCACGACGGTCGCGGGCCGCGCCGATCGCAGTGGGAAAGGCGCAGTCTGCTGGATGAGCACTTCGCTGCGGATGCGCAGATGGTCCGCAGCGCTCAGAAAACAGACGGTAGCCACGGAATTGCCGAAGACATCCCGGCTCCACTCCAGATCGAATTCCGGCGCAATCTCCAACCGCATTTCCTTGACCTGCACGTCATGCCCTTCGCGCGGACGGAGGACGAGCCGGTGCGGCCCGAACCGAACAGGCGTCCTATAGCGATAGGTGGTCTCGTGAATGATCCGCAACCAGCTCATGCGAAAACAATGCCCGCGTTACGGGGCTTTTTCCACGGTCACTTTCATCGAGTTGAGTTGCAGCGCGCCATAGCTGGATGTGAGCGCCACGTCCGCGGCATCGCGCCCGTAGCCCATCATGATGCGATTCCCGCAGCATTGCTTCTGATACCCATCAAAGGTGAACCAGCGGCCGCCGACATAGGCTTCAAACCATGCGTGGAGATCCATCGGCTCAAGCTTGTATAAGTACCCGACGACCATGCGCGCGGGGATGCTGAGGCTGCGCGTGAGCGCGATTCCCAAGTGGGCATAGTCGCGGCAGACGCCGGCTTTCGATTGGGCCGTGTCCATCGCGGTGGTGTGCGCGTTGCTGGCCCCCTGGACATAGCTCATCTCATCGCGCAGCCATTGCTCGATGGCCGCGACCTGCGGGTAACCCGCGGGCCGCTGACCGACAATCGAACTGGCGAGATCGTGCAGCAAATCGGCCTGGCAGTAACGGCTCGGCAAGAGGAACTGGAGGGCGCTTTCGGGAAGCTGATGCACGGAAACGAATGCCGCGTACGGGTCCACGTCAATCGTGTCCGCCGTGTGTGCGCGGCAACTGCAGTGCACGTCGAACTGCCCTGCGGGAATCAGCACGCGCTGGCAGAGGTTCCCGAAGCTGTCGGCAAATTCCACCACGGGCGCGTGCGGCTGGAAGGCGTATTCTTCGCGTGTGATCCACTGCGCATAGCCGCTGCGCGGACGCAGCATCATGATCGCGGGCACGGGAGCTGTCGCGGTGAAGGAAATGTGGCACGTGGCGTCGAGGATCATGGCTGTGACTGAGTATTCGCACGGCGGAGCGCGAATGTCGGTATGGATTCCGCAAATCGTCTGCGGACGGATGAAGAAGTGCGGAGCCGATGAGAGCCGGAGGCTCTGCGGAAATTGGATGTCATCCTGGTATCCCGCGCTTCCGGGCCACCCGTGCGGTGGCAGGCGGGGTGAGTCGCGAAGATGGGTCCGTCCGGCGAAATTCATCTGCATCACCCCCGGTCGGAAACATCCACCGACAACCGCGACCTCCGGGCGCGTTCCGTTGCACTCGAAGGAAGCGTGCGCGAAGCGCCCGCTCCACTGCATTCCAGCACCCCTCCGGGGTGCATGGCCGTTTTTCCCGGTGATCCGGTGGCTTGCGCCACCGGCAAATTTCCATGGTCCCTCCGGGACACTCGCCCGGACACATGCCTCCCAGCTCACCGCGAAGTGCCGTACGGGCTCTAATGTTTCCGCCCGGCAAGAATTTTTCCGCGTCCGGCGAGGTAGAGGATGAGCACCATGGCGGCGAATGGAATCAGCGCCAGCAGGTCGGGGGAAATTTGCGCGGGTGTGAGCCGGGCGTAGAACGGGTTGCTCGCGGACGCCCACTTTTCCAGCTTGTCGTAAAGTTCGCTGAAGACTCCAGCCATGAAGGCGATCGCAATGCCGGCGATGGCTCCGCCGGCGATGTAGCCGGAGGCCATGAGCACGCCGGGGCTCTTGTCGCCCTCGGCGATGTGTTCCTCCTCGGTCATGTCGGCGCAGTCGGCGTGCTTGCGGCGCTTCGAGTCCACGAACCACCGCACAGCGCCGCCGATGAACACGGGCATGGAGGTCGCGAGCGGCAGATAGACGCCGACCGCAAATGCGAGCGACGGGATGCCGGACAGTTCGAGGACGATGGCGATCATCACGCCGAAGAGCACGAGCGCCCACGGCAGCTTGTGGCTGAGGATGCCCTTGATGATGTAGGAGACGAGCGTGGCCTTGGGCGCGTCGAACTTCTTCACCTCGCTGCCGTCGGGGCGCTTGGTGACGGTGCCGTTGATGCCGGGATCGACGAGATAGACGGCCTTGCCGGTTTCATCCACGAGGTATTGGCGGGACGCGCCGCTGGCTTCGTCCTCCTGATGCCAGACAAAATAGCTTTTGCCGTCCTGCTTTCCCTGAGGACCGGCGAGCGTGGTCTTCGCGCTCAGCTTGGAAATGTCGGTGCGGATTTCGGTGGTCACCGGCACATACACTTTCCCGACATCGTTGAGCTTCAGCAAAATCGGCCCGAGCACGAGCGCCGAGGCCAGCGCGCCGATGAGGATGGCGATCTGTTGCGAGCGCGGCGTGGAGCCGATGAGGTGGCCGGTTTTCAAATCCTGCGACGTGGTGCCGCCATTCGACGACGCGATGCAGACGATGCCGCCGACGGACAGCGCTGTGATGTAGAAAACGCGATCCGTCCAGCCGAGCGCGAGGAATGCGAGGCACGTGAGCAGCAGCGTGGCAATGGTCATGCCGGAGATCGGATTCGAGCTGGAGCCGATTTCACCCGTGAGCCGCGACGACACGGTGACGAACAGAAAGCCGCAGAAAACAATCATGACCGCGCCCGCGACGTTCATGTGCAGGCTCGGTGCGAACAAGATGGCGGTGACGAGTGCCGCGATGCCGATGAAGACGAACTTCATCGAGAGATCGCGATCCGTGCGAGGCACAGAATGGCCGCCCGCCTTTTTCCCGCCGAAGTCTCGCAGCCCGCCGCTGATGCCGTGCCAGATGAGCGGCAGCGAGCGCAGCAGGCTGATGATGCCGCCCGCCGCGACTGCACCCGCGCCGATGTAGAGGATGTAGGCACCGCGAATCTGGTTCGGGCTCATGTCCCGGATCAGCGCGGTGCCGGGCGCGAGCGGGCCGGCGAGTCCTTCGCCGAAAAATTGGATGAGCGGAATCAGCAGCAGGTAGGAAAGCACGCCGCCCGCCGCCATCACCGCCGCAATGCGCGGGCCGATGACGTAGCCGACACCGAGCAACTCCGGCGTGATCTCACAGGCGACAGAGCCGCCCTTGAGCGGTGCCTTGAAGACTTTCTCCGGCGTGTCTTTCCAGAGGTAAAACGCCTTCATGGCGATGTTGTAAATCACACCCAGACCGAAGCCGGTGAAGATGGTCTTGGCGCCGACGGTCGCCGTCTGCGCGAGTGTGTCCACCTTCGCCCCGCGCGCGGCTGCGACTTGCGATTCGTGCGAGGCACCGGCCTTCAACACTTCCGCGCACGCGGTGCCTTCGGGATATTTCAGCGAGCCGTGCTGCTGCACGATGAGCGCGCGTCGCAGCGGAATCATCATCAGGATGCCGAGCAACCCGCCGAGCACCGAGACGAGAATGACGCGCGTCACTTCGAGATCGAAGCCGAGAATGAGAATAGCCGGCATCGTCACGCCCACGCCGAACGCGATGGACTCACCCGCCGATCCGGCGGTCTGCACGATGTTGTTTTCGAGGATGGTCGCATCGCGCATTCCAAACTTCGACAGCACGCGGAACAGCGCGATGGAGATGACCGCGACCGGGATGGACGCGCTGACCGTGAGCCCCACCTTGAGCACGAGGTATAGCGACGACGCGCCGAAGATCATACCGAGCACGGTGCCGATGATGAGCGGCAGCGCGCGCAACTCGGGGAGATTTGAGGACGCTGGAATGTACGGTTCGAAGTCGCCGTCCGGTTTGTCGAGATTCGTGCTCATGGTTGGGGGGATGGTGAGTTGATTTCCGCGTCTAGTTCTCGCGCTTGCCAATGTTCAGTTCCGACACGAGCTCATCCGCACCGTACACTTTCTTCAGCGCCTCGACGATGCCGCGCGCGTCCACGGACACGGCGCGCGCCTGCACGTCGGTGTAGGCGAAGTCGAGCACGAGCGACTGGATGTTGCCGTCGAAGATGATGCCCACGAACTCGCCCTTGCGGTCCACGACCGGGCTGCCGGAATTGCCGCCGATGATGTCGGCGGTGGAGACAAAGTTGAACGGTGTCGCGAGATCGATCTTCGATTTGCTGTCCGTCCAAATCTTCGGCAGGTCGAACGGCGGGCGGTTCTCGTGCTCGGCGGAGCGCTCGTAGAGCCCGGCGAAAGTCGTGTGCGCAGGAATCTGCTGCCCGCCTTCCTCGAAACCTTTCACCGTGCCGTAGGCGAGGCGCAGCGTGAATGTCGCGTCGGGGTAGCTGCCCGTGCCCTCGATCGCGAAGCGGGCCTTGCCGATTTTCGCATGCGACTGCTGCTTGGCCTCGCCCTGTGCTTCCATGATTTTGCGGAGAGCGCGCGCTTCGCCGTCCACCGACTTCGCGAGCGCGATCATCGGATCATTCGCCGCGTCCACCGCCGCCGCGCCGCCTTCGAAGAGTTTTTTGCGGAAGGCCACATCGTTGACCTTTGTGCCCTTGATGAGTTCCGCAGCGCGGGCATTCGGCGATTTGCCGGCGAGGATTTTTTGCACAAGCGGCGAGGAAGCGCCCATTTCCTCGGCAAGGTAGGTCAGCGAATCGGTGAGCAGCAGTTCCTCAAGGTCCGGGTAAATCGGCTTGTCGGAAAACAGCGCAAGCTCGAGCGACTCGCGCGCCGCCTCGTTGAATTCGCGCAGCCGATCGCCGTTCGGTTTGGGACGCTCCTCACTCGCACGGAGCAGCGTGCGGGCGATGCTGAAAAGCTCGCTGTGAAATGCCCCGCCACCTTCGAGCATGTTGTAGGCGCGGGCATTCACGGCGATCACCTTCTGCGCGGTCGCAATGCGATCATACGCGGCCAGTGTGTCTTTCAGATCGTCACGAGCGGCGATTTTTTCGCGCAGCGTCTTTTCCGCGGCGGCCTTCTTTCCCATCAGCTCCGGATCGAGCAGGCCGGCAAGCCCGCCCTTGCGCGCCTTGCGGCTGTTCTGGACGCCGAAGAGATCCTCCTTCGCTCGGCGTGCATTTTCCTGACTGCGTCCGCTGTAGGAGCTGAGGATCACGTCGAGGCGGAAGAGTCGCTGCATCGTGCGTGGCATCTGGATGTCCCGCACGTATTCCAGTTCCGCCATCGTGAAGAGCCGGCTCGTGCGTCCCGGATGACCCGATACGAAAACGAGATCGCCATCCTTCGTGCCAGCCTGGCTCCACTTGAGGTAATGCTGAATTTTTGCCGGCTTGCCGTCCTCGTAGGCGCGGAAGAAACACACATCGAGGTCGAAGCGCGGATACTCGAAATTGTCCGGGTCGCCGCCGTAGAAGGCGATCTGCTGCTCGGGTGCGAAGACCACGCGCACGTCCGTGTAGCGTTTGAAGCGGTAAAGATGATAGCGCCCGCCCTGATACAGCGTGACTACATCGCTGCGCTCGCCGGTCTTGTCCTTCGATTCCTTCTCGATGGCCGCCGTCACGGAGCGGCGTGCCTTGAATGATTCCTCGTCGGACGCACCGGGTTTCACGGCGGCATTCACACGCGCCGTCACGTCCTCGATGCTCATGAGCACGTTCAGTTCGAGATCAGGCGCCTTGATTTCCTCGGCGAGCGACTTCGCGCAGAAGCCGTTTTTCAAATAGTCGTGCTCCTTCGTGCTGACCTTTTGCAGCGTGTCCGCGCCGACGTGGTGATTTGAAAGAATGAGCCCGTCCTCCGAGATGAACTCGCCGGAGCCGCCGCTGTTGAAGCGCACGGAGGATTTCTGCAAATGCTCCATCCACTCCGGCGTGGCGTCGAAGCCATGGCGTTCCTTGAGTTCCGCGCGTGGTGGGTCGCTGTAAAGCCACATCCCCTCATCGGCAAAGCTCGCCGAAGTGGCGGTCCCGAGCATCAGTCCCAATCCCAAACGCAGCAGCAGTGATTCTTTTGTTTTCATGTTTTGGAGAGCGCGGACTATTTCGATTACCCGCCCGGGCATCAATGGCGAATCAGCCGGTAAGGCGGAATCCTCCTCAGATTCTGACGATGAAGCCCCACTCTGTCCGCCAATCCACGATCGACGGCACCCACGGCGGAGTTCAACCCGCTATCTAGGACGACACCAGCACCGTGTAACGGTACACGACCTTCTTCTCAGCGCCGGGTTTGAGCGTGAGCTTCCATTCGAGTTCGTGGCGCGGGTTCACGCTGAAGACCCCTTCGTGCCGGAGTGTGTCGCTTGGTTTCTCCTCCGCCTCGATGAGCGCGCCGGAGAACTGCGCCTTCATCAGCAGCGTCACCGGCGAGTTGCGGAAATTGCGCGCCGTCGCCTCCGCTTTCACCGTCGTGCGATAGTATCGGCGGCCTCCGATCCAGATTTCATTCTCCCGCTTGCCCGATTCCTCGATCTCGGTGTGGTCGGTCTGCAGGCTCAGCGCCTTGGTGACGTGCAGGCAACTGCGCTGTCCGGGATTCGTCCAGTTGCTCTGACTTTGCCCGCGGAACTGCCCGCCCTCGCGAATCGTCGCCGAAGCCGTCGTCATGGGGAACTTCAGCGGATTTTGGAAGATCACTGAGTCCCAGGCGTCTGACGCTTCCACGGGTTCGCCCCGGCTGGCGTGCAGGTAATTCCCGTACGCGTCGCGCTTGTCCGTGATGGCCCACTCCACGACACGCTCATACGCCGTTTCCCCCGAGGCCACGTCCAGCGACAGTGCATCGCCCAGATCCAGCGTGCGTTTTCCGAGACTTTCAAAATGGAGATCCTGACTGGTGGCGCCCGGTTCGTCGCCGGCAGGGATCGGAGGCCCCATGTCAGCACCGGAGCTGTAATTATTCGTGGCAAGCTGCTGGCTCATCGCATTGCCCCGCCCGCCGGGTTTGTGGCTGATTTGCTGGAAAAATGCCGCCAGCGAACCGCCCTGCCACAGCGGCGAATCCACATGGCCAAACTCCACATTGGGAAACCCGGAGATAAGCGACAGTTCCGCTCCCGCGAGCGGCATCAGCTCATTTTTCACGACTGCCGTCTGCCGGATGCGGAGACTCTTCGCATCGGTCAAATCCACGAAGTAAGCCGGTGCCCAGCTCGCGCCGCGGGTGAGATAGGAAAGGTTCACACGGCCCGGTTTCGCCGCGGTGAAAATCATCGCCGGCTTGTCCTGAAGATGCTTTCGCGCGGCTCCCGGATTGAGAATCTCCACCCGCCCGATGCGCCCGAGCGCGATGAATTCCCTCGCGCCCTTGTCCCCTTCGAGCACCAGAAATCCTCCCGTCGTCGGAACCGGCGTGCCGGCACCGCGCGCATTGTAGGCTGCTCTCGCAGAGGAATCGCCAGCGCCGTCCTGCGAACCCCACACCCGCGGCTCCGGCTTCGCTTCCGGCATGGTCCATACTTTCCCGGTCACAGTCGCGACCGCCTTGGTCTCATCGGGTGCCAGCGTGATCTTCACCTCCGCCCCCGCGAGATCCGCTTGCAAGTTTCCGGTGGGAAGACTGGCCTCGGCGGAATTGTCCGCCTTGCGCATCGTGGACCGCACGGTCACGCCGCCTTCCGACTCCACGAGGAAAGTCCCATGCACCGCGCGGGGAGGCTCATTCCAGACGAAGTCGCCCGCATGATCCGCAGTGAACGAACGCTTCACCACGCACAGGCCATTCTTGAACAGGCCCACCGAATCAATTTGCGGATGCACGGCAGTCTCCTCCGCGAAAGCAAGGAACGCGGAGGCCAGCAGGATAGTGAGCGTGGGGAGTTTCATGGCGGCCTGACTTTGCAGGAACCCGCACACACTGTCATTCGCGGCGTTGAAAAAGTATTGTATCGCGCATGGCCTCCCATGGCTCTGCGGGCGAACCGGGAGCGCGAGAAACACGCTTCCATCGCGCCGCCGGAGCCGCTATGAACTTTCACAAATCTCCCGCCATGAAACTCCCCATCCTCGCACTGTCCCTCTCCCTCATCGCAGCCTCCGCATGCCTGGCCGACGAGCAAAAGCTCGAGCCGCTCTTCAACGGCAAGGATCTCACCAACTTCAAGGCCGAGGTCTCCAAGGAATTCTGGCGCGCAGAGAATGGAGTGCTCATCGGCGAAAACAACGCCGCGAAGAAGGGCGACTATCTCTGGACCGAGAAAGAGTACAAGGACTTTGTGATCGAGTTTGACGTGCGGTGGAAAGGCACCCCGCCGCGCGGGGTGGACACCGGGATCGAAATGCGGAAGCCCAACATCCAGCTCCAACTCGGCATCTCCGGCAGCCTGAAGGTGGACATGTCCGGCTCGTGGTACACGGGCGGCAAGGAAAAGTATCCCGAGGCCGGTCAGGCCAAGGAAGCGAAGACGCTCATGAAGCCCGAGGGCGAATGGAACACCTTCCGCATCCAGGCAAAGGGCGACACCTTCACCTGCTGGATCAATGGCAAGAAAGCCTCGGAATACACGGATGCAAAATTCTCCGGCGCCGCACCGCTCGGCCTGCAAATCCACCCCGGCGTGGAGATGAAGTGCGAATACCGGAACATGCGCATCGCGCCGCTCTGAGAGTGTGTCCCAAAAGGCCCTTTTCAACGCAGAGGCGCAGAGGTGGAGTGAGAGGCGGCAGAGGAAAAATGGAAATCCCTCTGCGAAACTCTCTGTCCACTCTGCGCCTCTGCGTCAAAACACGGCCTTTCATGACTGAAAACAGATTTCCGGTACATCCTCTGCCAGCCTGTTGAAATACCCGGATATGCCTCACGCAAAGGACGCGAAGGGCGCAAAGTCCCTGTGAGGAAATTTCCTTTGCGACCTTCGCGACCTTCGCGTGAGGCTATTTCGACAGGCTGCTAAGCGCCACACTCACCCCCTTCATCCCTCAACCTCCAACCTTCATCCTTCCATGACCCGCCTCCATCTCCGCATTGCTTGTTTGACTCTCGCCGGTGCCCTGTTCGCCGCAAATACTTCCTTCGCCGACGACCTAAAAAAAGTCGCCGCCTCCATTGACGGCTATCGCTACGAATTCCCGTGCAAGGACCCGATGCCGGAAAATCCCAAACCGGGCGCGGATGGCATCTCGGCCAGGGCGACGGACGACCCGGCGACCAATGACAAATTCACCGACGTCAAAAAATTCGGCGGCGAGCCGGGCAAACGCTACAAGGTCACCATCCGCGTGCGCGGCGTCGTCGAGCCGATGATGTATAAGAACGGCAAGCTGGACGGCGATTACTTCTATATCGGCGGCGAACCTAACAACGGCACCTATAACATCTACCAGCTAACCGTCTCCGCGCCCGCCTCGCACTTCTTCTTCAATCGTCAGGACGCCGTCGGCCACAAGATCTTCACGATAGATTACACCAAGACCATCGAGATCGAAGGCGGCGCCACACTCACCTTCCACGGCAACGGCCAGAACGGCCGGATGATCACGAACTTCCTCAAACTGGTCGTCCCCGAAGTCCCCCCGGCCCCGCAGCCGTTCAACGGCCAGTTCATCCAGCTCAACGTCATCGAAGTCGTCGAAGCGAAGTAACAGCGCGCGGCTGGGCGGAGCATGAACGGCATTGTTTCGTTTCGCCACGGCGACGAATGCTGAATAAGCTGAAACGCGCACACTTCCCCTCCCTATGAAAAACATCCTGCTCCTCCCGGCGCTCATCGCCACCGCTTTCCTCTCCTCGCTCACGCACTCGCACGCTGCCACGCCGCTGCCACGAAGCACGCCGGAGGCGCAGGGCATTTCGTCGAAGATCATCGGCGAATTTGTGGAGGCGGTGGACAAAATCCACACGCTGCACAGTTTCATGATCGTGCGTCACGGCCACGTCATCGCCGAGGGATGGTGGAAGCCCGAGGCGGCGGATAAGCCGCATGTGCTGTGGTCGCTTAGCAAGAGCTTTAACTCCACTGCCGTCGGGTTGGCGATTGCGGACGGGAAGCTGGGGCTGGACGATCCGGTGCTGAAGTTTTTCCCCGCCGACGCACCGGCCGATGTCTCGGACAATCTCAAGGCCATGAAGGTGCGCGATCTCCTCACCATGACCTGCGGCCACGACGCCGAGCTGAAGATTCCCGACAACGCGCCCACCGCGAAACAATTCCTCGCCCATCCCGTGCCGCACCCGCCGGGCACGCATTTCCAATACAACACCTACGGCAGCTACATGCTCTCCGCCATCGTCACGAAGGTGACCGGCCAGACCACGCTCGATTTCCTAAAGCCGCGCCTGTTCGCGCCGCTCGGCATCGAAGCCCCGAAGTGGGACGCCAGCCCCGAGGGCCCTTCCCTCGGCGGCTACGGCCTCTGGCTTTGCACGGAAGACATCGCGAAGTTCGGCCAGCTCTACCTGCAAAAGGGAAAGTGGAACGGCCAACAGTTGCTCCCGGAGAAGTGGGTCGAACAGGCTACGAGCAAGCAGGTGCCGAACGACCAGGAAGGCCACGCGGGCATCGGCATTGATTGGCAGCAAGGCTACGGCTTCCAGTTCTGGCGCTGCACGCACAACGCCTTCCGCGGCGACGGTCGCGCCGGCCAGCTCTGCGTCGTCATTCCCGAAAAGGACGCCGTGGTCGCGATCACCGCCGACACGAACAGCTTCCAAACCGAAATGAACGCCATCTGGGAACAACTGCTCCCCGCCTTCGGAGCCGAAGCGCTCCCCGCCGATGCCGCCGCTCAGGAAAAGCTGAAGCAGGCCGTCGCGAATCTGGTGGCCCATCCGGCTCCGGCAAAGAAGTGACCGGAGGGATGGTGCGCCAGAACAGGGCACGCCTACTTCTTCGGCGGTTCCTCACGCACCACGCACGATTCGGCCTCCCGTTCCTCCATGAGCTTCCGGCGGGTGGCGCGGATTTCGGTCATGATTTCATTCTCCGGCTCTGCATCAATCTTCTCCCAATCCGGCAGCGGCAGTTCCAGTGGCGGCTGACCGGCGAACGACACAACCGGATGCCCCGCCGCCGCCCATCGCGCCTCGCCGGAACGAAGATGCTCGCCGAGCCGTCGCACATCGCCACTGCACTCGCGCACCAGCGCATCGCGCGTGCGGCGGATTTCATCATGGATGGCGTTCGAGTTCACGACGTCAGGTTGTCATCAAATGATACGGCGTGCAAATGATCGGGCAGACCAGCCCCGCCTCGGCACAAACCGCTTCCACGCGTCGCCGATGGACGACGTTGGCGATATGTTTACAGTTCCAAGTCAGCAGGAAGTTCATCGCGTGAACCGCTGCCAGCGCGATGTGTTCCGCATCCGGGGCTGCGCTCGGCGGAATGATGCCTTGCTCCAGCAACCGCGCGGCCAGTGCATCCACCTCGGTTGTCTGTGCCAGTTGCGGCAACCCGGCAAGCACGTTGTGCCGTGCGGCAGCCATCGCGGGGTCGCCCGCGGCCGTTTCCTCCAGCACGAGTTCCGAGACGTAGAGATCGTATTCCCCGCGCTTTTTCTCCCACCAGAGGCGAGTGGTCTCCTGCTGCCCGGCGAGGACCGTATCCTTGCTGGGCCGCGCCGTGAGGTAGCTGGGGATCGTCGTTTCGATGTAGAGACGCGGCAGGCTCATCGCTGCGGATGATGCCGGGTGCCGCCGGGAGCGTCAATGCGACCGGCAACACCCGCACCGGCCAGCGCTGCATGGTCATTCCTGAGAAGGACGCCGTGGCCGCGATCACCGCCGACTCGAGCGCCTTCCAAACCGAAGTGAACGCCAGATGGGAACCCGGTGAACCACCAGCAGCCCGAAGAAGTCCGGCCACGTCACCTTCAGGAACGACGCGGACTCCGGGAGAAACCACACCTCGTGCTCGTTTCCCTCATCATCGGGCGGGCGGCTCAGTGCGTCCGGCGGGCGCGCGAGGAAAAGGCCCCGTTCAGCGGCGTATTGCCGGAAGATGCGGAGTTCTTCGAGGTAATGGGTTGAGCCGCCTTGAACACGCGCAACTGGTTTGCAGCGGCTTCTGCGTCCTTCAGCAAGTGCCTGGCGCGCGATTCCCGGAGCAGCGTCATGTGGTTCATGGGCAAATATTGGACTGGCGCTGGCTCAAATATCAAGCGCGGCACCGCAGTCGTCGAAGCGAAGTAGCGGCGCGCGCTGGCTGCGGTTGGAAAAAAGCACGGCTACTTCTTCGGCGGCTCCTCGCGCACCACGCACGATTCGGCTTCCCGCTCCGCCACGTAGCGTTCGCGCACGCTGCCGAGATACGCGAGCCGTTCCTCCAAGCTCATCGCATCGAGCTTGCGGCTGGTCGCTTCACGCCACTTGCGTGACTCGGCCACGGCATCAAATGCTTTGTTCTTCGTTTCCATAGATGAGTTCCAGTGGGTTCACGATACGGATGTTCCGATAGCCTTGCAAGAGGTTCACCGCGTTGAAGCCTTTCTCACGCTCCACGTTGACCAGGTGCCTGAAATTCCAGCTCACCAGGTATTCGATTCCTGCCACGGTGCAGGCGGCGACTTGGCGCGCGTCGTCCGTGTATTTGGGCGGGAGGATGTGATGGCTCATTCGGCCCTCGGTCCCGCCCCGCCTGCGCCCGCGTCAGGTCACCATCACCACGCGATTGCGTAACGGCAGCGATGGGTTCGTCGATTGTGGATACTAGAAATCAGGTTCGAATCGCGTTCGTCTTTAGCTTTTTCGAGCTATGCGGAAGTAAGAGGCGTGCCATCCCAAAGCCTTCCAGAGTCGAGAGCCTCAATCATAAGGCTGTTATTGCGGAGCCATTCATCCACGGGCATATGGGTGTATGTTGCCATGGAGAAGACACGCTCTCTCGGGCTTACTGAGGAAGCCAAATCCTGAACTTGCTGGATTAGTTGGCGGGCTCGCTCAATGTCGCCGAGCAACGCATAGGGGATGTGCATGGCCTGCATATGATTTAGCCGATCTACGACCGAGCCAGCACTTTCGGTAGCGGCACCCCTCTCATAAAGAGCTACCACATCTTTTAAATCTGTCTTGGGCACCAACTCGCCAGCACGTCGCCGTGCCTCAGCATAATTGAAGTTGTTGACCAGCAGTCGTGAATCTGCAATGCGTTCCTGCTGCTCCGCTTTTCGGGGCAATTTACCGTAAGCCTCGGCGGCGGTTTGATATTCGCCCGCAGCCATACTAATTTCACCCAAACTAGAGAGCGTTGGTTCTGAATCCTCAAGGTTTGTTTCGCCACCCAGCGCCGAAAGTCGTTCTTGGCAAACTGCAATGGCGTCCTTCAATCGCTTCTTCACTTTCAAGAACGACATCAAATCGTCAAACGCCGAAGAAAAATAGGGGTCCAGTTGCAGCGCCTTTCGCAGGTTTGGTTCCACCATATCAAGCCGGCCAAATGCCCTTGAGGCGTTGGCGATTTGATAGAAACTCTCGGCACGGTCACCGTATTCGCGCTCCAAATCTTTCGCCGCGGCGAACGCGCGCTCCTCATCCAGTTCCTCAACAGCGCGCGTCGACTCCTTGATGAGGAAATCCAAGCCACGGATGTCGTAGTCAGTGATTTTGCCTTTTAATTCGCGGTACTCCCATGACAAACGGCTTCCAGATTCATCCCAAACAAGAATCTCTTCCTTTAGTGGTACCCGTGCATCGTAGTGGATCTGGCAGTGGGGTTTGATGCCGAGTTCTTTTTCAGCGAGTTCGAAGCGTTCCTGTAGCAGTCCAGTCCGCTCTTTAGGCATTGGCGGAACAGGGGTTGCTACGGTGAGCAACTGTGGAGGCCTGGTATTTTCTGCCTTGCTGATGGCTCGCGCTACGCCAGCGATGCCATGAATGTTTTGGTCATTCAGTGCGTAGAGCAGCACGACCAACTGAGGTAGGTGCAAGGTGCAGATGCCTCCGACATCTGTGAGACCTGTTCGGGAGTCAATCAGCACATAATCCGGCGCGTATGTCTTCTCGATGTCTGCTTTCCAATTCTCGATGAACCGCTCCCCGTCATATTTGTCGTAAAGCTCCGTCCAGTTTATCCGCGCGCGATCACGATTGTATTGCTGGTCCTTCTTTCCGCTAGGCATCAGCCACAACTTGCCTCGCAGGTGTGTGGAAGCAGGGAGACACTCTCGGACGAACGAGCCGATGGGCGGAGCCTTTCCAGCAGCGAGATATTCGGCGACGTATTCCACGACGCCCGGATGCCCCTTGGCGCAGCCGAGGCCATCGAAAGCATCCAAGCCTGGTGCCTCAAGATCGAAGTCGATGAGCAGAACCCGCCGACCTTCCTTGGCAAGCATCGCCGCCACGTTTGCCAAGGCCATCGTGCGCCCGACGCCGCCCTTGTAGGAGTAGAATGTGACCCAAAAAGTGTTCATTGAACGTTGGCGATGTGAAGGCCGCGTGCAGCGTTAAATCGGCGGATAGTTGGCTTCGGCGCAGTTTCCACTTGGGTTCCGCTGGTGCGTCCCCAGCTCGCTGGGAATCGCACTTGGTAATCGGCTTCCCAGTAGCCGCCTAGCTGCGCGGTGATGGTCTCGCTCGTCTCTTGTTCGGCTCGCCGCCAGCACCTGTCCCTTATCCACTCGTAGACGGCGGGGTGCGCCATCAATGCCCGTAGGAAGTAGCCCATTGAGCGGCTCACGCGTTGCGTGCCGCGAGCCCAACGGTGCAGGGTCTTTCCGCCCATGCCGAGAGCCTCAGCCGCTTCCGTCTGGTCAATCTGGAATTGCTCCAGAAAGGCCCGCACTGCCGCAGGTGGAAGCGTGTCTTGGTGTTGATTGACGGCTGTCTCGATGCGCCGAGAGGACTCGGGTGGGATGGTGTCCTCCCCGCACTTGTCGCAGCGGAGGATCAGGAGTTTCGGCACGGTCAGGGTTTCGCCTTCGGGAAGGTCGAGGCGATAGTCCTCGATCATCTCTTGGTAGTGGCCGTCGCCGCAGGCGAAGCAGATTTCTGGATGAATGCTCATGGTCAAATTCGTTTTGGTTTATCTCGGAAGCGGAGGATACCCGGTGCTGTGCTCTTTCACCTGCAGCCAAGCCCGGCTGAGGTTCACCTGCACGCGGTTGTCTTGCAGCTTCACTTCGAAATAGACGGTGTCAGAGTCCTCCGGGTCCAGAAGGAGGCTGCCGTGGTAACCCTGCCCGCCGGTCGGATAAACTTTGACGTGTGTTTTGCAGCCTTCATCGATGTGTCGGATTAGAGCGTCGATGAGCACGACCCGCGAAAGCCCCCAAAGGACAATGTTCCTTTGGGTGACCACGCTGAGATAGACGTCATCATCAAGGCATGCATGTTTGATTTGTTGGACCACGTTCGGGCCCGCTAGGCGTTCAGGTCCGTTCATGGAAAGTGCTGATTGATACTCGAATTGTTCATGTGTGCCGTCAAGTGCTTTTTGATACTTTTTCGGCTGACAGGCTCAACTTCCCTCTCAGATGCAGAGTTGGCGAGGGGTGCTCTGAGTTTCCGTGGTCGTGGTCGGGGACGAAGTCGGGATGAAGTAAGCACTTGGAAGGTTGAAGGATGAGCCGAAGCGAAGCGGAGACAGGCTGAGGCAATTATGAGGGCTTGGACGGTTTTCCCAGCATTCGGGCGGCGGGTGCGGCGAGGAGCGTGCGCATCTGGGTGATGGCGATTTTGTTGAGCTTCAGCAGGCGCTCGGGCCCGGGCAGGCTCTAGCGGATGAGGACGGAATTGATGATTTCGAGATTGGTGAGGACGACGAGTTGCCCGATTCGGGGCGTGGTCGCGGATGTTGCCGTCGGCATCGGGATGGGTGTCGCGCCACTGCCGCGCGGTCTGGCCGAAGAGGGCGACATTCAGCAGGTCGGCTTCGCTGGCGTAGATCGCGGTCGCCTGCGCTTTGGAAACGGCGGGCGGGATGAGCGTCTCGCGGATGGCGTCGGTGTGGATGCGGTAATTGATCTTCGCGAGCGTGCGCTGGAGGTTCCAGCCGAGCTGGAGGCGGTCATTCTCGTCGTCCTTGAGACGGCGGAATTCCTTGACGAGATAGATTTTGAACTCGGGGCTGATCCACATGCCGAACTCAAAGGCGATGTCTGGGTGAGCATAGGTGCCGCCGTAGCGCCCGGTGGTGGCCTTGATGCCGATCGCGTTGGTCTTTTGGACCCATTCTTTGACGCTGATCTTGTAGCTGTTCAGGCCGGCCTGACTTCTAATTGCGGCGAATTCGCCATAATTAAAACCTGGGTTGAACACGGACTCCCAGATGCCAAGAAACTCAACGGTATTGCGGTTGCGAAGCCAGTCCGAGATAAAGAACTCGCCGTCCTTGGCCTTGAGCATGTCGGTCAGGCAGATGTAGTCGCCATCGGGGCTAGAGACAACGGAGACGGCTGTCCCTTCAATCGCGAGGGTCTGTTTCTTGGGCTTTTTCATCGGGCGAGTCCGTCATGGGTCGTGCCGGTGAGCACGATCTTTTTTCCACGGAAAGGAAGAAGCATATCCGTTCAGTCTAGTTTCTAATTCCATCGAATTCGATGGAATTAAGGCCGGGGGTCGCCGCCCGCGAATTTGGCGACAAGCTGTCGCCAACTCCTGGTCCTTTCCGATTCTGCAGCAGAATTGGCCTTGCCTCGCATTTGGTGATTTCTCGCACATCCTGTGAGAGAATTTCAGCCCTGCCGATCCGCGTGGATTTTGACATGGGGATGGATGAGGTCTTTGACGAGGCGTTTACCGAGGAAGCGGAAGAGTTTGCCGGAGCCGTAATGGCTGCCGTAGGCGGTGTGGTCGAGTTTGAACTGGCCCTGGCCGTTGGGGCGCTGGCCCGGATGCGAACGCTGTTGCATGGGCGGGGCGGATGGCCGCACCGTGCGCAGGAATTTGAAACCGACTTTGAACAAGGCTGACATCATTGCAAAAATCATCGCTGCCCTCGCGGGGGAACTGGATGGGCTGGAGCGTTCGGCGCGTGCGGCGCACGGCGTGGCGACGGATTCGGAGAGCAAGGCGGAGAACAAATACGACACGCGCGGGCTGGAGGCTTCCTATCTCGCCCACGGGCAATCGCGCCAGGCCATCGAGGTGATGCAGGCCATCCAGCAATTCGAGACGCTCGTGGTGCGCGAGTTCGCGGCGGCCGATGCCATCCACGTCGGTGCCCTCGTGGAGTTGGAGCCGGAGCCGAAGACGAAGGGCGAGCGGACGGTGTGCTTCATCGGACCCGCAGCGGGCGGGACGGAGGTCGGGTGCAAAGGGCGCGAGGTGCTGGTGATTACGCCGCATTCGCCGATGGGCCGCCAGCTCGTGGGGCTCACGCGCGGCGGGAGCGTGCAAATCCCACCGACCGGCAAGGGCGACCGTTACCGCATTGCGCGGGTGTCATAGAGCGAGGTGAGGAGGACTCCGCTCATGATTTTCTGCGGATTGGAATTTGATTCCCGCCGGGGACAGCCCTCGGGCATTATATCCGACTCAAGACGAGCAGGGAAACGGCCTCCATGCAGTGCGCGCCGCATTGCTCCCCGCCCGCGCTGCACTAGCTTCCAGATCAAAACCATGATGGCCAAATCAACCGCAAATCCGAAGCCGCTTCCCGGGCGTCCGTTCTATCACCGCTTCCTCCTGGCGCTCGCACTGGCAGGCGGGATGATCGGGTGTTCGCTCACGCTCGGCATTCTCGGGTATCATTTCATCGGCGGGCTCAAATGGGTGGATGCGCTGCTGGACGCGTCCATGATTCTCTCGGGCATGGGGCCGGTGAGCCCGCTGGCTTCGGATGCGGCGAAGGTGTTCGCCTCGGCGTATGCGCTGTTTTCGGGCGTGGTCTTCATCAGCGCCACGGGGATCCTGCTCTCGCCCGTCTTTCATCGGGTGCTGCACCGATTCCATCTTGAGCAGAAGGATTGAAGTGAAGTTCCGCAGCGCGGGGAGGATTCCGATTGCGTCGGGCGGATTCCGGCGCACACGTTGTAGCCTATGAACCGAGACCCCAAGGGAGATCGCGCGTGTCTCACGGCCATTGCGCGCAAGGCGATGATTGACCGCAGGCTGGAGCCGGATTTTTCCCCGGCGGCGCGGCAGGAAGTCGCGGGCATCCGCGGGCCTGCGACTGCGGCTGCGAGTGTGCGCGATTTGCGCGGGCTGCTGTGGGCTTCGATTGACAATGACGATTCGCGCGACCTCGATCAGCTCACGGTGGCCGAGTCGCTCGGCGGCGGACGCGTGCGAATCCTCGTGGCCGTCGCGGACGTGGATGCGCTGGTGGCGAAGGGCTCCGCGCTCGACAGCCATGCGGCGCACAATACGACTTCGGTGTACACGCCCGCGGTGATTTTCCCGATGCTGCCGGAGACGCTGTCCACGAATCTCACGTCGCTGAACGAGGATCAGGATCGCATCGCGATCGTGGCGGACATGGTGTTCGGCGAGGACGGCACGCTCGCGGAATGGGAGCTGTACCGCGCGCAGGTTCACAACCGCGCGAAGCTCGCCTACCGGAGCGTTGCCGCATGGCTCGATGGCAAGGAACCGGCGCCGCAGCGCGTGCAGGGTACGCCCGGACTGGACGAGAATCTGCGCATCCAGGATCGCATCGCGCAGAAGCTCGCGGAAGTGCGGCACCGGCATGGCGCGCTGAGCCTGGAGACCATTCAGGCGCGGACGGTTTTCACGGGCGATGCAGTCACCGGTCTCGAGGCGGATCGAAAGAACCGCGCGAAGCAGCTCATCGAGGATTTCATGATCGCGGCGAATGGCGTGACGGCGGCCTTTCTTGAATCAAAGAAGCTGCCATCGCTGCGCCGCGTGCTGCGCTCGCCCGAGCGCTGGGAACGCATCGCGCGCGTGGCCGATCAATACGGCGTGCAGCTTCCCGCCGAGCCGGATGCGGCGGCGCTCGAGACATTCCTCACGCAGCGGCGCAAGGCGGACCCGGAGAAATTTCCCGACCTCTCGCTGACGATCGTGAAGCTCGTGGGGCGCGGCGAGTACGCCGTGGATCTTCCCGGCGGAAATGCGCCCGGACATTTCGGCCTCGCGGTGAAGGACTACTCGCATTCCACCGCACCGAACCGGCGATTCCCGGACGTGATCACGCAGCGCCTGCTGAAGGCCGCACTGGCCGGCACTCCCCAGCCCTATACGAACGCGGAACTGAACGATCTCGCCGAGCACTGCACGGAGAAAGAGGACGACGCGACGAAGGTCGAGCGCCAGGTGCGGAAGTCCGCGGCGGCGCTGCTGCTGTCCGACCGGCTCGGTGAGCGTTTCGATGCGATCGTCACCGGAGCCTCGGAAAAAGGAATATGGGTGCGCCTTTTCAATCCGCCCGTGGAAGGCCGGCTCACTGGCGGCACGCAAGGCCTCGATGTCGGCGACCGAGCGCATGTGAAGCTCGTGAGCACGGACGTGCAGCGCGGCTACATTGACTTCGTCTGCGCCTGACGCGCCGGCAAACGGCTTGAGCGCCACCGCATGCTTTGCGATGTCGGCATTTTTTGATTTGCGGCTGTCGCAACCTGCTGCGGATTCTGGCGGCCCTCGCGTGATCGGCAATGAACGGTTGACGCCGCCCACGACTGCACGGCGGCGGCGCAATCACGCCGGGACGGCGCCGACGCGGATCGTCGGAAAAAACTCCTCCGCCACCATGTAGCCCACGCACTTCTCCGCGCCGCAGCGGCACGGGTGCTCCTCGTAGTTTTCCAGATCGTAGCTGTAGTTGAAGGTGATTTCCTCGCCCGGCTGGATGTTGCGGAGCGCCATGATCCATATCTGGTCGCCAAAGATTTCCGCCTCGGCGTTCGGCTCGCAACTGTGGTTCAGGAATCTCGCCGGGTTCCAGGTCATGTCCCCGTCCACATCGAATTCGTCGTCGAGGCTGAAGATGAAGGGATTGTCCTCAGCGACGCGCACCGCCGCCTCCGCCTTGGTGATTTTCTCGCCGACATATTCGATGATCGGCGTGCCCTTTTTGATCTTGCACAGGGCGAACCCCCCCATCCCGTGAATCCCGGAGTCCCTGAACTCGACCACTTCCTTCGCCTGTGCGGGAGAACTCCCCGCGGATGCCTTCTTAGTCATGGGTGTTAGTTTGCAAAAGTCTTCGCTCTCAGTTCCGCCACCATGCCCGGCACTGAGGGCAGCGTCAACGCGATCAGCAATGGCAGCCCGCGCGTGCCGACTCACTTCAGCCGCAGGCCGTGGCGCTGCCAGAATGCCTGCAATGCGGCGGGCGATCCGTTGAAAACATTGCGCTCCAGGGGGCGGTCTATGTTTCCAAAATAGAGCGGGAACCGGTGCGAGCCGTGGCTGTACACTTTCGGCTGCGAGCGACCGCGTTGCCAATCCACGCCGCCGTATTGCCACATCGTCCAGCCGGGCCACACGTTGTATTGGCTCACGAGTCCGCCGGGGCTGCCGGGCGGGGGGAATTCCGCCGTGCCGCCCTTGTCGTGCGAGTAAAGTGCGACCCAGTACGGCATCCGGCGCAGCTTCGCCTTCGTGGCGGCGTCGGCGTTGCCGAGGAGTTGCTTGAGATGCGTGCTGTTTTCCAAATAGGCGACCGGCACGACGCCCGTGCGGCTCTCGATCCGCTCCATGAAACTCAGGATGTCCGACAGGCGTGATTTTGCATCGAAATCCGCGCACAGCAGCAGCGCGGGTGCGCTCCACGAGCGGCTGCGTGCGAGCGACTGCACCCGCGAGATGAACTGGTCCGCCTGCTTCACCGCGTCCACATGCGTCTGCAGCCGGTAATAGACACCCGGCAGCAGTCCCGCGCGATCCGCGGACGCGAGGAAGTCGCCGCATTTCTCGTCGAGATTCCCGCCCTTGCCGGCCCGCGCGATGAGCCCGCTCGCCCCGCTCGCGCGCAGGGCCGACACGTCGTTCTCCGAGTAGGCCACGCCGGACCGCTGCTTCTCTTTCGGATCGTATGCGGAGACATTGATGATCTCCGGCATGGCCGCGAGGCCGAGCGGCATGCTGGCGTGAAGGCAGAGTGCAGCGAGGAGAATGGACGGCAGGAGCGCGGGACGTTTCATCGGGAAAGTAGAGAGCACACGCGGCATCCGCGGCAATGGGCGAGTTCCGGTTTTGCAAATGCGCGCGTCCGGCAACGGCTTTTATCGAGCCTCGCTCGCGGTGGAAATTCGGGAAGAACTCCCCGGCGGCATGGCGGCTTGACTTTGATTCGGTGCCATACTATCAGTTGCCTAAATCACGAAAGACCCACGACCATGCCGCTCCTGATGCTGAAAGATGTGCCGCGCTACGAGTGCCTGCTCGAGGCGGCGGAGAGATATCCGACGCTCAACCCGTCGGCCTCCGAGGCGTTCCTGCACCTGCTGCGGACTGGCGATGCGGTGTTCGCAGCCGAGGGCGCGTACCTCGGCGCGCACGACATCAGCCAGGGGCGCTTCATGGTGCTCATGCTTCTGAACCGCTGCGACGGGCACCAGTCCACGCCGGCGGAACTGGCCGACGAGGCGGGCGTGACACGGGCGACGATGACGGGACTCGTGGACACCTTGGAAAAGGACGGGCTGGTGACGCGCAAAAATGATTCCGCCGACCGTCGCGCGGTGCTGGTGCAACTCACCCGCTCGGGACGGAAGCTCCTCGATAAGATGCTGCCCGGCTACTTCGCCTCCGTGACGAAAATGATGCAGCCGCTGAACAAGGCCGAGCGTAAGCAACTCGTGACGCTGCTGCAAAAAATCCAGGCCGGACTCGCCTCGTCAAAGCCCGCAGCCCAACCCAAACCCGCGGGCGCGGCCCGCTGACTGCCACCTATATTTTATGTGGAAAAGAATGATCCTCATGCTGGTCCTGGCGTTCGCGTTCATCGTGGCCATCGGGGTTTGGAAATACACGCTGATCCGCAAGGGGATGGCCGAGGGTGCGAAGTTTGCCCCGCCGCCGGCGGCGGTGACGACCGTCACGGTGAAGGCGCAGAAATGGCAACCCGTGCTGCGGTCGGTGGGTTCGCTGAAGGCCATCCAAGGCGTCACGGTGAGCACGGACCTCGCGGGGATCGTGTCGGAAATCCCATTTGAATCCGGCACGGCGGTGAAGAAGGGCGACCTGCTCGTGAAGCTCGACACGAAGCAGGAGGAGGCGCAGCTCCATTCAGCCGAGGCGCGGCTCGATCTGGCGAAGACGGATCTCGAACGGAAGCGCGATCTCATCGCGAAGAAGGCCATCGCGCAGGCCGACTGGGACATGGCGGGGAGTCAGCTCGCGCAGATGCAGGCGTCGGTGGAGGAGATGAAGGCGCTGGTCGCGAGGAAGCGGCTGACTGCGCCGTTCGACGGGCTCGTCGGCATCCGGCAGGTCAGCCTCGGGCAGTATGTGAATCCCGGTGCGGCGATCGTTGCGCTCCAGTCGCTAGATCCGATCTTCATCGAGTTCTCGGTGCCGCAGCAGCACTTCGCCTCGCTCGCCGTGGGGAAGAAACTGCACCTCGCGGTGAACGGCCTGGATGGCGGAAAATTCGACGGCGAGATCACGGCGATTGACTCTCTCGTGGATCCGAACACGCGCAACATTCTCGTCCAGGGCACGGTGAAAAATGCGGAGCACAAACTGCGACCGGGCATGTTTGCGGATGTCGAGGTGTTGCTCCCGGAGACCGGTGGCGTGCTCGCCATTCCGTCCTCGGCGATTTCGTATGCGCCGTACGGCGACTCGGTTTTTGTGGTCCGCGAAAAGAAGGGGCCGGACGGAAAATCGTCGAAGGTCGTCGAGCAGCAAGTCGTGGAGCTGGGACCGAGGCGCGGCGATCAGGTGTCCGTTACCAAGGGGCTGAAGGACGGCGATGAGGTCGTATCCGCGGGTGTTTTCAAGCTGCGCCCCGGCGCGCCCGTCCGCGTGGACAACACCGTGCAGCCCGGCAACGACGCGCGCCCGAATCCCCCGAATTCCTGATCGCACGCACATGAAATTTACCGACTTCTTCATCCGGCGGCCCGTGTTCGCGAGCGTGGTGAGCCTCGTGATTTTGCTCGCGGGCCTGCAGTCCATTCGCTCGCTCGCCGTGCGGCAGTATCCGCGCAGTGACATCGCGGTGGTGAACGTGAAGACGCGCTACATCGGCGCGAACGCGGACCTCGTGCGCGGGTTCGTCACCACACCGCTGGAGCGCGTCATCGCGAGCGCGGACGGGATTGATTACATTGACTCGAGCAGCTCGCAGGGGCTGAGCATCATCACCGTTCACCTGAAGCTGAACTACGACACCACCGCTGCGCTCACGCAGGTGCAGGCGAAAGTCGCGCAAGTCCGCAACGATCTCCCGCCTGAGTCCGAGGCGCCGATCATCGAACTCACGCTGAGCGACACGCAGTTCGCGCAGATGTACATTTCGTTCACCGCGGACGATCTCACGCCGAACCAGATCACCGACTACCTCACGCGCGTCGTGCAGCCGAAGCTGACGGCGGTGAGCGGCGTGCAAAAGGCCGACATCCTCGGAGCGCGCGTCTTTGCAATGCGCATCTGGCTGAAGCCGGATCGCATGGCGGCGCTGAACATCTCGCCGAGCCAGGTCCGGCAGGCGCTGGCGGCGAACAACTATCTCTCCGCCCTCGGCATGACGAAAGGCTCGATGATTTCGATCAATCTCATCGCGAACACCGACCTGCGGAACGCCGACGAGTTCCGCGAACTCGCCATCCGCGAGCAAGGCGGCACGATCATCCGGATCAAGGACATCGCCGACGTGGAACTCGGCGCGGAGGACTACGACATGGACGTGCGATTCTCCGGGCAGAAGGCGACCTTCATGGGCATCTGGGTGCTGCCCACGGCGAACTCGCTCGACGTGATTAAAGCCGTGCGCGCGGAGCTTCCGGAGATCGAGCGGCAGTTGCCGTCCGGGATGAAAGTCGGCGTGCCGTACGACGCCACGAAATACATCCAGGACGCGCTGCATGAGGTAATGAGCACGCTCACCGAGACGCTGCTGATCGTCGTCGCGGTGATTTTCCTTTTTCTCGGCTCGTGGCGCTCCGTGCTCATCCCGATCGTGGCGATTCCGATTTCGCTCATCGGCGCGGCGTTCCTCATGCTCGCGTTCGGCTTCACGCTGAATCTGCTCACGCTGCTCGCCATCGTGCTCTCGGTCGGCCTCGTAGTGGATGACGCGATCGTCGTCGTGGAAAATGTGGAGCGGCATCTGCACGATGGCCTCTCGCCATTCGATGCTGCGATGAAAGGCGCGCGCGAACTCGTCGGCCCGATCATCGCGATGACCATCACGCTCGCCGCCGTGTATGCGCCCATCGGCGTGCAGGGCGGGCTGACCGGCACGCTCTTCCGCGAATTCGCCTTCACGCTCGCCGGTGCGGTGATCGTTTCCGGCATCGTCGCGCTCACGCTCTCGCCGATGATGTCCTCGAAGCTCCTGCGCTCCGGCGACTCGCACAAGGGTTTCGCCGGCTGGGTGAACCGCCGCTTCGACGGCCTCCGCAAACGCTACGTGCGCACGCTGACGGGCTCGCTCCGCTGGCGGCCCGTCACGCTCACGCTCGCCGCGATCGTGATGCTGCTCGGCATTCCTTTCTTCATGTTCACGCCGAGCGAACTCGCGCCCAAGGAAGATCAAGGCGTCATCCTCGGCATCGTGCAGGCGTCGCCCAATTCCACGATCGAGCAGACGACACTTTACACGGAGAAGGTGAACGCGGCCTTCATGTCGTTCCCCGAGACGAAGCACACGTTTCAGCTCACGCAGCCGTTCGGCGGATTCTCGGGCATGGGCGTGAAACCGTGGAGCCAGCGCAAGCGAACCACCGAGCAGATGTTGCCCGAGGCGTTCGGGAAGATGGGCGGAA
>JBBRYC010000007.1:0-103732 GCA_038238025.1 Chthoniobacterales bacterium
CACTCCGCATCGCATTCACGCCGTTCGAGACGATCTTCAGCGCGTCAATGTCGAGGCCGCTGTCCGTCTCGTCGAGGATAGCATACTTCGGCTCCAGCATGAGCATCTGCAAAATCTCGTTCCGCTTCTTCTCGCCGCCGGAGAAGCCCTCGTTCACCGAGCGCGCGGTGAATTTCCGATCCATCTCCAACATGTCCATCTTCTCGTAGAGCCGCGCGTAGTAGTCGGTCGCCTCGAGTTCCTCGCCCTCGGGCAGCCGTGCCTGCAGCGCGGCGCGGAGGAAGTTCGCATTCGAGACGCCGGGGATTTCCATCGGGTATTGGAATGCGAGGAAAATGCCGGCGCGCGAACGCTCGTCGGGTGCCATCGTGAGGACGTTCACGCCGTCGAGCAGCACTTCGCCTTCGGTCACCTCGTAGTCGGGATGGCCGCCGAGGACTTTGCTCAGCGTGCTCTTGCCGGAACCGTTCGGTCCCATGATCGCGTGGACTTTGCCCTTCTCGACCGTGAGGTCCAGGCCGCGCAGAATTTCGGTCCCCGTCGCAGTGACGCGGGTGTGCAGATTTTTAATTTCGAGGCTCATGATTTGTAAAAATTGGCTGTCAGTTTCGTTTCGCTGCCTTCGCCTTGGCCGCCGCGTCAGTGGCGCACTTCGGGCACTTGCCGCGGAATGCAACTTCGTGATGGGCGATGACGAGGTTTTGCGGAAATTCCCACACGTCCTCAGGCCGCTTCCGGTTGCGCAACGGGATGTCGGAGACACCGCCGCAATCCTCGCAGAAAAAGTGCGCATGCACATCGAGGTTCGGGCAGTAGCGCGCAGGACCACGCTCGTCGGCCACCGTCTTTGCGAGCCCGCAATCGGTCAGCGTTTCGAGGCAGTTATAGACCGTGGCCAAAGAAATCGAAGCAACCCTCTCACGGACTCGGGTGAAAACCTCGACCGCCGTCGGATGGTCGCGCTTCCCCATCAGCACGTCGTAAACGGCACGCCGCTGATCCGTCATCCGCAGGCCGTGGCCGTGGATTTTTTCATCAGGCGAAGGTGAATGGGAGGCTGGCTTGTTCATCTGCCTTCAAGGAAGCATCCGGGGCTATCCTTATCAAGAACAATTCTTATTTAGGTTATGACGGGCAAAGGAACGCGGCGCGACGAATTCGGATGCGCAGGCTTTCGCGCTTTCCAGCCGCACAGTGTCCGGTATGTTTTTCACCACTTTCCAACATGAAAAAAATCCTGATCCTGCTGCTCGTGCTCGGTGCCGGCTTTTTTGCGCTGAAAAAATGGAGCCCCGGCACGCTGCGGAAGATCACGCAGCTCCTCCCGCAATCTGGAAAAGGGAGCACCGCGCAGGAATCGCTGCCTTCGCTGCCGCCGGCAGAGCCTGCGCCGATCTCGAAGCCGACGGATGCCATCGAGACAATCCAGACGCCGCCCGCCGCGGCCGTGCAGAAAGTGGTGGCGGTGGACAAGGCCGCGCAGGTCGTCGTGCTGTGCTACCACCGCGTCGAGGGCACGGGCGGCGGCACGCTGAGCATCGCGCCGGAGCTTTTCGAGCAGCACATGCAGCGGCTGAAGGATCACGGAATTGTGGTGATTTCCATGCAGGATTTCCTCGCATGGCGGAAGAACGAGAAGACGATCCCGCCGAGGTGTGCGCTCATCACGCTCGACGACGGCTACGTGTCCGCCTTTGAGACCGCGCGGCCGATTTTGAAAAAATTCGGCTACCCGTGGACCTACTTCATTTACACCAAGTTCATCGCCAGCGGCGGCAAGAGCGTCACATGGGAGCAGCTCGCCACCCTGCGCGACGAGGGCGTGGAAATCGGCGCGCACACCGCCACGCACCAGAGCCTCCGCGAGACACGAGGCAAGTCGCCCGAGGCATACGAGGCATGGCTGAACGAAGAAATCATCGCCTCAAAACAGCTCATCGAGAAAAAGCTCGGCGTCCGCTGCGCAGTATTCGCCTACCCCGAGGGACGCTACAATGCCAAGGTGCTCGATGTGGTGAAGGCGGCGGGCTTCGACGCCGCATTCACCGTGTACGGCCAGCGCGTCACGCACGGTGCGAACGCCGAAAAAATCGGCCGCTACGCATGGTACAGCCGGCGTCCGCAGGACATGGAACTCGCGTTGAACTTCAGCGGCCCGGTCAGTGCATCGGAATCCGAGCCGCCTGCGGCGGGTGAACTCGCGGCGGCGATGCTGCTCACGCAGCCGGCGAATGGAGACACCATCTCCGACCCCGCGCCGGTGCTGAAGGCAAACCTCGGCGCGCTGGGTGAGTTCGACGAAAATACGCTCACGCTGCGCCTGAGCGGCGTGGGGCCCATTCCGGCAAAGTTCGATCACGAGAACAAAATCATCGAGGCAAGGCCGCCGCAGCCGCTGAAGCCCGGCGACTACACCGTGACCGTGTCGGCAAGGAACGGTGCGAAAAAAGTGGAGACGCAGTGGAGCTTCAAGATCGTGCCCGCATCCGCGCTGAATGCGAGGCTCATCGGCCGCTGACGCAGCCTGCGGCTGCGCGGCTTCCGGCTCACAGATGGTCGCGCGATCTGAAATCTTCCGTCTTTGTCTTGCTCCTGCTCCTGCTCTCTCTGCCCCGTCTTTCGAGAGCAAGAGCAAGACAAAGACGGAAGACTCACCGAATTTTTGAATTCAGTTCCTGCCGGTTCACGGCGCGAGCCGCTCGATCTTCCATGCACCATCCGCGATCCGTGTGTAGCGCAGGCGATCGTGCAGCCGGCTCTTGCGACCCTGCCAGAATTCCACCGTCTCCGGGCGCACCACGTAGCCGCCCCAGTGTTCCGGCGCGGGCGGATTTTCGCCGAAGCGCGCCGCTACCTCCTCGAATGATTTCTCCAGCGCCGCGCGATCCGCGAGCACGTCGCTCTGTCGCGAAGCCCACGCTCCGAGCCGGCTGCCGAGCGGACGCTGCGGAAAATATGCATCGGTCTCCGCGCGGGGCACCTTCTCCACGCGGCCCGTCACATTCACCTGCCGCTCGAGTTCGCCCCAGCGGAACGTCAGCGCGCAACGCGGCTCCTGCGCGAGATGGCGGCCCTTTGCGCTCCCGTAGTTTGTGAAAAAGGAAAACCCGCGCGCATCGCAGCCCTTCAGCAGCACCGTGCGCGACCACGGCTGGCCGCCGGCATCCACGGTCGCGAGCGTCATCGCGTTTGGCTCGAGAAGCTGCTGCGCGATCGCCTCCGCGAGCCACTTCTGGAACTGGCGCAGCGGATCGGGATCGAGATCGCTTTCGAGCAGCCCGCGCCGCCCGTATTCCTCGCGGAGATTTGCGATGTCGAAATTGCTGGCCATGCGGCGAGCTTCACCATTTGCGCCACCGCGCGCAAGACGGCGGTGCAAATGTAGCGCCGACGATTCGTCGGCAAAAAAGCGCGGGAGCAGAAGATATGTGCAAAGTCGCACTGCGCGTGCGCCCGGTGTTGCGTCATCCTGTATGCGTGGTCACGCAGTCATCGGACGCTACGCGGGGGACACCACCGTAACTATCCACGCGCCGCTCTTGCCCGCACGCGCGGGGGCCGACGAATCGTCGGCGCTACATTGCACTCAGCGCAGCTTCGGCGGCGTGATGTGCGGCTCGCGCAGGTAGAGCGGCTCCAGATCGCCCTCGGCGCAAATGCCGCGGCCCTCCGCCGCGAGTCGCGCGAGAGTGAGCGCCCGCGGGATGGCGACGGGTGCGTGCGGCACGAGCGCGAGCGGCTCGGCGGAGAGCACGGGCCAGCCGGGCAGCCCGGCGATGCGCGCGAGCAGACCGGCAGCATCCGTGAGCAGCGGGCCTTCGGTGCAGATGCCGCGCTCGACCTTTGTAAAATAGAACGCGTCCCGCCGGGCATCGCCGATCGCGATGTGATGATCCGCGTCGCACTGCCACGCAGCGACGCTTGGGATTCCCACGAGCCTCGCGCCATCCGCCATCGCAAAGCCCATCGCGGTGGCGATGGCGATGCGCACACCCGCGTAGCTGCCCGGGCCGAGGCCGATGGCGATGACGTCGAGACGTGGCACGAGTTCGCGCGCGCGCTGGAGCAGCGGCACGAGCGCGCAGCCGTGGTTGCGGGCTGAAGTGAACGCCTCGTCGAGCAGCACGCGCGCGCCGTCGAGCAGCGCGACGCTGCCGTGCGAGGTCGAAGTGTCGATCGCGAGCACCGTCATGCGCGATGCACCTCCTCGATTTCGCGTGTGTCGCCATCGCCTGCGCGAAGATGAAACCAGCGCGTGCCTGCGGGCAGCAGCGCGGGGAATTTTCCCGCCCACTCGATCACGATCACGCCGCCCGCGCCGAGATAGTCGTCGAGCCCGATGCGCAGCGTCTCGTCCTCGCTTTCGAGCCGGTAAAAATCGAAGTGGAACAGCGGCAGCCGCCCGCCCGTGTATTCGTGGACGAGTGTGAACGTCGGGCTCGTCACATCGCCCTCGCAGCCGAGGCCCGCGGCGATGCCTTTCACAAAATGCGTCTTGCCCGCGCCGAGGTCGCCATCGAGCGCGAGCACGTCGCCAGCGCGCAGCGAAGCCGCGAGCGCGCGTCCATGCGCGAAAGTTTCCGCGGGGCTATGCGAAGTGATCGTGGCCACGGTGCGTGGGTTTTGCGGCAGCGTCGCTGCGCGTGAGCGTGCCGATTTGCGTGAGCGCGAGTTTTGGAAATTTTGCGCGCCATTTCGCTTCGAGCTTCTCGGCGTCAGCGGGGCGGACTGCGAACAGCAGCTCGAAATCCTCCCCGTCGCCGAGCGCCTGTGCGACCGTGCAGCCGCGTCCACACGGCACCTTGTCCTCGGAAATTGCAAAGCCGCATCCACTCGCACGCGCGAGCCGCGGGAGATCGGCGGCGAGCCCGTCGCTGATGTCCATCATCGCACGGATGCGGAAATTTCCCGCGAGCCAGCGCGCCTCCGCGAGGCGCGGGATGAAATCGAGATGCTTTCCCGCGAGCGATCCGCCGAGCCGGCCAGTCACGAAAAGAAAATCTCCCGCCGTCCCGCCGCTGCGCGTGATGCAGCGTGCGCGCTCCACCTCGCCCGTGAGCGCGACGCTGATGAACGCCGGCCCCGGCGAGCGCGAGGTCTCGCCGCCGACGATGCTCACGCCGAAGCGCCGCGCGGCCTTGCGAAGTCCCGCGTAGATTCCGCGCAGCCACGCCAGCTTCACCTCGCGCGCGACGGCGATTGTGATCAGCGCATTGCGCGGCACGCCGCCCATCGCGGCGATGTCGCTCACCGCGCGGCACAGCGCCTTCCAGCCGACGCGCGCGGGCTTTTCCTTCGCGAGAAAATGGACGCTCTCGACGACGCAGTCTGTTTTCAAAAGCTGCCAGACGCGGTCGCGCGCGCCGCCGATCACCGCGCAGTCGTCGCCTGCGCCGAGGCGCACATTTTTTCCGCACGGCAGGCCGCGCGTGAGCACCGCGACCACGGCATCCTCGCCCAGCGTGGCGACTTTCATGGCGTCGCGCCCTGCTGCGTCTGCCACCACATCAGCCCGAGGTTGGCTGCATTGAACCACGCGTGCATGAAGATGGGGATGAAGATCGAGCCGGACCACTCGTACGCGAGCGTGAACCCGAGCGCGAGCACCGTGAGGACGGGGAAACCGACTGCGCTGTTATGCACCAAGCCGAAGAGGAGGGAAATGCCCAGCGCTGCCGGAACCGGGCCAACAACGCGCTTGAGCGTCGGGTAAAAGTAACCGCGAAACAGGATCTCCTCACAAATCGGTGCGATGACCACTGCGGTGACAATCACCTGCCAGATAATCTCCGACCTGCCTGCCTTGGCCGCCTCCCGGTAGGTCTTCACCAGTGTCTGTTGCTCCGCATGTCCGCCAAGCAAATGGCCGGTGACATTCATGATGACGACTAGCAGCGGAAGCAACAGCAGCAAAAGGACGGCCGCGGTGGATATCGCCCGAACAAGGCCGACCCGCTTCAACCCAAAGAGCGTCACAACACTGACGCCACGAACAATGAGCAGGACGATGATCGCCCCGATGGGCAATGCGAATGCCAGTGCCTCGTAGATGATCTTCAGGCCGTTCGCCGACTGCGGTGACCCCGCCGGTGCGTGGCCGGAACTTGCTGCAACCGGCATCACCCATTGCGAAACGATGAGGGTGATGAAAAGGGTCGCAAGCGTCCCGGCGACAAGCGTGTCCGGCAGGCTGAGAAGGTCGCCCCGAACATGCCCGCCGCTTCGCACAGTCTCGCGGAGCATTTTGCGGTAAACGACGGCACCCATGAAGATCAGCAACAGGCCGGCGATATTTATGAGAAGCGCATACCCGGCGGGCAGGTTCATCTCGTTGGAAATTTCGGCGAACACCACGGCTCAGATCAAACTGTTCGGCTACGGCGCGAGGATTTCCGGCAGCAGGTAGAGCCTGCCGGGCTGGAGGTGCAGCGAGGACTGCGGGCCGAGGTTGATCTCCACCTTCTTGCTGCCATCCGCCTTTCCGAAATTGCGGAGGAGGCGGCTGAAGGATTCAATCGCGCGGTACTCCACGACGGTCGCTCCGGGAGCGCCGCCGAGTTCGATCGCCTTTTTCACCGCGTCGTCGAGATCGCCGATCTGATCGATCAGCTTTGCGTCGAGCGCATCCTTGCCGGAGAGCACGCGTCCGTCGGCCACGCCGTTGCGCAGCGTCTCCTCGGGGAGCTTCCGCTCGGCGGCGACGATGCCGACAAATTTCGAGTAGGTCTGCATCACGAGAGCCTGCACGTATTCGCGCTCCTCGGGCGTGCTCGGGCGCGAACCGCTGAGCATATCCTTCATCTTGCCGCTCTTGAACGTGACCATTTGCAGGCCGACTTTTCCGAAAAGCTCCGCGTAGTTCAGCGTCTGCATGATCACGCCGATGCTGCCGGTGAAAGTCGTATCGCGCGCAAAGATGTGGCTGCCGCCGAGCGCCGCGTAGTAGCCGCCGCTCGCCGCCATCGCGCCCATGCTCACGACGATTTTCTTTTTCTCACGCGCCTTGCGGATGATGTTGTAAATGTCGTCGCTCGCCGTCACTTCGCCACCGGGCGAATCAATCGCGAGCACAATGGCGCGCACGTCCTTGTCCTCGAGCGCCTGCTTGAACTGCTGCTTCATGTCCTCCGGCGAAGCTCCGGTGCTGAAGCCCATGTCGCCGCTGGAAATGATTCCGCCGAGGCGGATGATCGCGATTTTTGCCGACACCTTCTCCGCGCCTTTTGCATACGGCTTTTCTTCAAATTTCTGCGGCCCGCCCGAGCCGATGCCGAACATCGAGCCGACGAGGAACAGGAGGTTGAACAGCAGACTGAGGCACAGCAGCACGACGATGAAGACACCGAGGCAGCCGAAACGTTTTTCCGAGGCAGGCATTTCGCGACAGTGGGGAGCGGCGGAAAATTACGCAAGCCCGTGCGCAAGATCGGCGGTTGGTTTGCCGGATATTTGGCATTGGGTCGCAGGTGAAGCGGCGAAGCCGTGTCCCGGGTGGAGCACGCGACTCGCGTGCTGTATTCGGCGACCCGCCGAAAACACCCGACAGTGCCACGCAGCGGGCTGCGTGCGCAGATTTGGAACGCTCAGAGTGGATCGAAACGCCAGTGGCAAACATACCTGCGGCGAGTGTCTGCGGCCAGTGGCCGCAGACGGCACGCGAGTCGCGTGCTCCACCCGGAAGGCACCTCCGGCGCGTTCACTTCAGCGGCAGGTAGAGCTTGGCGATGTATTCGTTCGCAGCCTTGCGCCACTCGAAGCGCGCGGCCTTTGCGTTCGCGACGACCTTTGCCCACGCGTCCGAGTCGGAAAGCTTCATCGCGACGGCTTTTCCCACCGCGGCAGCCAGACCATCCGCCTTTTCCACGAGGCTCGCGCCGGAAAAAAGGAAGCCGTCCGTGCCATCGCGGATCGTGTCCTTCAGGCCGCCGGTGGCGTGCGCGACGACGGGCTGGCCGTCGCGCATCGCGAGCATCTGCGCGATGCCGCACGGCTCGAAACTCGATGGCATGAGGAAGATGTCGCCGCTCGCGTAGAGGGCGTCGGCGACGGCCGCGGCAAAGCCGTTGATGAAAATGAAATTCGCGTGGCGCGCGGCGAGGTCGGCGAGGAAGTCCTCGATGTCGCGCTCGCCGGAACTGATCATCACGAGCACGCCGTTGCCACCGAGATCGAGCAGGATTTGCTCGAGCGATGAGACGCCATTTCTCCCCGCGACGGACTCGCTCACGCACGTGCGCATGAGGTCCACTTTCTGGCCCGCCGCGCGCGTCACGCAGGTGAGCAGGAGTTTCGCAGCCCTCGCGACGAGCGTGGGATCGAGCAGCCGCGCGAGCACGGTGACGTGCGGGAGCCAGCGCGGTTTTTCGTCGGGCGCACTTTTGAAAAGCGACGGGATCAAATCGCGGATGCACGCGAAGAGCCGCGTGGCGTCGAGCTTTGGCGGCACGCGATCGGCGGGATATTCGCAGCCGTTCAGGATGCCGTGCAGGCGGCCTGCGGCGGCGGCGTTGCGCATGTCCCCGTCCAGACCCTCGCCGCCACAGCGGCCAGTCGCGGGATCGTTCGGCAGCAGCACTTCCTTCGCGTAGGTCGGCGAGACGACATGCACCGCGTCCGCGAGGCGGATGGCAGCGAGCATCGGATTGAAGCATGCGGGCCAGCGCGGATCGCGGAGCACGGAGTCGCGGTGTGGGGCGAGCGTGCCGCGGCTCCATTCCACGCCGATGAGATCGGGGAACCACGCCTCCAGCGACGAGTCGTCCCCCGCGAGCGGACGCGCGCCCTGGTAGGCGAGATTGTGAATCGTGAACGCCGTGCGGATGCCGCGCAGGAATGCGAAGTCGGGATGAAATTCGCGCAGCACAAAGAGGTATCCCGTCTGCCAGTCGTGCAGGTGCAGGCAGTCCACCTCGCCAAATGCGCCCGCGCGGATCGCGTCGGCTGCGATGCGGCAGAAGTGCGCAAACTTCGTGGCATCCGTCGCGAACGGCCGCTCGGGCGGATCCGCGACGTAGATCGTGTGCGAGCGGAGCAGCGGGTGATCCACCACGCAGTTGCGCACACCCGCGCTACCCGCGCCGGGCTTTGCCGGGCAGTCGTACAGCACCGGCACCGCACCCGCGTGGCTCGGGAGCGGCGGCGCATCGGGAAATTTCGCCGAGCCCGGCAGCGTGTGCAGGTGGCCGTACGAAGGCGTGAGCACAATCACCTCGCAGCCCGCCGCCGCGAGTGCGCGCGGCGCATCGCGCACGACATCGGCGACACCGCCGACCTTGCACCGCGGGATCGCGTCATTCTCCGCCGCGATCATCAGGATGCGCAGCGGCGGCACACCGTCCACGGGAACGGGCTGCGGTGCCGGTGCGGTCTTTTTTGCGACGGCTTTCTTTTTCATGGACGACGCATCCTGCCCGCGCCGCGTCGCGTGCTCAATGCGATTGATGGCCTTTCTGCAAAACTGGCGCACCGGCGCGCATTGCAATGGATTTTAAAGCGGAATGCTTCTGGCCCCGAGCAGCGCCTCCAGATCACGTGCGCCGTGCGCGAGGGCGAGGATGTAAACCGACTCGCCAAGCAGTCGAAACCAGATGCTGTGCGGAAAACCGTGCAGCCGCACACGGCGCACGTCTGCGAAACGGATGGAGAATTGCAGGGGATTCCCGGCTGCCGCCCGCATGGCGGCGAGCGTCTCGTCAATCAATCGAACCGCCACTGCCGGGTTGCGCAAATGATACCACAGCGCCGCCTCCTCGATGTCGCAATCAACGAGCGGATGCTTGAGAAGTTCCATCGGCCAGCCGTCGCTTCAATTGCCCGAACCATTCATCGGTCACCGGCACGGCAAGTCCGGGGTTCGCATCGAGTTCGGCGCTGCGACGGAGAATCTCCGCCTTGGTCGCGACGCTGATTTCATCCTCTTCGCGTGGCTCGACGATCTGGTTCTCGTGCTCGTAAAACCAGCGGGCAAAGCGACGGCGCTCATCGCGCGGGAGCTGCAAGACCTGATCTTCGAGTTGCTCGATGCTCATGGGAAATGACCATAGGCTCCAGCGTTTCGGCGGGCAAACTGAAATCATCCCTCTATCCCATTAAAAGACCTCCAACCGCGGCCAAAGAAATAAGCCGTCCACGTCTGAAAAACACCTGCCCATGCATCGCACTTTCCACTTCCGCATCCTTCCCACCATTCGCGCGCTGCTGATTATGATGGCGGGCGTGCTCCCCGCCGCGGAGCCGCAGACGGTGATTGTCTTCGGCGATTCGATCACCGCGGGCAGCGCGCTGCCGGCGAATGAGCGCGAGGCGGTGTGGGTGCGGGTCGTGGAGCGGGAGTCGAAGGGGCGGCTCCGGATGGTGAACGAGGGCAAGGGCGGACGGCCGACGGATTCGGTGAAGGAATTTGAGGCGATGCTCGCGCGGCAGCCGCAGGCGGCGGTGCTGGTGATCGCGCTGGGGACGAATGATTCGCGGGACATCACCGCCGCGTGCGTGCCGAAGGCGGTGGCGAACGTGCGCGCGATGATCGCCAGGGCGCGGCAGCAATACGGCGCGAAGCTGCGCATCCTGCTCGCCGGGCCGCCGAACATCAACAAGGCCGCGCTCGTCGCCACGAAGCCCATCGCGAACGAGCGCGAGGCGAAGCTGCGCGAACTCGGCGATGCCTTTGCCACGCTCGCGAAGGAAACCGGCTGCGAATTCACGGGCCTCTTCGGCACCGTGCCCGACGCGAGCATGACGAAGGACGGCGTGCATCCCGACGCCGCGGGCAACTCGGCCATCGCGCGCGCGATGCTGGCGAAGCTCGCGCCGTGAGCGTGCGCAGTTGGCAAGCGCGGGATGTGTGCTAGGAACTGCACGCCATGTTCCGAGCGATCATTTTACTTTTTGCCCTCGCGTCTGCGCTGCCCGCGCGCGAGTTCGATCCGCGGCGCGATGTGTTCTCGTTTTCAAACGACACCGTCTTCAACTACAACGTGGATGCTGCCGGGAAGCTTCACATCAAGGGCAGGAAGGAGAAGCCCGCGGGGCCCACGCACTGCTGCTTTCTGTTCACCCGATCGGCGATGCAGTTTTGGCAATTCGCACGCTTCGAGCCACGGCAGCCACGACTTTCCGAGGAGGAATATCGGAAGCGGATCGTCGCACTTTTCAAAATCAACCCCTGGGAGAACCGCGCGGAACGCATCGTCTTTCCCGGATACCCGGACCTTTGGTCATTTTCGCAGCACCATGAAAACACCATCCGCGACAATCTCGGGAACTGGCTGCTCACCTACCTGCGCGTGGGCAACTGGCGCACGATGAATCCCGTCATCCGCTGGCGGCAGCGGAGCATCGCGGAGACGCTTTTTGCGCATGTGAGCCGCGGCGAACTTCGCGCGATGTATCTGGCGAAGCTCCCGCACATGAACCACGTCGTGCTCGTCTATCACGCCGAGCGGCTCGCCGGCGGCGGGATGCGCTTCCGCGTGTACGATGCGAACTACGCGGGCATCCCCAAGCGGCTGGACTACGTGCCGGGGCGGAATATTTTCGACTTTGAAAAATGCTTTTACTGGCCCGGCGGCGAGCTGCGCGGAATGCCAGTGTATGACCGGCCACTACACTGATCAAAGTAGGCGCCGACGGAAATGATCCTCGCCTCCGCCAGCATCGTACCGGCTCAACCGTGGCTCATCGCGCCGTTTGCGCTGCTGCTGCTGTGCATCGCGCTCGGACCGATCGTGTTTCCAAAATTCTGGCACCGGCGGTATCCGATCATCGCACTCGGGCTCGCGGGGATCAGCGCGGCGTGCCAGTGGATCAGCGGCGGCATTTTTGCGCCGTTGCTGCATGCGCTGGAAGAATACGCGGGTTTCATCGCGCTCATCGCGTCGCTCTACATTGTGAGCGGCGGCATCCACATCCGCGTGAAGGGCGAGGCGACGCCGGCGGTGAACTGCGCGTTCCTCGCCATCGGCGCGGTGCTCGCGAATGTCATTGGCACGACGGGCGCGTCCATGCTGCTCATCCGTCCGTGGATTCGGATGAACCGCTACCGCATCACGGCATTCCACGTCGTGTTCTTCATTTTCATCGTAAGCAATGTCGGCGGCTGCCTCACGCCCATCGGCGATCCGCCGCTCTACATGGGCTATTTGAAAGGCGTGCCGTTTTGGTGGGTGCTCCAGCATTGCTGGCAGGGCTGGCTCGTCGCGGTCACGGGGCTCATCGCGATCTTCGCCGTTTTCGATCGCGCGAATTTTCTCCGTGCGCCGAAGAAGGTGCGCGATGCGGAGACTGCCCACGAGACGTGGAGCTTTCGCGGACTGCACAATCTCGTGTTCCTCGGCGTGATCCTTTTCGCCGTGCTCATGCTCCCACTCGGATGGCGCGAGGGCGCGATGGCCGCCGCGGCGCTCGGCTCGTGGTTCACGACGAGGCGCGATATTCACGAGGCGAATGACTTCGCATGGGATCCGGTGAAGGAAGTCGCGTGGCTGTTCATCGGCATCTTCATCACGATGACGCCCGCGCTGCACTACCTGCAAGGCAGCCCGCCGCCGCTTGTGAGCGCACACGCTTACTATTGGGCGACCGGCGCGCTGTCCGCCGCGCTCGACAATGCGCCGACGTATCTCGCCTTCCTCGCGACGGCGCTCGGGCAGCAGCATCTCGCGATGGAAAATGCCGCGGACATCACCACGTTCGCATCGGCACACGTGGCGACGCTCGAGGCCATTTCACTCGGCGCGGTTTTCTTCGGCGCGATGACCTACATCGGCAACGGGCCGAATTTCATGGTGAAGGCGATCGCCGAACACGCGAAGGTCCGCACGCCGTCGTTCCTCGGCTACGTCGTGCGGTACGCGCTGCCGATCCTGCTGCCGTTCCTCGCGCTCATCGGCGTGCTGTTCTTCTCGCGCTGGCATGTCTTCGGGTGAGGGGCGGCGGCGGAGTCTTATTCCTATTCTTAATCTTATTCTTATTCCCGCCCCCGCCGATCTTCGGCGTTCGCCGGAGGGAATAAGAATAAGATTAAGAATAGGAATAAGAGCGGACCGGCCATTGGCGAACCTTGCGGACACACCCGCGCCGCCGCTAGCTTCACGCCATGTTCACCGGACTGGTCATTGAATCAGGCGAGATCGTCTCCCTCACACGCACGGGCGAAAGCGCGCGCCTCACGCTGCTCGCACCAGCGACCGGGCCGTCCGCGCAGATCGGTGACAGCATCGCGGTGAACGGCTGCTGCCTCACCGTCACCGTGCGCGACGGCGAGCGCGTGTCCTTTGATCTCCTCGCGGAAACACTGCGCCTCACGAATCTCGGCGCGCTTTTGCCGGGGACAAAAGTGAATCTCGAACCGGCACTCGGCGCGGGTGCGAAACTCGGCGGGCATTTCGTGCAGGGCCACGTGGACACGGCGGCGGAGGTGCTCGATTTTTCGCCGCACGGATCGGACTTCCGGCTCGAGGTCGCGCTGCCCGCGGAGTTCGCGCAGTATGTCGCACACAAGGGCAGCATCGCCGTGGACGGCATCAGCCTCACGGTCGCGGAGGTGCATGATGGAAGTGCGTCGAGCTTCGTGTGCTGGATCATCCCGCACACGCGCGAGGTCACGAATCTCGCGGCGCGGCGCAAAGGCGAGCGCGTGAATCTCGAATTCGACCTGCTGGCAAAATACGTCGAGCGCATCGTCGCGCGGAAACGGGAATGATCCGCGCGATTTCCGCCGCCGAGACGATCGCCGTGCGCTGGCCTGTGCTGCGGCCGGGGTTTGCGCGGGAGACGGCGATCTTTGATGGCGATGTTGCGCCGGGCACGCTGCACTTCGGCGCGTTCGACGGCGAAACGCTCGTCGGTGTCGCCTCGATTTACCTCATTCCATTTCCCGCGCAGCCGGAGGTGTCGCCGACCTTTCAGCTTCGCGGGATGGCCACGCTGCCCGAGGTGCGCGGCGCGGGATTTGGGAAGGCGCTGCTCGATGCGTGCGTCGCCGTTGCACGGGAAAAAGGCGCGGCGCTGATCTGGTGCAATGCGCGCACGGGCGCGGCGGAATTTTACGCGCAGCGCGGCTGGCAGATCATCGGCGAGGACTTCGACATCCCGACGGTCGGCCCGCATTTCCGGATGCGGCGCGCGCTGGCTTGAATCTGCGATTTTCAAAGACATTGAGGATCTCGTGTGATGGCTGACCGGCAAAACGCTCGGGTGCGTCTCTTGTGCGAAAAAAATATCGCGGCGGCGGAGCAGCATCCCGGGTGGAGCACGCGACTCGCGTGCGGTCTGCGGCCACTGGCCGCAGACACCTGCAGGATCCGTGTTTGTCGCCTGCGTTTCGGATCACCGGGCGCGTTCCAAATCTGTGCATGCAGCCTGCGTCGTGGCACCGTCGGGTGTTTCCGGCGAGTCGCCGGAAACAGCACGCGAGTCGCGTGCTCCACCCGGGAAATTCCGCCACCGCCCGCCATGCGGCACCGACGCTACTGCCGCTCGACTTCATACCACAGCGTGCGGTGCTGCGGGCCGATTTCGAGGGTGGCCCCTCCGGATGTTTCCCTCACGGGGATTTCCGCGCGGCGCTGACCGCGTTCGTCGAGCGCCCAGACTTTGAAGTTGCCGCCGCCGGGGAGTTCGATCTTCGCCGCCGGGCCTTCGACGAGCACGGGCGCTTTCCCCCAATCGCGCCCCACGCTGGTCTTCTCCGCATTCTTCCAGCCCATGCCGGTGTTCTCGATGTCGCCGGTGGCGGTGATGAGGATGCGCTTGGCGGTGGCAAAGTCCACGCGCTCGTCGCGGTCGAGGACGGTGAATTGGAAACAGCCCCAGCCTTGCCGGGTGTTTGCCTGCCTCACGGTTATTTCCACGTATTTGCGTTTCGGCTCATCCGTGATTCGCCGGCTCAGCCTGAATGACGAACCGGTCGGCAAGCGACCGGCAAACATCGCAGACCGAGCGCCAATGAAATCCGCAAGCCGCCTTTCAGTCGCCCATTCAATAGCTTGGGCATGATTGTTTCGCGGACCTCTGGTGTATGGACCGCCACTGCGGACTCCTTCGGACTTTCCCCAATCGACAAGCCCGATCGCAAATTGCTTGTAGCTGAATTCGTCGAGCGTGTTGGTTTCGCTCCAAAGGTATCGCATAAAACCCGGCCCATCGCGTATCGCTCGTTGAACAGCTACACCGTGGCTTACGGACCAAGAGCCCCCGTCAACTCCGGACCATTCGCCCTTTCTCCACATCGTCACCGCCGCGGGCAGCGTCGCCATTTTCACGGGGTGCCGATCAATGTCGAAGAAGTTGTCGAAGTGATCCTGCGTCCAGGCGCCGGAGCCGCGGTGGCTGTAGCTGAAGGCGAAGACGCCGTCCCAATCCTGCAGCGCGGCGAAGGCGCACAGCAGCGGGAACGTCTCGGCGGAATGCGTGTTCGGCGCGGGGTGGTTGTATTCGGTGCAGAGGAAGGGCTTGCCCGCGACGCGCTGCGCGGCGAGGCCGGGGAGCGTGCCGCCGTCGGGCGCGCCGGCCATGGGCTCGTTTTTCACGTCCCACACGTCGGGGTTCCAGCCCTTGCCGTGGAAGTCGGGGTGATGCCAGTAGGCGTGCGAATCAATGACATCCATGCCCGCCTGCACGTGGCCGGGGCTCCAGAATCCCTGCGTGCCGACGATGGGCGCCTTCACGCCGAGTTCCTTTTTCAAAAAGTCGCGCATGCCGTTCCAGTAGGCGGTCTCGGTGTCCCAGATGAATTCCTGCCAGTCGCGCTGCTTCGCCATCGTGGTGCGGGCGAGGTCGCGCTTGATGACGATAGGCACGCGTTCAGGAACCCAAGGCAGATTGCGCTTTAGGGAGCCGTCCACTTCTGCGGTGCGCAGCGAGATGTAGCTGAATTCGAACGTGCCGGTAGTCGTGCCCATGCCGCCGATGGTGAGGCGGGCCTTGTCGTCGGCGGCGGTGACTTTGATCGTGACGGCGTGTTCGTGCCAGCCGTCGCCCATGTTTGTACCCGGAGCATCAGGCTTCACGTTGACCGAGCCGAGGACTTTCCACGGCTCGTGCGACTGCATGAGCGCGACGGAGAGGCTTGCGTCCTTTGGCGCGCGGACGAGAAATCTCACCTCGTAGCTCCCGGCCTTCACCGCGAGCGGCGCGGCGGAGAACTGCACATGCCACCGCTCGGTGCCGGGCTTTTCGACGCTCACGGTGATCGCGCCGTCCTTCTCGACGCCCTTCGCCACCGCGCCGCCGTGCTGCTCGAAGGCCCACACAGGGAGCCGGGGCGCCTCGCCCCGTTTTTCACTCGCGGGGCGAGGCGCCCCTGCTCCTTGTGCGAGCATCTCCGCGCCCGCCTCGCGCGCGCCATCGCTCCACGCGGAACGCGCCTTTTCATCGCTGCCATACTTTTTCAAAATCCACCTAGACCACAGAGACTCCAGCTCATCGCGATACGGCCCGGGAAGACCGTCCATCTGCCCGGCCCACCACTGGAAGCCGAGCGCGTTCTCGTTGTTGATCTCCACGAGCGCGACGGCGGGTTCGTCGGCGTAGCGGTTGCCGGTGTAGGCGTTCACGTGCGTGAGCAGGTCGCGGACGTAGTCGCGTTGCAGCGCGATCATCGCGGCGCAGAAATTGTCCACGCCTTTGTCGAAGTCGGGGTTCCCCTTTTTCTCCGCGCGCGGGCGGTCGGGATACGTGCGCGAGACGTGCAGGTTCAGGTCGGCGTAGATGCCGTTCTTCTTCAGCTCGGCGATGAAAAAATCGAGCCGGTCGAGCTGACCGGGGTCGAGCGTGAGGCCGTCCTGGGCGAAGATGCCGCCGGGCGCGGACATCATGTCCATGTGGTGGAAGCGCACGCAGTTGATGCCGAACTTCGCCATGCGCGCGGCGACCTTCGGAGCCATGTCCTTGTCGGGGAAATTCGCGGCGAAACAGGTGTTCACGCCGAAGATGCGAAGTCGTTTTTCGCCGGCGAAAAGGTGGCCGTCCTTCACGCGCACGAAGCCGTCGCGGCCCGCGGGCTTGTCGTTCAGCCACGAGACATTCGTCGCGGACTCGCTCGCGTCGTCCCACGGGAGCTGGAAGGGAAACAGGTCCGCGGCGTGCGCGGCGGCAGCGAAGGCGAGGAGCAGGAGGAGTCGCAGGGATTTCACGGCGGGAGCTTGGCGCGCGCGGCGTGGGAGGACAAGCGGGCGGGTGGTGCCTTCGTTTGATGTTTGGCGTTGGACGTTGAACGTTGGATGTTGAGCCCCGCGCCGCGGAGGAACGATGGCTCGACGCACGACTCCAATCGGGAGGCGCCTTTGGCGGGATCAACACCTAACATTTAACTTCTAACGCTTAACTCCAAAAGCGGAGCCGGCAGCCGACTGCTCTCCTTGCATCTGCGGCGATTGGCGATTATTTAGACAAAACTCCGCGCGCGTTCCGCATTTACTCCACAGTCCTCCACCGCATGACCGCATCCCTCCGCATCTTCTGCACGTTTTTCGCAATCGCGTTTTGCACGGCGCACACCGCCCTCGCATTCACCGTGGCGGAGATGAAGGGCATGGAGGCAAAGGTGAAGGCGCTCGTGAAAAAAAACACGCCGTCCGTGGTCGCGCTCGTCGGCACGAAGGTGCCGGGCTCGGGCTCGGGGACCATCGTCACGGAGGACGGGCTGATCCTCACGGCGGGCCACGTCACGTATGGCAATGAGACAATGACGGTCGTCTTTCCTGACGGGAAGCAGGCGAAGTGCAAGGTGCTCGGCGCGGACTACAATCGCGACGTGGGCCTCGCGAAGATCATCGAGCCGGGAAAATATCCCGTCGCGCAGATGGGCGACTCGGACAAGCTGGATCAGACGACCATCGTCATCGCGCTCGGGCATCCCGGCGGTTTCGACATCCGGCGTCCGCCGCCGGTGCGCATCGGGCGCATCAGCCAGAAAAATGCGGGCGGCTTCCTCGTGAGCGATTGCACGCTGATCGGCGGCGACTCGGGCGGGCCGCTCTTTGATCTCGATGGCAAGGTCGTCGGCATCCACTCGTCCATCTCGGAAAGCCTGAGCTACAATCGCGACGCGCCCGTGAACGCAGCGAAGGTGTCGTGGGAGAAAATGCTCGAGGGGAAAACGTGGGGCAAGCCGCCGACACGGCCCGGCCAGCGCGCGACCGGTGCGGCGGTGCTCGGCGCGGTATTCGACCCCGCGGGCGGCAGCGCGCTGCTGAAGGAAGTGCAGGCAAAGTCCCCGCTCGCCGCGGCCGGCGTGAGGGCGGGCGACGTGATCCTGAAGCTCGGCGGCGAGGACATGCCGACGGCAAAGGCAGTCGCGGACAAACTGAAAAAATCGAAGCCCAACGAGCGGCTCGCGCTCGCCTACCGTCGCGGCACGGAGGAGCGAAAGACGGAGGTCATCCTCATTTCCGAATCCGAAATGCTCAAGCGCATGGAGCCTCTGCCACCGAAGAAACCGTGAGGATCTGCATCGCCTCTTCGTCTTATTCTTATTCCTAATCTTATTCTTAATCCCGACGTGAAACCTCTGCTCGATCCGCTTGCTGAATAAGAATAAGAATAAGATTAAGATTAAGATTAAGATTAAGAAAAAGACCCCGCCGCTTTTCCAGACACGCTCCAGAACAACCCCAGCCATCATGATCCGCACATTCATCATCGCCGCACTGCTCGCCACGGGCTCGCTGCACGGGGCAATCAAGAAGGCCCCAGATTCAAGACCCGACCCGGCACCCGAGGCGAAGCCCGCCGAGAAACCGAGGCCGCAGGCTCCGAAGAAGGGCGTCGAGGATTTGCTCGAAGATCTCCTCAAGCGCGCCGGGGACAGCGGCGGGATGCTGAAGATGGACGCGAAGGAACTGCTCTCGCTCCTGCGCGGCGTGCTGGAAAAACAGGGCGTGCCCGCGGACGATCTGAAGAAGGCGGAACTCCCCGAGCTGCTGCGTCTGATGAAGGAGAAAAATCCCGACGCGCTGATGGGGCTCGGCTTTGGCGGCATGCCCGGCTTTGACAAGGCGACGGACAAAAAGCTGACGGATCATTTCAACCAACTGCTCGAGGGCCACCGGCCCGGATCGCTCGGCGTGGCACCGGCGACTTTCGTCCTGCGCGACGCGAAGAAGCCGGCGGATCCCATGGCATTTGCGACCGGTGTGCGCGCCGACGGATGGCTGCTCACGAAGGCGAGCGAAGTCAGCGGCGCGGGCGAACTCCAGTGCCAGATCAAGGGCGCGTGGGTCGCGGCGAAAGTCGTCCGCACGTGGCCGGATCACGATCTCGCACTTTTGAAGGCGACGGCGAAGGACATCCCCGCGGTGAAATGGGCGGAGCGCGGGCCGCTGCAGGTCGGCACATTCATCACGGCGGCGGCTCCCGAGGGGCGCGAGCCGGTGGCCATCGGCGTCGTGAGCGTGCAGGTGCGGAACGAGCAGACGAAGGGACGCGGCTTCCTCGGCATACAGCTCGAAAGCGACGACCAGGGGCTGAAGATCCGCGATGTCGTCGCGAAAGGTCCGGCTGAAAAATCCGGCCTTCAAAAGGAGGATCGCATCCTCGAACTCGACGGCAAGAAGCCGGACTCCGTTTACACGTTCACGAAGATGGTCTCGGACCTCAAGGCGGGCGACAAAGTGAAGCTGAAATTCCAGCGAGGCGAGGCGATCGTGGAAAAGGAAATCGCACTCGGCGACCGCGGCACGGCAGTCGGCCCCGCCCGCGGCGGCAACGACCGCATGAACAGCATGGGCAGCACGATCAGCAAACGCCGCACGGATTTCCCGGCGGCGATGCAGACGGATCTGCCGCTGCAGGCCTCGCAGTGCGGCGGACCGGTGACGGATCTCGATGGCAATGCGGTCGGCCTCGTGATCGCGCGTTCGGGCCGCATCGAGACGCAGGTGCTCCCGAGCGAGACAATCCGTGCGCTGCTCGGCGGCGTGGATTTTTCCAAGGAAGGCCAGGCACCCCCGCCCGCGCCCGCCGTGGCGAAGACGGAAACTCCGAAGACGGGAACCGCGAAGCCGGCGGCGCAGCCCACGACAAAAATCGAGGGTCCGAAAACGGAAGCGCCAAAGCCCGCAGTGCAGCCTGCGACGAAAACCGAGACACCGAAAACGGAAGCCGCGAAGCCTGCTCCCAAGACTGAAACGCCCAAGCCCGCGGCGCCGGCGGCAAAGTAGGCGGGGTTTCCAAACTCGCACGGGCGAGCGCAGCGACGCGGTGGAAAATGCGCGCGGAATTCGGAAGGCATCCACTCTGCGTCATTGCGCCCGCGGCATCGGTTTTGCACGCTGCGCGCATGTCCTGGCAAAATTTCCGTCCGCAATGGGGCCTCGTGCTCGGCTCGGGGCTGGGTGGATTTTGCGAGAGGATGAATGTGGAGGCGGTGGTGAAATACTCGGAGATCGAGGGGCTGCCGCAGTCGCGCGTGGCGGGGCACGCGGGGGAATTTGTGTTCGGGAAGATCGGCGGCGTGCCCGTCGTCGCTGCGCGCGGGCGCGTGCATCTGTACGAGGGACGCAGCGCGGCGGAGGTGACGGGGAATGTGCGCTGGATGGCCGAGCGTGGCATCCGCAGGCTCGTGCTCACGAACGCTGCGGGGACGTGCAATACGCAATTCGCGCCGGGCTCGTGGATGATGCTGAACGATCACCTGAACCTCACCGGGACGTCGCCGCTGCTCGGGGGCGCGAATTTTTTCGACATGAGCGAGGTGTACTCTTTGCGCCTGCGCGCACATTTTTCCACCGCTGCAAAATCACGCGGCATGACGCTGCACGAGGGCGTGTACGCCGGGCTGCTCGGCCCGCAGTACGAGACGCCGGCCGAGGTGCGAATGCTGCAGCGCATCGGTGCGGACGCCGTGGGCATGAGCACCGTGCTGGAGGCGATCCAGGCGCGCGCGCTCGGGCTGGAGGTCGCGGGATTCTCGTGCCTCACGAATTGGGCCGCCGGCCTGAATACCTCGCCGCTCGGTCCGCTCGTGCCTCTGGCACACGCCGAGGTGATGGAGACGGGCGCGCACGCGGCGGCAGCGCTGGCGGATCTGCTGGAGCACGCGATTCCCGCGGTGTAGCGCATGGCGCGCGACATTGCAGTTGCAGCGGGTGGCGCGTATGCGAAATATGCACGCCGAAACGGAGGGGTGGCAGAGTGGTCTAATGCATCGGTCTTGAAAACCGACGGGCCGCAAGGCCCCGCGAGTTCGAATCTCGCCCCCTCCGCCACACTTGCACCCGGCATTTTCAACTGCTGCTTTCCGTGGCGATCCCGGAAGTTCCGCAAGGATCTTGATTGTCAGTTTGAATAGAAATGCACACGTTGCGTTCCCAAGGAGCGCCCCACACTCTTTTCCCTGCGATGAATACTGCACCAAAGCCCATTACCATTCTCATGGCCGACGACGCCCCAGGCGACCGCCTGCTGACCGCTGAGGCGCTGAAGGATGCGCGACTGATCAACGATCTGCTCTTCGTGGAAAATGGCGAGGAACTCATGGACTACCTGCACGCGCGGGGCAAATTCGCGCCGCCAGCCCACGCGCCGCGGCCCGGCCTCATCCTGCTCGATCTGAACATGCCCCGGAAGGACGGGCGCACGGTGCTGAAGGAGATCAAGGACACGCCGGCGCTGAATCAGATCCCGATCGCGGTGCTCACCACCTCGAAGGACGATGCGGATGTGTTCCGCAGCTACGATCTCGGCGTGAACAGCTACATCGTGAAGCCGGTGACTTTCGAGGCGATCATAGACATGCTTCAGACGCTGGAGAAGCACTGGTTCCAGATCGTGGCATAGCCGGCGCAGGGCGGGTAGCGCGATGGACAGGCAAGCGGGTGGCTTGCCGGCGTGATCGGGACTTTGTGAAAAATTTCACAAAGTTCTTGCGCGACGGCGTGCCGTGGCCTTTTCTGTGCGCCCATTTTCACCCTGTGAGCGGTCTGGCACCGCGAGCATTTGCGTCTCCCCGATTTCGCAAAATGCGCCGCATGTGCCGTCCGAACATCCGAGGGTGACGCGCACGCAATGAAACCATCATCTTTCAGCACACTCGGAAAAAAGCACGGCTCCTTCGCGGCGTTGTTCGTCGTGCTGCTGTGCATGGTCTTCGCATTCGCAGCTTCGGATGCCTTTGCAAACGCGCCCGCAGCGACGGAACACACGCCGGCCACTGCCGCGCACGCAGAACACGCGGAGGCACACGGCCTGCCGTCCGCGGCACCGACCTTCGGCGACCGCGCGAAGGGTGCATGGGTGAACAGTTCGATGATCGTGACGTGGATCGTCGCGGGACTCGTCATTCTCTTCGCGCAAATCGCCACCCGCCGCGTGCGCTCGACCGCGGACGCGGCAGGCCATGTGCCGCGCGGTGCGGAGAACTTCTGGGAGTTTCTCGTCGAGTCGCTGCACGGCTTCCTCACGGAGATCATCGGGCCTGCGCTCGCGAAGAAGACGTTCTGGTTCTTCGCCACGATTTTCATCCTCATCCTCGCGACGAACTGGTTCGGCCTCCTGCCCGGCGTCGGCACGATCGGCTGGGGTCACGCGGCGGATCCTTCGGCACCGCACTCGCTGGAACACGTCACGACACCGCTGCTGCGCGGCGGCATGGCGGATCTGAATATGACGCTGGCGATGTCGCTCACTTTCTTCGTGTGCTGGGTCGTCTGGGCGATTCAGTTCAATGGCGTGGGCGGTTTCTTCAAGCATCTCTTCGGAGCCAAGGGTGGCACAAAAGGATTCATGCTGGCCTTCATGACGGTCATCTTCCTCGTCGTCGGCTCGCTCGAAGTCATCTCGATTCTCTTCCGCCCGGTGTCGCTCAGCTTCCGTCTCTACGGCAATATTTTCGCCGGTGAAAACCTGCTCGAGTCCATGCAGAACGTCGTCCCGGCTCTCGGATGGCTGGTGCCGATTCCGTTTTACTTCATGGAGCTGCTCGTCGGCCTCGTGCAGGCGCTTGTGTTCATGCTGCTCACGGCGGTCTTCACGCTGCTCATCTGCTCGCACGACGAGGAACACGAAACGGGGGAAGCCGCGCACCACTGACACTTTCAACACTTTCGCCGATCGGACCGTCCACAGTGAGCGGGGGTCGGCGGGAAAACCAAAACCAAACCAGGAAAACCACACAATGAGCATGTTCACCATCCTCGCTGATCTCGGCAACGGCCTCCAAGGAGGCCTCGGAGCACTCGGCGCCGCAATCGGCGTCGGTCTCATCGGCATGAAGGCTTCCGAAGCAGTCGGGCGCAATCCCGGAGCTTCGACGAAGATCCTCGTGCAGTCGATCCTCAGCACCGCCTTCGCAGAAGGCATCGTGTTCTTCGCTCTCTTCCTCGGAAAGAGCTAGTGCATTGCGGCGCGGGGCCGGTTCGCCGGCTCCGCGCCCGTTTTCCTTTTCAAAATTTCGCCATGAGTTTCCCATTCATCCTCGCTGAGGCATCGACAAATCCTGTCATCAAGACGGTCTCCAAAATCGCCGAAGATTTCGGAGCGAACTGGTGGGGCCTCCTCTGCCAGATCATCAGCTTTTGCATCGTCGCGTTCCTGCTCGCCAAGTTCGCATACAATCCCGTCCTCGCGGTGCTCGAAGCGCGCCGGCAGAAGATCGAAGAGAGCATCGCAAACTCGAAGAGAATCCAGGAGCAACTCGCCGATGCACAGCGGACCTCGGAGCAGATTCTCGCCAAGGCAAACGCCGACGCGACGAAGATGATCGAGGAGACTCGCGCCGCCGCGAAGCAGGTTTCCGAGAAGGAAAACCAGCGCGCCGTGCAGCAGGCTGCCGAGATCATCCAGAAGGCCCGCGAGGCTGGTGAGGCTGAGCAGAAGCGGCTCATGGCCGAGCTGAAGAAGGAACTTTCCCGCCTCGTCGTGGACACCACTGCGAAGGTCACCGGCAAAATTCTCACGGCTGCCGACCAGCAGAAGATCACCGCCGAGGCCGGCAAGGAACTCGCCGCTTAATTTCTTCCCGCGCCGGAAATGAAACTCAACAAAGAGGCCCGCAAACTTTCCAAGCAGCTTTTCCGTGAGAGCTTCACGGGCGGCGCGCTGGACGCGGCGAAGGTGGGCAGTGTCACCGACACAGTCATCCGTGCGAAGCCGCGCCAATACATCGGCGTGCTGAAGGAATTTGCCCGCCTCATCCGTCTCGAAACCGCACGCCGCCACGCGATCATCGAGAGCGCTGCGGCCTTGGAGCCTGCGGAAAAAAGCACGATCACCCGCACGATTCACAGCAAATACGGCGCGGACGTGACGACGGAATTCAAGACGAACCCCGCGCTCATCGGCGGGCTCCGCATCCAGGTCGGCAGCGATGTCGTGGACGCCAGCGTCCGCAGCCGCCTCGACCGCCTCGCGAACGATCTCGCGGCTTAAATTTTTCCACTCAACTCTCAACTTTCACCTCTCAACACCGCCATGAGCAGCATCCTGCAAGACCTCGAATCCAAAATCGCCGGCCTCAAAACCAGCACCGCCAAGTCCAACATCGGCACCGTCCGTGAAGTCGGCGACGGCGTTGCAAAAATCGAAGGGCTGAGCGATGTGATGCTAAACGAGATGCTGGAATTTCCCGGCGGCGTCTTCGGCCTCGCGCTCAACCTCGAAGAGAATGAAGTCGGTGCCGTTTTGCTCGGTGACGACAAGCTCATCACCGAAGGCTCCGAGGTGAAGACCACTGGCCGCCTGCTTTCCGTGCCTGTGGGCCGCGGACTCCTTGGCCGCGTCGTAAACACCATCGGCCAGCCGGTGGACGGCAAGGGCCCCATCACTGCCGACGCGCAGTATCCGGTGGAAAAAATCGCGCCCGGCATCATCAAGCGCAAATCGGTGAGCCAGCCGGTGCAGACGGGAATCATGGCGATTGACGCGATGATCCCGATCGGCCGCGGCCAGCGCGAGCTGATCATCGGCGAACGCGCGACGGGCAAGACGACCATCGCGATTGACACGATCATCAACCAGGGCCGCATCAACAAGGCCAACGAAGGCAAGGCGGGTTTCCGTCCGCTTTATTCGATCTACGTCGCCATCGGCCAGAAGCAGTCGAACGTCGCGCGCAACATCGCGGTGCTCGAAGAGACCGGCGCGATGCAATACACGATCATCGTCGCTGCGACCGCGTCGGACACCGCTTCCATGCAGTATCTCGCACCGTTCGCCGGTGCGGCGATGGGCGAATGGTTCATGGATAACGGCATGGACGCGCTGATCGTGTTCGACGATCTCTCGAAGCAAGCCGTAGCCTACCGCCAGGTCTCGCTGCTCCTCAAGCGCCCCTCGGGCCGCGAGGCTTATCCCGGCGACGTGTTCTATCTCCACAGCCGCCTGCTCGAACGCAGCGCGCGCGTGAACGAGACCAACGGCAACGGCTCGCTCACCGCACTGCCGATCATCGAGACGCAGGCCGGCGACGTTTCGGCCTACATCCCGACGAACGTGATCTCCATCACCGACGGCCAGATTTACCTCGAGACGGATCTCTTTTACCAAGGCATCCGCCCCGCAGTGTCCGTCGGTCTTTCCGTGAGCCGCGTGGGTTCCGCCGCGCAGATCAAGGCGATGAAGCAGGTCGCCGGAAAAATCAAAGGCATGCTCGCCCAGTATCGCGAACTCGCGGCGTTCGCGCAGTTCGGCAGCGACCTCGACGCGGCGACCAAGGCGCTGCTCGACCGCGGCCAGCGCATCGTCGAAATTTTCAAGCAGCAGCAATACAACCCGCTCGCCGTCGAGCTGCAGGTCGCCACGCTGTGGGCGGTGATGAACAACCACTACGACGACGTGCCCGTGGAGCGCGTGAAGGAATTCCAGATGAAGTTCCAGGATTACCTCGGCACGCGCAAGGAAGCCGTGCTCGCAGGCCTGCGCGACAAGCCGGAAATCAACGACGCAAACGCTGCGGCACTCAAGGACGCCATTGCGGAATTCAAACAGGGCTGGCGCTAAAAAGTGATCTCGCCCGAGTCGTTCCACTCAATGCCGAAAGCCCTGCCAATCGAGACTGCCGAGACGCTGGTCCGCGTGATTCGCGGACAGCGTGTGATGCTCGATTCCGACCTCGCGGGCTTCTATGGCGTGGCGACAAAACGCCTGCTCGAACAGGTGCGCCGGAACATTCACCGCTTCCCGGATGACTTCGCCTTTCGTCTTGAACCCCAGGAACTTGCAAACTTGAGGTCGCAAATTGCGACCTCAAGTTTGCACGGCGGACGGAGGACGATGCCGTGGGTTTTCACCGAACACGGCGCAGTGATGCTCGCCAGCGTGCTCAACAGCGCCGTGGCCATCGCCGCGAGTGTGGAAATCGTCCGAGCCTTTGTGAAAATGCGCAACGCGCTCTCCGCCTCGGATCTCGTGTCAAAGCTCACCGACATCGAGAAGCGAATCTCGGGAAACGACAAAGACATCTCCGCGCTCTTCGGAGCGCTCAGGCAGTTGCTCGAAACGCCGAGGAAGGATCGCGGCGAAATCGGCTTCCACACTCTGCGCGAGGACGAGCCCGGTGCCTCCCGTTCCGATTTCGCAAAGATGCCGCACCGCAAGGTCCGCTACACCGACCTCGTGCCCAAGCGCACCAGAAAAAAGAAAACCTCCTGATTTTATGGCCGCAAACACCCGCGACATCCGCCGGCGCATCAAGTCGGTAAAGAACACATCTCAGATCACGAAGGCGATGCAGATGGTCGCGGCCTCGAAGATGCGCAAGGCGCAGCAACGGGCGCTCAATGGCCGTCCATACGCCGAGGAACTCGCGAAGATCCTCGCCGCACTCTCGCAGGCCGGCGGCGGCTCGGAATTGCATCCCCTTCTGCAGGAGCGCAAGGAAGTGAAGCGCGAACTCGTGCTCGTCATCAGCACCGACAAGGGCCTCTGCGGCGCGCTCAATACGAACCTGCTCCGCGAGCTGCACAAGTTCGACGCCGCGAAAACCACCTTCGTCGCCGTCGGACGCAAAGGCGCGCAATACCTCGGCCGTCTCAAGCGCGACCTCGCCGCGGAGTTCGAACTGAAGGAGACGTTCACCTTTCTCGAGTGCAAGCAGGCGTCCAAGTTCTGCATCGAGAAATTCCTCGCCGGCGATGTGGACAAGGTCACCGTGGCCTTCACCGACTTCGTCTCCACGCTGCGACAGGAGCCGACGCTGAAGGTGATTTTGCCGGTGCAAAATTTTGATCTCGCCGAGATGCATGGCACGCATGCCGAAGCGAAAAAGACCGAGGCCGCGGCAAACACAACCGAGTATCTTTTTGAACCGAGCGCGAGCGGCGTGCTGGAGCACCTCGTGCCGCACTACGTCCACTTTGCCGTCTATCAGATGGTCCTCGAAAGCCGCGCCTCGGAGCACAGCGCGCGCATGGTCGCGATGAAGAACGCGACCGACAACGCGAAGCAGCTCATCAAGGATCTCACGCTCGAATACAACAAGGTCCGCCAGGCCGGCATCACCACCGAACTTCTCGAAATCACCACGGCGCAAATGGCGCTGGGGTGAGTTGAGGGTTGAAAGTTGAGAGTTGAGAGGCAGCCCGCCGCCCACTCGAAACTCCGACCCAGCCAACCGACATCATTTTTCAAAACACAAAACAGCACGCACCCCAACTCACGAACCACGGCGCGCGCCTCTCAACTTTCAACCCTCAACTCTCAACTATGAACCAAGGCAACATCGTCCAAATCATCGGCCCCGTCGTGGACGTGGATTTTTCCGCGAGCGGCATCCTCCCGAAAATCTACGAGGCGCTCGAAATCACCTTCAACGCCAACGGCGTGGACACCAAGCTCGTGCTCGAAGTGCAGCAGCACCTCGGTGACAAGTGGGTCCGCTCGGTCGCCATGAGCAGCACCGAGGGTCTCAAGCGCGGGCAAAAAGTCACCGCCACCGGCGACTCGATCACCGTGCCCGTCGGCGAATGCACGCTCGGCCGCATCTTCAATGTCACCGGCGACCCCGTGGACGAGCGCGGCCCGGTCGTCGCGGAAAAGCGCTACCCGATTCATCGCCCCGCACCGAAGCTCACCGATCAGGACACGAAGGCGAACATCCTCGAGACCGGCATCAAGGTCATTGACCTCATCTGCCCGTTCACGAAGGGCGGCAAGGCTGGCGCGTTCGGTGGTGCAGGCGTGGGCAAGACGGTCGTCATTCTCGAACTCATCAACAACATCGCGAAAAACCACGGTGGTTTCTCTGTGTTCGCCGGTGTCGGCGAGCGCTCGCGCGAAGGAAACGATCTTTACCACGAGATGAGCGAAGCAGGCGTCATCAACCAGAAGGATCTCAGCAAATCCAAAGTCGCGCTCGTGTATGGCCAGATGAACGAGCCTCCAGGCGCCCGTCTCCGCGTCGCACTCTCCGCGCTCTCGATGGCAGAATATTTCCGCGACGAGAAAAACCAGGACGTGCTCCTCTTCGTGGACAACGTCTTCCGCTTCTCGCAGGCCGGCTCCGAAGTGTCCGCGCTCCTCGGCCGCACGCCGTCGGCGGTGGGTTACCAGCCCACACTCGCCGCAGAAATGGGCCAGCTCCAGGAACGCATCACGACGACCAAGTCTGGCTCCGTCACTTCCGTGCAGGCCGTGTATGTGCCCGCAGACGATCTCACCGACCCCGCACCCGCAAACACCTTCGCACACTTGGACTCGACCATGGTTCTTGAGCGCAGCATCGCCGAGCTGGGCATCTACCCGGCCGTCGATCCGCTCGCCTCGACCTCGAAGGCCCTCGCGCCCGACGTCGTCGGCGAAGAGCACTACGCAGTCGCCCGCGGCGTGCAGAAAGTGCTCCAGCGCTACAAGGACTTGCAGGACATCATCGCGATTCTCGGCATGGACGAACTCTCGCCCGAGGACAAGCAACTCGTTTTCCGCGCGCGGAAAATCCAGCGCTTCCTCTCACAGCCGTTCTTCGTTGCGCAAGTTTTCACTGGCACGCCCGGCGAATTCGTCCCGATCAAGGAAACCGTCCGCGGCTTCAAGGAAATCCTCGAAGGCAAGCACGACAGCGTGGCCGAGGGCAATTTCTACATGAAGGGCGGCATCGACATGGTGACTGCGTGATTCATTTAAGAATTCAGATTTAAGATTTAAGATTTCTCGCCACCGCCCGCGCTCGGAACTCTGCCAAATCTTAAATCCAAAATCCTAAATCTTAAATTCCCCATGCCCACTCTCCGCCTCGAAATCGTCACTCCCGAATCGCGCGCTTACAGCGACGACGTCGAGATGGTCGTGCTTCCCGCCATCGAGGGCGAGATGGGCGTCTATCCGCAGCACGTCCCACTTATCACCGCGATCAAGCCCGGCGAACTCGTTGTGACGAAGGACGGCAAACAAATCCACCTCGCCGTCGGCGAAGGCTTCGTCGAAATCACCGGTGAAAAAGTCAGCGTCCTCGTGGACATGGCGCTCACCGAGGAAGCCATCGATGAGCGCGCCGCCGAAGAAGCCGTGAAGCGCGCCGAAGCCCGGCTCAAGGAAGAGCACATAGGCGACGAGGAATCCGCACTCGTGCAGGCCGCGATCGCAAAGTCCCTCGCACAGCTACACGTCAAGCGCCGCAGGCGCGGAGTGTAGTTGGATCGCTGAACTTCGGCGCCGCGGACTTTTCTCCACGGACCAAGCAGAACGCGGAGGCGTGGGGAGCGCAGGAACCCGCCTGCCGTTTGCGGCGACTCGCCGCAAACATGCGAACATCAAGTTGCGCGTGCTTTCTAAATCTTCGCCCACTCTGCCATGTTCCCCGCCCGTCGCCGGGAACCGCAGGCGAGTTGCCTGCGCTCCCCTCCACTTCACTGCGCCCGGCGCGTTTTGCCACAGTTCAACAAAACCCCGGCTTTGCTCCGCCTCTACGCACCCACCGGCTGGATCCAGATTTCACCATCGCGAACTTCGACCGGATAGCGCGGCAGTGCTCGCGGCGGCGGACCGGCAAGCACGCGGCCATCCTCAGCGCTGAAAAACCCCTCGTGGCATGGGCAGAAAAACTGCCGTTTCTCGTGCTGGTAATTCACCGGGCACATGAGGTGCGTGCAGCTCTGGCTGTAGGCCGCGAATTCATTTTCGCCGAGTCGCACGAGGATCGCCGGATGGTGCTCAGTCGGGTAATTGAAAAGTTTGTAACCGCCGACAGGCACGTCCCCGATGCGCGCGACGAGCATCGGCTTCGTCGCTTTCATCTGCGGAAAAATCTTGTCTTTCGCCAGCCAGCCGCCGCCCACTGCGAGCGCTGCTCCGCACGCAGCTTTGCACAACTGACGTCGCGAAACAGCGTGCTCCGACGACTGTCGGACCGGGAAACTGGATTTCCACTCGGGAGTCGCTGCGTCGCTCATGGGTTTGCCTTTTCGTATCCGATTTTCGGAGCCGAGTAGATCGAGAGGAAGACGGCGTCCCCGGTGCCTTCGTTGATCGCGCCATGCACCTCGTGGTGCTCGGCAATGTCGAGTTCGCCTGCGCGGATCGTCCGCCGTTCCCCATTTCCGAGATAATACGTCAACTCGCCGCGGAGCATCACCCATGTGTCCTGCCCGTCGGGATGAAGGTGCGCAGGCACTTCCTGCCCGGGCCGCACGCCCCACACAGCGATGCTCGAATGCTCGGTGATGACAATCTCCGTCACCGTCGCTTTTGCGTCGGAAAATTGGACGTGCTTCCCGAGATCAAACGTTCGCTGGCTCATGGCATTTGCAGTGGTTGCCGCACGGTGCTGCGGCGTTCGTGGATTGCTGCGGGAGCTCTTCCCAAACCGCCGAGCTCGCGGCATCCGGCGCACCGGCGCGCGTGAGTGACAGCGGATCGAAGTCTTGTCCTTCCCACGGCAGAAAATCTAGGATGTCGAACGGCAGCGCCTTCGCCTGCGGTGCGGTCATCATGTTCACCTTCGTGCGGACGGTCTCGCGGCCAAAGCGGAACTCGTTCACCGCCGTCTCGCGACGGAACTGCTCGATGTATTCGCGCGTGCCGTAGTAGAGCGCGCCACTCGGGCAGACGGTCGCGCACATCGGCTTTTTCCCGACACTCGTGCGGTCGTAGCACATGTCGCACTTCATCATCAGGTCCATTTCCACCTTCATCTTCGGCACGCCGAATGGGCACGCGAGGACGCAGTTCGAGCACGCCACGCAGCGCGGCTTGGCAGCACTGTGGACGATGCCGTCGTCGTCCTGCTTGATCGCATCCGCCGGGCACACGCGCGCGCACGTCGGGTCTTCGCAATGCATGCACACAACCGGCGCGGTCTGCACGCCCGTGGAGCGATGCACGTAGTCGAGGTGAATCATCGGCACGCCGCGGTGCGTGTCGCACTCGCCGCACGCCTGCACACACGCCTGGCAGCCGATGCAGCGCGACGGATCGAGAAAAAACTCGTTGCCGTTGCTGCTCATCGCTCGACCTCCGTGGTGAATGACGAACGCGTATGTCGCCTCGCAAACGCAAACTTCTCCTTCGTCATTGGGCATTCTTTCGTCATTCGGCTTTCGTCATTCGTCATTTCGCCCTCTCGATCCTGCACGCGCAGACTTTGTATTCGGGAATCTTCGAGATCGGATCGAGCGCGCGGTTGGTGAGCTGGTTCGCCGCCTTTTTTCCACCCCAGTGGTACGGGATGAAAACGGTGTCGGGCCGGATGGTTTTCACCACCTGCGCGGGCAGCGTCATGTCGCCGCGCCGCGTCGTGACCTTCACGAGGTCACGGTCCTTGATGCCGAACTTCGCGGCGAGCAGCGGGTGCATCTCGCAGAGCGGCTCGGGATACTGATCCACCAGCGCACCGATGCGCCGCGTCTGCGTGCCGCTGAGATATTGCGAGACCACGCGGCCGGTTGTGAAAAAGATCGGATACTCCGCGTCCACATCCTCGGCGGGCGGACGGTAGTCGTAGGCGTGGAATTTTGCGCGTCCGTCGGGATGATGAAACTTCCCGCCTTCGAACAAGCGTGGCGTGCCCGGATGATCCGGCGCGGGGCACGGCCAGAAGATGCCCATGTTCTGCTCGATCTTTTCGTAGGTCATCCCGCTGTAATCAATCGGCCCGCCCTTCGACGCCGCCGTCAGCTCGGTGAAAATCTCGCCCGCATTTTTGTAGCTGAAAAATTTTTCCTTCCCGAGCCGCTTTGCCAGCTCGCAGATGATCCACCAGTCCACGCGCGCATCTCCGGCTGGCTTCACGGAATTTCGCAACCGCACGCAACGCCCCTCGCCCGTTGTGACCGTTCCCTCGTCCTCCTCCTGCAGCGATCCGGCGAGCACGACATCGGCGTAGCGCGCGGTCTCGCTGAGGAAAAAATCAATCACACCGAAAAATTCGAGCTTCTCCAGCGCGGCGCGCGTGCGGTTTGAGTCTGGAATCGAGACGAGCGGATTGAAGCTGATCGAGAGCAGGCCCTTGATCTCGCCGCGTTCGATCGAGTCAATGATCTCACACGCCGTGAGTCCCTGCTTCGGCAATTCCGGTTCCGGGATGCCCCAGAATTCCGCGATGAACTGCCGGTGCTCCGGCTTGTTGATGTCGCGCCCGCCGGGGAGTTGGTTGCACCGCTGCCCGTGTTCGCGTCCGCCCTGACCGTTGCCCTGGCCGGTGATCGTGCCATAGCCGCTGCCGGGTTTGCCGATGCGGCCCGTCGCGAGCACGAGGTTGATGTAAGTGAGGACATTCTCGACACCCTTCGTGTGATGCTCGATGCCGCGCGCGTGCAGCAGCATCGAGGTCTCCGCCGGGCCCCATATTTCCGCCGCGGCGATGATGCTCTTCGCGGGGACGCCTGTGATTTTTTCAGTCACCTCCGGCGTGTAGCGCTTCACCAGCTCGCGCACTTTGTCGAAGTCGTGCGTGTGCTCGGCGATGAATTTTTCGTCCGTCCAGCCGCGCTCGATCATCACGTGAAGGATGCCGTTTGCCAGCGCGCTATCGCGGCCTGGGCGCACCGGCAGAAACAAATCCGCCGTCCGCGCGATGGGCGTGATGCGCGGATCGATGACGATGATCTTCGCGCCGTTGTCGCGTGCGCGCCACACGTAGTCGGTGAGGATCGGGAAGCACTCGGCGAGATTCGTGCCGGTGAGGATTATGACCTTTGCGTCCAGGATGTCGCTCCACGGATTCGCCGCGCGGTCCACGCCGAACGCCATGCGGTTCGCCGCGCCCGCGCTCACCATACAGAGGCGTCCGTTGTAATCAATGTTCGCCGTCTGCAATGCGATGCGTGCGAACTTGCCATTGAGATACGCCTTCTCGTTCGTCATCGAGGCCCCGCCGAGAAATGCAAACGCGTCCTTGCCGTATTTCGCCTGCACCTTCTGGATGCCCGCGACGGTTTCGTTCAGCGCCTCATGCCAGTTCGTCGCGATGAACCCGCTCTCGCTGCGCAGCAGCGGTGCGACGAGACGATCTGGGTGATCGTTCTGCATGTAGCGCTTCACGCCCTTCGGACACAGCTTGCCCTGGTTCACGGGAAATTCCTCCCACGGCTCGAAACCGATGACCTTGTCGTCTTTCACCTTGAGCTGGATGCCGCACTGCACGCCGCAGAAGCAGCAGTGCGTCTTCACGAGCTTGTCCGGCTCGCGGCTGTCCCAGCCGCCGGCGGGCTCGCGCACAGGCGTCGGGCCGAAGAGCTGCTCGTAGTTTTCCTCAGGCAAAGTGAGCGTGGCCATTTTAGATTTGAAAAGTGGAATGCACGACGTGAGGCGTCATCGTCCGACGGTCCTTCCTTGGTTGAGCGCCAGCAGTCGGCGGCGGCACGCGGGGCAGATGTCCTGATAGTGAACGCGCCCGCGCGGTGTGCCAAAGCGGTAGTCGAAGCCGAGCTGATCGAGCACGACCTTGAGATCGTCCACATGCATCTGGCTGGCGAAGTCCTCGCCGCAGGCGCGGCAGTGCGCGCGCGGACCGCTCTGTCCGGATTTTTTGTAGAGGCTCACAGCAAGCGAGCAGGAGCGCTGGAAGATGTGAAAAAGTTTTCCAAACGGAATGTAGAGCAGCAGCGACACGACGGCCACCATGTGGACCACCGCCCACAATCCGTGGCCGCGACCGGCGAGAAATTTGTAGCTCACCGTGAGCGCGAGCCCGGTGACGGTGACGGCGAAGATGAGCAGCAGCGGCAGGACGTCCTCGAAAAATTTCTGCGTCGCGCGCTCGCCCGCATCGGTGACGCGCCGCCACGCCGCGAGCACGAGTCCGACGAGCACGATGACGGCGGAGATGTTCAGCAGATTAAACATCACAAACGCCTTCACGCTGTGGATGCTGAACTGATCCACCGCGAGGCCCATCGCCTTCACGCGGTAAATCTCCGCGTTGTCCGGCAGCGACTCGAAGTGAATCCACCCGAACACCAGCGGGAACGTGATCGCGAACGCCAGCGTGCAGCCGCCGGACAGACAAAGGTGCATGACCCAGCGCAACCCTCCGCGACGACGGATGAATCCCTGCGTGACGAACTTAGTCGCCAGCGCGTGGCCAAGCGTGCCGGGGCCGGCAGCGATGCTCGGACGTGTCACGGGTTCCGCAGGCGTCACGCTCGGTGCTTCGCTGGATTTTGCCGAAGTGCGGCGACGAAAGAGGAGTTGCAGCCCGCGCACGAAATACATCCGCGACGGCGGGCGCTGCGCCCACAGCGCAAAACGATAGCCGACTGCGAATGCCGCGAACAATGTTCCCAGCGCGTAGCCGGTGAGTGCTGGGTCGAAGTGCCGCATCCACGTCGAGCCGATCGCGATTCCCGCCGCGACGATTGCCGTCAGCGCGACGCCCGCGATGAACGCATGTCCATTTCCAGTCTTCACAGGCATGAAAATATCTCGCGCCTCCGTTTGCTTGGTTCACTCGTCATTGGAAAAAATCCCCTGCAGCGCACCGAGTTCGTGGCGTGTGGTGAATGACTGGAAGCTCTCGTGCTTCTCGCGCTTGCGCAGGTAGGCGCGCAGCATTTTCTCGATCGTGACCGGCAGATCGCCTGCGGCCACGCCGTTGAAAACCTGACGCCCGACGGCCTGGTGCTTTCCGAATCCGCCGCCGACGAAGACGTGATAGCCATCCACGCTCTCGCCGCCGATTTTCACCTTCGTGCCGAGCAGGCCGATGTCGCCCATGTAGTGCTGCGCGCAGGAATTCGGGCAGCCGGTGAGGTGGATGTTCACGGGCTGATCCAGCGCGAGTTTCCGCTCAAGATATTTGCCGAGTTCGAGCGCGTGCTCCTTCGTGCAGGACTGCGCGAATTTGCAGTAGCTGTTCCCCGTGCAGGCGATGATGCCGCTCGTGATATTCGACTGCCGCCAGCCGAGGCCCGCCTTTTCCAACGCACGCCTCACGGTCGGCACAAATGCGTCGGGGATGTTCGGGATGATCAGATTTTGCCAGACGGTGAGCCGCACTTCGCCTGAGCCGTACAGGTCGGCGATTTCCGCGAGACGGATCATCTGCTTCGCCGTGACCTGCCCGACTGGAATGGTGACGCCCACATAGTTCAGCCCACGCTGCTTCTGCGGGTAATCACCGACGTGCGTGTGCGGCAAATCCTGCGACGGATATTTCATCGCCTCCGCGTCGAAGGGCGCGCGTGTGAGCGAGAAGCCGAGCAACTTCTCCGTCTCGGCGAGATACTGATCAAGCGTCCACTTTTCGAGGAGATGCTTCAGCCGCGCCTTCTTCCGATCCGTGCGATTGCCATTGGCGATATAGACACGCAACACGGCGGAGACGACCTTGTTCACGTCCGCCGGCTTCACAATCACGCCGAGGTCGCGCGCGAATGCCTTGTGCCCCGTCGCGCCGCCGAGCGCGATGCGGAAGAAAACTTTCTCGCCGACGCGCACCGCCTTCACCCCGATGTCGTTCGTGTCCTCGACCGAGCCGATGAGCCCGCCGCCGTCGTAGGCGATGTTGAACTTGCGCGGCAGATCGTAGAACGCGCGGTCGTTGATGATGATCTGCGCGATGTCATGCACGAACGGCATCACATCAATGATCTCGACCGGGTCTATGCCCGAAGTCGGATTCGCCGTGAGGTTGCGGATATTGTCCGCGCCCGAGCCGCGCGTGTGCAGGCCGATGCTCTGCACGCGGCGCAAAAATTCCGGCGTGTCCTTTGGCGCGATGAGGCGCATCTGGAGGTTCGCACGAGTGGTGATCTGCACGTAGCCGGTCGTCAGATCCTTCGCGATGCGCGCGAGTTCGCGGAGCTGAAAGGTGTTCAGCAGCCCGCCCGGAATCCGCAGCCGCGCCATGTAGGCGTCCTTCACCGGAGTCAGGAAAAAGAGGCCGTTCCACTTGAAGCGGAAGGTGTCCTCCTTGTCCGGCGCCTTGTTCACCGCGGCGTTTTCGAGGAGCTGCGGGTACGCATCGAACGGATGCAGTTCACGCTTCACTCGCTCCTCGAAAATCAGATCGTCGAGCGCAGGCTTCTCGCCCGCGGGATTCGGGGCGACATCGCCAAAGCCGACTCCGCGCACGGCGATGCCGGCGAAAAGTCCCGTAAGATACTCCTTCTGCTCGGTGCTGAACGGCTGTCCGCTGAGTGTGTCCTTGCTCATGCGTCAGTAAACATCGCGCTGATAACGCTTGTCGGTTTTGAGCTTGTCCACGTAGGCCTTCGCCTCGTCCGCGGATTTTCCGCCAGCCTGTTCGATGACAGCGTGCAGTGCGACGTCCACATCCTTCGCCATACGCGAGGCGTCGCCGCAGACGTAAAAGTGCGCGCCTGATTCGAGCCACGCCCACAGTTCGGCAGCGGCTTCGAGCATCCGCGACTGCACGTAAATTTTCTCCGCCTGATCGCGGCTGAACGCGAGTTCGAGTCGCGTGAGATGGCCGTTCTCCACCCAGCCTTCGAGTTGCTCCTGATAGAGAAAATCCGTCGCGCGTTTTTGATCGCCGAAGAAAAGCCAGTTCTTTCCCTTCGCGCCGGTGGCGAGGCGTTCCTCGAGGAATGCGCGGAACGGAGCGATGCCGGTGCCGGGGCCCACCATGATCATCGGCGTGTCGCCGTTCGTGGGCGGCTTGAAGCCGTGCGAGGGCTGTACGAATACGCCCACCGTGCCCGTGTCGCCGACGCGATCCGCGAGGAAAGTCGAGGCGACGCCTTTGCGGCCGCGCCCGTGCGAATCGTAGCGGACGGCGGCGATGGTGAGATGCACCTCATCGGCGTGCGTCTTCAGGCTCGATGAGATCGAGTAGAGGCGTGGCGCGATTTTTTTCAGCAGCGCGACAAATTCCACTGCGGCGAACGGCGTCGTGATCCCCGTCAGCACGTCGATGATTTCGCGACCGTAGAGCCACTTTCTGAGATCGTCCTTCCGCGCAGGGTCGAGCAGCGTGGCGAGTTCACTGCCGGGCGAACGCAGCGCGGCGGCGGCGAGGAGTTCTGCCGACGGCCTCGTGATGTCGAAGTGCTGCGTGAGTGCGAGACGGAGTGGCATTTCGCCGACGCTCGTCTTCACGGCTTCTTCGCCATCGCAACCGAGCGTGGTGAGGACTTCGCCGACAAGCTGTGGGCAGTTCGCTGGCATCACGCCGAGCGCGTCGCCGACTTCGTAGCTGAGTCCGCTGCCTGCGAGGCTGATTTCAAAATGGCGCACGTCCTTGCCGGAGCCTTCGGCGCTCAGTTTGCGGTTTGTGATGAGTTTCGCGGGGAACGGATTTCTCTTCGACCAGCCTTCGTCCACGGCTGCGGATGCTGCGCTTCCGTTTGCGCCGTTGGCGCTGTGTGCAGTCGCATTGCCGAGCGCGGCGAAGACACTCGCGGTCCATTCGGCGGCGGGCGTCTCGTAGTCCACGTCGCAGTCCTTGCGATCCGCGACACGCTTTGCGCCGAGCGCGGCCAAGCGCTCGTCGCAGAATTTTCCAAACTGGCAGAAGTCCGCGTAGTTCGTGTCGCCGAGCGCGAGGACGCTGTAGCGCAGGTTTTCGAGCTTCGGTGCGGTGTCGCCGTTCAGCCAGTTCCAGAATCCCTTCGCCATGTCCGGCGGCTCGCCCTCACCGTAAGTGCTGGCGATCACGAGGACGTTTTCCTCCTTCGTCAGATCCACGTCGGTGAATTTCTCCATGCTCACGAGCTTCGGCGCGAAGCCGCGTTTCTCCGCCTCGGTCCGCGTCTTTTTCGCCAGCCCCTCGGCGGTGCCGGTCTGGCTGGCATAGAGCACGACAAGCGGCACCTTTGGCCCCGTGGACTCGACGCTCGCGCCGAGCGCGCCCGCGAGCGCTGCAGCACCGGAGGGATTCGCGTCGGAAAAAACTCCGGCGAGAAATCCGTTGAGCCACATCCGCTGCTTGGCGGTGAAGGGTGCGGTTTCGGGAATGAATGGAATGCGGTTCATCAGTGCGATGCGAGAAGTCGGACGAGGAGCGCGATGCAAGCGGCGAGCAGCAGCCAAAAGCCGGTGCGGTAAAATTTCAGCGGGTCGCGTTCGAGCAGCGGCGCGTCCTTTTGGAAAAACGGCTCGACGCGATCCGGGTGATCGAGATCAAAGGCGAGTTCGCTGAAATGCCGGTAGCGCCGCTCAGACTCGATGCTGATGGCGCGGAGGATCACATTATCGAGCCACGGCGGAATGTTCGCATTCAGTGCGCTCGGCGGTTTCGGCGCGTGGAAGACGGGCGTCTGAAAGCGCTCGATCTCGCCGAAAGGAAACTTGCGCGTGAGCGCCTCGTAGAGCGTGACGCCGATGGAAAAAACTTCCGTGCGCTCCGAAATCGGCGCGGCGTGAAAGCGCTCCGGCGCGAGGTAGCTCGCGGTGCCGGCCCGCGAGGTAACGCTGAAGATTTCCGCGGCGCTGCCGAGGTCAATCAGCTTGAAGCGCAGCCGATCGTAGTCGGAGATGACGAGGATATTTTCCGGCTTCACGTCACCGTGAACGAGATCGAGGCCGAGCAACTGCTGGCTCGCGGAGCAGAGCATCCGGCCGAGCGCGACGGCTTCGTCGGGGCCGAGGGCGCGCGATTCGAGCACGCGCTTGAGGCTCGGTGCCTCGATGAATTCCTGCACGTAGTAGCGCACCGTCGCGCGCTCTGGCGTGAATGCCTCGGCGAACGGCTCGGGCGCGGCTTCGGCGGCGCGCTGCGCGTTCCATGCCTCCTTCACGAAGCGCGCGAGGATTTCCTCGTCTTTGCGGGCCTCGAGCGGCGCGAATTTGATCGTCCATTTCCGCTCGTCCTTCACCGCGAGCCAGACGCGGTCGCTGTGCTGGAATGGGCGCACGAGTTCGTAGCCGTCAATCACGTCGCCCTTTCGCAAAGTGGCGGGAATTGAGAGGGGGCGCAGGCTCACGGCCTGGAGCCTGCCAGTCTTGGCGATGTCGATCACGATCGCACTTGCGTCGTCGAGCGTCTCCTCGGTGGCGAGTTCGCGCGCGTGCTGCACGATGGCACGCGCGGCGGTGTGGTGCGCGAGTTTGTCCGAGAGGACTTCGTCGGTCAGCACGTTCGACACGCCGTCGGAGCAAAGGAACGCGATGTCGCCGTCGTGCAGTTCCGTCTCGAAGCAGTGCGGCTCGACTGACGGCGCGAGGCCGATGGCGCGCTGGAGCACATGGGAAAATGCGCGGTCGTTGATCACATGATCGTGCGAGAGCTGCGAGAGCTTGCCGCCACGCGAGAGATACACGCGCGAGTCACCGACGTTCAGCCCGAAGAGCCGGTTTCCCTCGATGACGGCGACTGAGAGTGTGGAGATCATCTCCGGCGCGGAATGCTTCGCGAGCGACTCGTGGTGCAGCGTGTGGTTGATGATGCGCGTGAATTCCGAGAGCGCCTTCTGCGGGCTCCAGCCCGCGGGGCGCACAGCGTAGTTGCCCATGAGCGACTGCACGATTCGCGTGGACGCCTCGCGCGCGTCGCGGGCCGCGCCCGCGCCGTCGGCGAGCACGGCGATCACGGTTTCGTCCCACGCCTTCACGGCGAAGGAGTCCTCCGATTCCCCGCCGTGGCGCTTGGGCAGGCCGTAGCTGGTGAGGTTCACTTTCATCGGGCAGCGGAGGGGTCACGCAAAGGCGCAGAGGTGCAACGGCTCGGAAAAGTGAGAGTGGCTGCTTTCAAAATCATCTTTGCGTCTTCGTGTCTTTGCGTGACCTGAAAATCAAATCCTCGCCGCAGAGACTGCGCCCCACGTCGTGCGCCAGCGGGTCTTCACGAGTTTCAATCCGATGAGCGCGAAGATGCAGAGGCTCGCGAAAACAAGCAGGCCCGTGAGGTAGCTGCCGAAGTGCTGTTTGCTCTGGCCCATCATGTTTGCGAGCAGGAATCCGCCGAGGCCGCCGCCGCAGCCGACGAGGCCGGTCATGAGGCCAAGCTCTTTTCCGAAGCGCTGCGGGAGGAGCTGGAAGACGGAGCCGTTGCCCATGCCGAACGCGCCGCACGCGACGAAGAACGCCGCGACATTCAGCCAGAGATTGTTCACCAGTCCACCGACGATGAGCGCGCAGCATGCGACGGTGTAATAGACGTGCAGCGAGCGGATGCCGCCGATGCGATCCGAGATAGCGCCGCCGATCGGCCGTCCGAGTGCGCCGATGGCCGTGCAGAGTGCGACGAGGTCGCCGGCCTGCGAATTCGTGAGACCGAAGCGATCCTTGAAATACATGCCGAGCGAGTAGGCGAGGCCGACGAAGCCGCCGAACGTGACCGTGTAGAAGAAGCAGAACCAGTGGACGTCCTTGTCCTGGAACATGCGGAAGTAGTCGCCGATTTTTTTCGGCGTCGCAGGGTTCGGTGGTTCCTTGGAAAAGATGATGTAGATCGCGAGGACGAAAAACGCCGGGATGAGCGCGAAGCCAAACACCGCCTGCCACCCATACGCCGACGCGAGGCGCGGCGCGAGGAGCGAGTCAATGACCACGCCGATGTTTCCCGCGCCGGCGAGTCCCATCACGAGCCCCTGCATGTTCGGCGGATACCAGCGCCCGGCCTGCGGCATCGCGACCGCGAAGCTCGCACCTGCGACGCCGAGCACTGCGCCCATTGCGAGCGTGGCCTCGTAGTTTTTCAGGCCGACAAAATAGGCAACAGACAGGCCGCTCATCACGATGAGCTGCGCGATAATGCCCGTGCGCTTTGCGCCAATGCGATCCACGAGCAGCCCGAGCGCGAGCCGAAAGACGCCGCCGAAAAGGATCGGCACCGAGACCATGAAGAACCGCTGCTGCGCACTGAGGTTCAGCGACTCCGGCGCGGCGATCTGGTTCGCAAGGACGCCGAGGAGCGTCCAGACCATGAAGCTGTAGTCGAAGTAGAGGAACGCTGTGACGAGCGTCGGGAAGTGGCCGGATTTTTTGAGCGTGGAGAGATTCAAGAGCGTGTGTTGGTGGTGTTTTTCGATTCACCCCGAGAGGTGCACGTCACCCCTTAGCTACCGCGATGCCATCACGCTTACTCTGGCATGATGAGGGCTCCTCAAACTTTTCATGTAACGCATGAATTGCATTCATGTCGCTCCCCCAAGGCGCACTGCCAGAGGGGAGTGGCGCGCCGCGTGCCGCGCAAACCTGCGGAAACAAACCGCACGCAGCTCAGATTAAATTTTCCGCACCGCCTGTGCAGCGCTGCGGAGGGTGTTTGCATTTGCACAGCGTGCGCAGTCTGTGTGCGCAAAATGCGCAGCCCGCCGTGGCTGCGACGCCTCGTCGCAGAAGGGTGTGCGCGACGCCTCGTCGCGCGATGGTGAGCGCCGCGTGAGAGCGGCGGAGGCGAGGGCGCCTCCGCCGCATCCTGCGATGAGGGCATCGCAGCCACGGACTGCGGCGAAAACGATCAGAACGTGATCGTCGCCTGCACGTAGCCGAAGTCGGCGTCGCTGTGGAAGCCGGTGCTCTTGAGGTAATCCCCGGCGAAGAAATGGCTGTAGCCGCCCTGCACCTGCACGTACTTGCAGGCATTCCAGGTCACGATGAAGTCCACCTCGGAGCCGACATAGTCGCTCGCGGCGCGCGATCTGGCATTGAGCGGACGCACGGCGGTGAGGCCGTTTGCCCGGTACCACACGTCGTTCGTATCCGCGAGCCAAAAGGCGTTGTAGTCCACCTGCGCAGTCACGTTTTTCACCGGCGTGACTTTGAAGCTCAGCATCGCGTTGTGCAGATTCTGCCACGCGAAGACGTCCATGATGCCGTAGAACTTGTGGTTCGTCGGGAAGAGATTCTGGAACGTGCCGACGTTGCCGTCCGCGGAATTGCCGTCGCCGGAGGCAAAGTTGTACTCGGCGTAAATGCGCGGCTTCATCGGCAGATCGAAGTTGTAGCCGACGCCCACGTTTGCCGCGAAGGCGTTCAGATTCAGCCCGCGAACGTCGCCGACCTGGTAGGCGAATTCGCCCTGGAATTCCAAGCCGTGCAGTTTTTTCGGATCGCCCTTGATGCGCGTGCCGAGCGTGACGAAGTCGCTGTGCCGCGCATTCACGCCGGTGGTCGAGACAAGGCCCTGCACATTCGCGGTGTTGCCGCGCGGCTCATTCACGAATAGCGAGTAGAGATCCACCGAGCCGAAGGATAGCTCGTCGAGCGTCGCGTAGAGGCCGCTGAAGACGAGGCCGCGGTTGCTCTCCGTGCCGTTGAACAGATCGGACTGGTTGAAGTTGTTCCGCGTGATCACGACGGGCGTGGAGGTGAATGCATCGATCGTGAAGCCCTTCGTTTTGTAGGTCAGTTTCACGGCGTCGAAAGTGCGGCCGAAGTTGTTCCAGTCGAACGCACCGACGAGCCGCTCATCGCCGTACGACAGGATCTGCCGTCCGACTTTCAGTCCCCACGGGCTCTTCGTGTAGTCGGCGATCTCGATGTATGCCTGGCGCAGATCGAATGAGTCGTCGCCCTCGGCACCGCCTGTGCCGGGGATCAGCGTGCGGCCGCCGAAAAATTCCCGGCTGTCCTGGGCCTGCGCGTAGATCTTCAGCCACGGCACCGGCTTGAGCATCATGCCGATGCGCAAACGCTGGAGCAGGAAGCCGTCGTCCGTCACGGCGTTCACGCCGCGGTTGAAGTCGAAGTTGTTGTCGCGGATTTCCCAGCGCAGGCGCTCCTGCACGTCGAAGACGATCTTCCCGTCCGCGAAGCTGAGCAGCGGGGCCGGATTGGACTTTTTCGGTTCGGGTGCTTTCGGTGATCCTGCGATGGCGTTGCCGGCGAAGAGCGCGGCTGCGAACAGGGTGGCGATGTGTGGTTTCATTTTGGTTTTCATAGTGTGTTGGTGGTTGTGCTGTCTGGGGAAATCTTTGGGTTCAAAATGCCGCGGCGGGCGACATGCGCGGCGGCGGCGCGACATACGGCACACGCTCGTGTGCGCCGACTTCGAGGAATTGGATGAGCCGCGAGCGCAGCGGCGCGTAGTCGGGATGCTCCATGATCGCCTTGCGCTCGCGTGGGCGCGGGAAATTCACCGGCACGATGTCGCCGATCGTCGCGGCGGGTCCGTCGGTCATGCACACGATGCGATCCGAGAGGAAGAGCGACTCGTCCACGTCGTGCGTGACCATGAGCGCGGTGATGCGCTCCTTGCGCCACAGCGTCAGGAGCACCTGCTGCAGCTCGTAGCGCGTGAGCGCGTCGAGCATTCCGAACGGCTCGTCGAGCAGCAGCATCCTCGGCTTCAGCGCGAATGCCCGAGCGATGCCGACGCGCTGGCGCATCCCCTGCGAGAGTTCCGCGGGCCGCTTGTGCATCGCGTCGCCGAGGCCGACGACGGTGAGGTAATACTCAGCGATCTGCCGGCGCTCGTCCTTGCTCGCAGTGTAGAAGACCTGGTTGATGCCGAGCATCACATTTTCAAACGCCGTGAGCCACGGCAGCAGCGACGGCGACTGGAACACAACGCCGCGATCCGGGCCGGGGCCGGTGAGTTCCTTGCCGTCCAGAATGATGCCGCCTTCGCTGATTTCGCTGAGACCCGCGAGCATCGAGAGCACGGTGCTCTTCCCGCAACCCGAGTGGCCGATGAGGCAGACGAATTCGCCCTTCGCGATCTTCAGGTTGAAGTCCTGCACAATGACGGCTGGCCCATTCGGCGAAGGATACGTCTTTCCGAGCTGTGAGAGTTCGCAGTAGGCGCTCATTTTTCCACCTCCACCTCGGCGGTCTTGATTTCATTGCGGCGAATCGGCGTGCGCCGGTTGCGCTGCGACCACGGGAGCAAAAGATCCTCCGGCTCGATGTCCGGCAGCACGAGTTTGCGATCGAGCACGGTCTTGCGGCTGTGCGCGCTCTTCAGCAGGTATTCGACGAGTTCGAGCCGGATGCGCTTGAAGTCCGCGTGATCGGCGATGGTGCGACGGTCGCGCGGTCGCGGGATCGTGATCGGAATGGACATGCCGAGCGTGGCGTTCGGTCCGGCGGTGAGCGGGATGACGCGATCCGCGAGGAGGATTGCCTCGTCGGGATCGTTCGTGATGAGCACGATCGTCGTGTCGTCCTCGCGCTTGATGCGTGTGATCTCGTCCTGGAGGTTTGCACGGGTCAGCGCATCGAGCGCGCTGAGCGGCTCGTCGAGCAGGAGTACCTTCGGCTCCACTGCGAGCGCGCGTGCGACGGCCACGCGCTGGCGCATTCCGCCGGAGAGTTCGCGCGGCAATTTGCCCGCCGCGGGAGTGAGGTTCACGAGCGCAATGAATTTTGCCACCTGCGCGCGCCGCTGTTCGCCGCTCCACTGCGGAAATGTCTGACCCACCGCGAGCGCGATGTTTTCGGTGACGGTCAGCCATGGCAGCAGGCTGTAATTTTGAAACACCACACCGCGCTCCGAACCAGGACCGGTGATCGGCTTGCCATCAAATTTTGCCACGCCCTTGTCCGGCGTGACGAGTCCGCTGAGCAGATTGATGAGCGTCGTTTTTCCCGCCCCGGAAAATCCGACGATGGCGACGAACTCGCCTTTTTCGACTTCGAGATTGATGTCCGCGAGCACCTCGGTCCGGTTCCATTTCGGACCGAAACCTTTGAATGCGCGTTCGATTTCGAGGAAGGCCATGTGTCAGGCGGATTTGAAACGTGACTCGACGAGCGACATCAGCCGATCCAGCAGCAGTCCGATGATGCCGATGGCGAGGATCGAGAGGATGATCTGTGAGTAGTGGTTTGCGTTGTATTCCTGCCACAGGAAGCCGCCGACGCCGGGACGACCGGTGAGCATTTCCACTGACGCAGCCGGGACGCGCGAGTGCCTCGGCGACGGTCTGGCGGTTTGCCGGCTCGTCGCAGAAGCGCGCGGCCTCGATGATCGCGGCGATGATCGCGGTGTGCTGCTCATCGTGGTTCTCGGCAAAATCGGCGCGGACCATGAGCACTTTTTCCGGGTGCAGCGGCGCAAGCTCGGCACTGCGCGCGGTGACCCACCCGGCGCGGGACATCACGGCGAGCGAGTTCCACGGCTCGCCGGCGCAGAATCCGTCGAGATGTCCCGCACGCAGATGGGCCACCATTTGCGAGGGTGGCACCACCATCACCCGCGCGTCGTTTTCAAGATCGAAGCCGTGACTCTTCAGCCAGAGCCGCAGCAGCACCGAGTGCGACGACCACTGATACACGGTGCCGAACGTGAGCGGACGCGAGCGCTTGCGAACGAAATCGCGCAGCGTCCCGCCGTCGCGCACGCCCGCACCCCAGAGCCGCTGCGCGAGCGTGATGGCGTTGCCGTGCAGATTCAGCACGACGCCCGTCACGCACTCGGCGCAGGTTCCGCCTATGCCCGCGGCGGCGGCGAAGAGCATTCCCGCAGGCGCATGGGACGCGTCGAGTTCGCCGTGGATCACCTTTTCACGGATCGCCGCCCAGCCGAGTTCGCGCGTGAGTTCCACGGCGAGCCCGTGCCTTTCAAAGAGCCCGAGTTCCCCGGCCATGATGATCGGCACGCAGTCGGTGAGGCCGGCGAAGCCGATGCGGATGGCCTGATGGCTGCCCCGGCATTTTCGATCCAAAGCCGTCGGTGCTGGCGTATTTTTTGCGATGGCGGCGCTGTTAGCTGTCCGCGTGCCAAGGCGACGGTGCGGGCATCAGAAATGCCTTGCTCCTTTTTCATCGCGTGCATGAATTTCATTCATCTATGCCTCAGCCACTCGACAGCAGACAGCTCCGTGCCTTCAGCATCCTCGCCCGCACGGGCAGTTTTACGGAGACCGCACGCGAGCTACATCTCTCGCAATCGGCCGTGAGCCACTCGATGAAGGAGCTCAAAGGCGAGGTGGGGTGTCGCCTTTTGGACAAGATGGGCAAAAAAGCAGTGCTCACGCAGGCGGGCGAACAGCTTCTTGCACGTGCGACGCGGGTGCTCGCCGAGATGTCCGAAGCGCGCGCGGAACTTGGCCGCCTCGGCAAGTGGGGACAGAGCCGGCTGCGCCTCGGCGCGAGCACGACGGCTTGCCAGCACGTGCTTCCCGGAGTGTTGCGCAAGTTCAAGGATAGCTTCCCAAACTGCGCGATCTCGATCGAGCCGGGCGACACGCCGGAGATGATTGACGCACTGCGCGCGCACAAGATTGACCTCGCGGTGAACCTCGAGCCAAAGCGCGGCGAGCCGCTGGACTTCCGTCCGCTGTTCACGGATGAGCTGCAATTCATCGTGAGCCCGCAGCACCCGTGGGCGCTCGCGGGCCGCGTGGAGCGCAGTGAAATCGCGCGGCAGAACTACATCGTGTACAAACGCAAGAGCTACACGTCGGCGATGATCGAGGAGTATTTCCGCGAGGATGACATCGTGCTCTTCAGTCAGCTCGACCTCGGCAACATGGAGGCGATCAAGGAACTCGTGAAGCTCGGCATCGGCATCAGCATCCTCGCGCCGTGGACTGCGCGGAAGGAGATCAAGGCCGGCACGCTCGTGGCGCTGCCGCTCGGCAAGCGAAAGCTGAAACGGCGATGGGGCATCCTGCACTGGCAGGGCCGGCGGATGAGCATGGTCGAGGAGACATTCATCGGCCTCTGCAAGACGGTGACCGAGGGTTGGTGAGCGATCAGCCCTGCGCGCGCGGGCGGCGGCCCAAGACGATCGCGAGAAGTGCGAGGACGAGTCCCGCAGCGGCGATCCAGAGCGAGAGGCGCCAGAGGCGCGGGCGGTACGTGAAGACGATCTCGTGCGGGCCTGGGGATTTCACGGGCACGCCGAGGAAGGCGTGGTTCACGCGGAATGGCTCGGCCTTTGCGCCGTCCACGGTCACGACGTAGTTGCCCTGCTCAAATGCCTCGCCGAGCACGACGGCTCCGGCCGCGGTGGCGTTCACGCGGAATGCGGTGGTGTTTGGCGTGAGGCGGTAGTCCGTCGCGGGGACGACTGTGCGCTGCGCGAGCGCGGCTGCGTCGCTTTGCAATGCCGCGGGAATCTTCGTGCCGGGCTGCACCGCTGCGAGCGGGATGCCGCGCGAGCCCCTCACGAGATCCATGAGTTCGCCCGGCTCCGTGTAGCTCGCGATGCGATCCGTGAAGAACGCGCGCGGCCATGCGGTGCGGCTCTCATGGATCGCCATGTCCGCGCGGCCCAGCGACACGAGGCCGGGAATTTCCGGCGCATTCACGATCGGCGGGCCGACGACAAACCGCACGCCGAACATGTCGAGCCCCGGCAGGAGCGCGGGGATTTGCTGCTCGGGGATGATCACTCGCCAGAACCACACGCGCTGGAAGCCCGCGGCATCGGCGAGTTCCCACTGCCAGCGGTTGCTCACCGCGTCGCAACTGAACGGCGACTCCAGCCCGTACACCGCGTTGAAATCCGGCGAGAGGTCCATCATCGTCCCGACGACGCGCGCGGGCGATTTTGAGGCCGCGATGAGTCCGCGGATTTTTTCGATCGCGGCGGACTTTGCGTGAAAATCCGGACGCGGCTGCGGGCTCATCACGTAGGCGTCGAACTTGGTCTCCGCATAGTACGCGTGCCGAAAGTGGATCGCGGAAAATGCGGCTGCCATCGCCAGCCAGCCGCCGACACCGAGGCCGCGCGCGCTGCGCTGCCAGAGCAGCGGGAGCGCGATCACGGCGGCAGCGAGCGCCGTCGCGTAACCGATAAAGAACGGGCTCTTCGCAACCGTGTTTCCCACCGCGAGCAGCGTCACGCCCGAGCGGTGCGCCGCGTGCGTGAAGCCAAAATAGAGCGCGAAGAGCGCGCCGACGCCGATGCAGAACATCACGCAGTCACCACGCCACGACGGATCGCCACGACGGTCGAGGCATTCCCGCAGGCCGAATGCGGCGAGCACGAAGCTGAGCATGATCGCGACGACCGAGAAGCAATTGTCCACATGCCAGATTTTTCCGAGGAAGGGCATCGCGGCGATCCACGAGGGTGGCACGACGCCGAACACGACCGCGAGCGCACACGCCGACACGATCGCGCACGCGAGCCAGAGCGGTTCGCGCGCGAGCGAACGGGCGCGGACGAGCGACCACAGCACGCCGAGGAGGAGCAGGAAATTCCCCGACGGATCGAAGTGGTCCTCATTCTTGTTGAGCTGGCGCGAGAACAAATCATCGAAGAGCCCGACGAGCAGTGACGGCTGGTTTTGGTAAACTTCCATCCGGTCGTAAATCGTCCGCGCGTTCGCGAGCTGATCCATGAACGTCATCCAGAACGGCGCGGCGACGAGCGCGAAGATTCCGTTTGCGACGAGCATCGCGGCCACGGGCGCGAGGCGTTCGCGCCACGGCAGCGGGCGCAGCAGCAGTGCGAGGAGGCCCGCGCCGTTCAGCATGCCGAGGAGGATGACGGCCTCCTTCATCGCGCCGCTGTTGAAGATCGCGATGCTCGCGATGACATGCAGCGGCATCCATTTCAGCGCGTCGCGGAATGATCGCGCGCGCATGGCGTGCAGCCACGGCAGGAGCACCCACGGCGCGTAGCACATGGTGAAGTGCGCGCCGTGATTGAACCGGTACGCGAAGTGCCCGATGAACGATGCGGATGCGGCGAGCAGCATCGCGATGCCCACGCGCTGCACGGCGGCGAACACGACGAGGCCGACGCCCCACGCGAAGAGCAAGCGCGCGAGGATGAACTTCAAATCCCACGCCCACGCCTCGCCATTCGCCGCGACGGGGATGAGATGCAGCGGATCGCCGAACATCGAGATCCCCTGCCCCTGGAGCCCGAGGGCGTTGCCGGCATAGCGGTTCCGCAGCGGCCACTCGCCGTGCGCGAGCGCCTCGTGCTGCATGTGCGAGTACGGGATGAATGCCCACATCATCGCGCCGAGGTCGCTGCCTGCGACGCTCTTCACCGGGGCGATCTTCTCGCCCGGCAGGCTCGGGAATCCGCCGTAGAGTGCGCGAGCGCCGTTGTTCGGCGCGACGAAGCTGCGGCCGAGAAAAATCACGGGATGACACGCCACGAGCACACCCGCGAGCGCGGCGCACAGCAGCGCCGTCTTCGTCCGTGCCGCGGCCCACGCTGCAAATGCCGCGGCAAGCCTCGCGCCCGCGCCGGCGAAGCGCCGCGCCATGAGCGCGCAAAATCCGCCAAAGAGGATCGCGGCCGCAAAAAATTCCGCGAGCACGACGCCCCAGCCCGGCCACAGATCGCGCGGCACGGCGAGCGGCTTTTCCATTTCAAAGACGACGTCAATGTTCGGAATGAGCCGCAGCCGCATCACGCCGTTCGCGGCGCTCTCGACGGCTTCCCTCGACATCGGTTTCGCACGCTCGACTGAAAACCGGTGCAGCACGCGGCCCTCTGCGTCCTGGATACGCGGGTTGCGGATTTCCATCACGCCGCCACCGACGAGCGGCTGGAAGAGCAGCGCCTCGCAGTCCACGGCGCGCGCCTTCATGATCACGGTGCGCGGCGTGTCGGACTTTGCGATTTTCACCTGGCCGGATGGCAGGAGGCTCGTCCCGCCGTAGATGGCCCTGCCGACCTGCACGGTGCCATCTCCAGGAGAGGCAATCTCGGCGGTAAAATCGAGCGTCGCACCAGGCGCAAACCACGGCGAGAAGGGCCGCACATTCATCAGCACGACGTAGAGGATCGCGAAGACGATGCCCGCGACGATGTGCGTGCGGATGCCGCCGGGAATCCGGCGAAGGGCGGGCTGGATGGGCTGGGACAAGACTCTCCCTGCTAAGAAAGTGGCGTGCCAGCGGGGGAACGAACCCTGCGGGCGGAAAACGACGGGGATCGAGCGCACCGGTGCCCCGGCGGGAAAGAGCGGCGGCTACCCTCAGAGACTGTGTAAAAAGTCCCGGGTGCGCCCAGACGCGCGCAGGGAAACGGGAGCGCACGCTTCCAGCGTGCCGTGTCCGGCATCCTGCCGGGCGCAGGGCGAAGGCGGCGGGGGTCCCCACTCATCAAAAAACCAGCCGCAGCCCCGCAGCCAAGCGGATCTTTCCGGCAGGATGCCGCAAAGGCCACGCTGGAAGCGTGTGCTCCCATTTTACTTCGGGCTGCATCCGCCTTCGCTGAATCGGATGCAGCGGCATGGCAAACCAGGGACTTTTTACACAGTCCGAAGACTACTGTTCCCGTCGCGGCGCGGCTACACCTTCCACGGCCCGCGATATTCGCGCGTGAGCCACTCGGCCTTGCCGGTGCCGCCGGCGAAGTCGAGCTTCGCGGGGTCCCACTGGATCTTCGCGCCGTGGCGGTAGGCGAGGTTCACGAGGTGGCAGGTCGTCACGGTGCGCGCGCCGATTTCCACGTCGGCGATCGGGCGCTTCCGCGAGCGCACGCAGTCCATGAAGTTGTCCTTGTGGTTCCCCGAGGCTTCGAGCTTCACCTTCGCGCCGGCGAGGTATTCCTTTTCGACGAGATCGAGCTGCTGGTTGAGCGAGGGCTTGCTGTCCTGATTGCTGTAGTTCGCGATTTCCTTGTCGCCGATCTTCAAAATGAAGCGCCCTCGGTTCACGAAGATGAATCCGTTTTCGCCGTGGAAGGTGACGCCGTTTTCCGCGATGTGCTCCACCTCGACGCCGCTCGCGTATTTCAGCTTCACGCCCTTCTGCGCGTTCGGCTCGCTCGCGGGGATGATTTCCACCGGGCCGCGTCCGTCCTCGCCGAGACCCCACTGGCAGATGTCGAAATGATGCGCGCCCCAGTCCGTCACCATGCCGCCGCCGTATTCCCAGTAGTTCCGCCAGTTGGGGAAATGATTATGCACGCCGCGCGGGGAAAGTTCGTGGTGGTAGGGCCGCTTCGGCGCGGGCCCGAGCCAGCGATCCCAATCGAGGCCGGGCTCCATTGCTTCCTCCGGCAGGTCGCACGGCTTGCCGGGGCCGCCGACGCCGACGGAGGCGTGGTAGATTTTCCCGACGATGTTGTTGCGCGCGAGTTCGCATGCGACGCGGAATTCCCGCGAGCTGCGCTGCTGCGAGCCGGTCTGGAAGACGCGGCTCGTGTCGCGGATCGTCTTCACGAGCGTCCACGCCTCGTGGATCGTCTCGGTCATCGGCTTCTCGGCGTAGATGTCCTTGCCGGCTTTTGCCGCGGCGATGTCGATCAGCGCGTGCCAGTGATCGGGCGTCGCGACACACACAAGGTCAATGTCCTTGCGCGCGATCAGGTCCTCGAAATTCGTGAAGGACGCGCAGCCCTTGTAGTCCGTGCCGCTCTTTTTGGAATAGTGTTCCTCGGCGGTCTTCTTCGCATTTTCGCGGCGCGTGGTGTCCACGTCGCACACGGCGACGACCTGCGTGTCGGGGCGTCCGAGCCAGTCCTTGAGATGGCCGGAGTTCATTTTTCCATTGCCGATGAGGCCGATGGAAAGACGGTCATTGGGTTTTACTTCCGCGGACCAGATGCGGCCCGGCAGGAACATCGGCGCGACGCCGGCTGCGAGTGTGGTGCGGAGGAAGGAACGGCGGGAGGTGCGTGGGAGGTTCATGGTCGTGGAGTTGGTGAGGGGAGTATCCGCAGGCTGCGGCACCCTTGGCAAAAAAGAAATGGGGCGATTCACGAGGGACGTGGCGGGTTCTGAGTTTTGAATTCCGACTCACTTCTCAATTTCCTGCGTGCGTTCAGCGGCACGCTGCGGCCACTTTTTCCCGGCGCAAACAAACGCGCGCTACTTCCCGATCGGGCCGCAGGTGCTGCGCTCGATGAGACGGACACCGACCGTGATTTTTGACGACTCCACCGGGATGCCCTCGCGAAGCTGCCGGTCCGCCTCCCGCACTGCGATGGATGCCATCTCGTCCACAGGCAGGACGACGGCGGTGATCGGGATGCACGAGTCAATCATGCCGGCGTGATCGGTAAACGTGACGACGCTGAGCTGCCCCGGCACCCACATGCCGTGGACGTGCGTGCCGGCGACCACCCCGCAGGCGGCCGCCTCCGCGAGGCAGAGCAGCGCGGTGGGCGAGTTCGGGCGCGCGCGCAGGTGCTCCACCACGGCGATGCCGGATTCAAAATTCAGATTCCCGCTGAAGACATCATCCGCGTGGATCGTCAGCCCGAGTTTCGCCGCGGCATCGCCGATGGCGACGTTCATTTCCGCGAGCCGCGGGTCGTGGCTGCCGAAGGGGCCGCTCACGATCCCCACATGGCGGTGCCCGTGCCGCACGAGGGTCTCCAGCGCGAGCCGGGCCGCATCGGCGTAGTCCGGCACGATGCTTGTCACGCCGGCCATGTGGCCGCTGTGGCCGATGAGGATGGAAGGGAGATGGCGATCGTGGACCACGCGGGCGATGGCCTCGTTGCCGGCCCCGATGCAGAGGACCTTCGACGCCGTGCCGTGCTGCAACGGGTGCGGCATGCCGTCGCCGTAGTCGTGCGTCTCGTCGTACAGGATCACCGAGATGCTGGAAGGCTGCCGCGGGATGTGCGCCATGAGCGCCGCGGTGAGCCGTGCGACGAACGGGTTCGCGATGCCGCCGGGAATTTTTTCCGAGACGAGCAGGCATGTCTCGCCGAGTTCGGGATAGATGCGGACAAATGCGCGGAGATCATTCGGCACGTAGCCGAGATCCTTGCACGTCTTGAAAACGCGCTCGCGAGTCTTCGGGCTCACGCGGATGCCATAGTCGCGATCGTTCAGCAGCGAGGAAATCGCGCCCTGTGACACACCCGCGACACGCGCGACGGCGGCCATGGTGACGGTCTTGGCCGTGGCGTCAGCACGGGGGCCGGAGCCTCCGTTCTTTGGCTCCTCTCCTCCGTTACCGTTTGTGAATCCCTCGCTAGGCGCGCTCATGATGTCCTTTTAATCCCGCTCCAGCCCCTTTCCCAAGCACAAAATCAAGGTGAATTCAAAGTCATTTTTTATCCACCCGAAAAACCGCCCGTCCCGCCCTATTCCTCCGGCAGCACGAGCTTCACGAGCCGCGCCACGCCGTCGCGGGCAAAGTCGCTCGCGGGATACATTTTTTGCGCCTTGAGATAGTGTGCGAGGCTGGAGCCGGCCTGGTCGCGCTTCTCGAGCTCCTCGGCGTTGTGGATCATCTTCACAAAGTCGCTCGCGCGCGTGGTCATGTCAGCGCGCTGCTGGTTCAGCTTCCCGTCGTCGGGGAAATCCGCATACGCGCGCTCCAGGCTCTCCCACGCGCCGGCGTGGTTGCCCGTGCGCGACATCTCCTCGGCGCGCATCAGCGAAGCCTCGATGGTCTCGATGTTTTTCATCACCCTCTCGAGCGTCTGCTTGCGCTCGGGGTTCACGGTCACGGCGGCGATGAAGCGCAACTTGTCGTTCCAGATGCCGCGGTAGTCGCGCTTGCCCACGAGACTGTCGAACTCCCGCAGCGCGTCCTGCATCACGTCGGTCTGCTTGAAGATTTTCTCCGTCGCCTCCTTGAATTCCGGGTTGTTCGGCCACACCTCCGCGGCGTCGGTGAGCGCCTTTTCCATCGTCGCCTTGTCGTCGCGGGACAGCGCGTCGCGCGCCTTCGCGAGCAGCATCCGCGACTGGATGCGCGCGGCCTCGATGGCCTGCGTGGGCTTCGAGTCGTCAAAGTCGTTCGCCACTTTTTTCAAGTCCTTCACGAGCCCCTCGGCGCGTCCGTAGTCATGCACGTCGATCGCCGAGATGAGCTGGTAGCTCTTCTGCGCAAATTCGAGGCACTTCCGCTTTTTGTCGCGCTGCACGAGGCGCACCTCGGGCATGTATTCGCCCGTCACGAAGACCTCCTGCATCCGCATCGTCGCGCCCTGCATCTCGTTTTTTGTGAGGAGAAAGTCGAACGCCTTCACGCCCTCGCGCACGTCGCGCATCATCTCGTTCGCCATCGAGTCAATGATGCTCACCGTCGGCGGCATCCCGGTGCTCTTGGCAAAAAGATCCGTCGCATCCTTGCCGAGGTTCAGCTTCGTGTCGCCATCGGTGAAAAGCGCGCGGTAAAAGCGCGTGGCCATGAGCACATGCTGGAAGCGACGCTGCAAAAAGAACTGCACCATCATCGCCTGGAACTCCACCTTCGCCTGGATTTCCGCGAGTTCCTTCTTCACCTGGTTCGCCTTGATTGCCGCGAGGTTTTCCGCGAGCCGCCGCGCATAGCTCCCCGTCTGCGCATCGGACTGACTGGCGGGGATGATGCTCGAGCCGCCGGCCTTCTGGTTGTTGCCCCCATTTTTCCCCGTCTGCTGCGCAGGCCTTCCCAGCGGCTTGTCCGCATTCACCATGCCGATGTTCCACTCGATCTTCCGTGAGGCTTCCTCCAGCGAATCGTTCGCCGTCGCGAGACGCGCCACATTCCGTTGCGCCTGCCAGACGGAGTACACGGAGTCCGCGAGGGAATTGCAGAGCCGCGCATCAATGTCGTACTGCCCCGCGTACGGCAGCAGGCGGAATGCGGCGTCGAGGTTCTGGAACGTCGCATTGCCCGGTTGGAGCAGCAGGAGGATGCGGTCAATGTACTGCCGGTATTTCGCCTCCTCGATGTTCGTGGCCTCGGGCGCGTTCAGGAATTTTTCAAACCGCGCCTGGAAGATCCGGTTGTTCGTCACGTTCCAGTTCTTGCCGTTGAAAGTCATCACCTCCGAGCCGGGATCGAGCACGGGAATCTCCTGGCCAAAAGGCGAGCTACTCGGCTTCGCCGCAGGCTTCGCGCCACCGCCCGCAGCCGGTGCAGGCGCGGGAGCCCCGCCGGGTGCGGGAGCATCCGGCACCTGCGCGGAGGCGGTGCAGAGACCCAGTGCTGAGACGGCGAGGAGACGGAGCGATGCGGGAGTGGTCATGGCGGGGAATTTCCCGAAATATAGCCAGCCCCGTGCCCCGATGCAACGGCGGCGCGCGTCAGACCTTCTTCAGCTCGATCGCCTTGAGCACGCCCTTGTCGCCGACCTTCACTCGGATCAGCAGCCGCTGGCCTTTCTGCACATTCACATCGCGCAGCTCCGCAGGGATCACGACGCTCACCGGCTCGCCATTCACCTCGATGGAGAAGAGCCGCGCGCTCTTGGAATAGTGGAGCTGCTCGCCGACCACTCCTTCCAGTTTGTATTCGTTCAGGTGCAGCGAATTCGCATTCTGCAAATAGTCCGCCACGGGAAACGCCTCCAGCTTGCTGAACGGATCCGCGAACCGGCCCTTCATCGCCCACAGCCCCGCGATCACCGCGACCACGACGACGGCCGCAATGGCGAACCACGCGGGATTGACGGATGAACTTGCTCTGCGAGCCATCGGGCCACGCTAGGAAACGCCATCCGCGTTGGCAAAGGCTTTCGCAAAAATGCCCCGCTCTCGACACCCGGCCTGCGCCGCGTATCATAATCCCGTGCGCGAACCGGATCACACGCCAGCCACCCTCGCGGGAAGTTTCCTCATCTCGCATCCCGGCCTGCTCGATCCGAATTTCCGCCGCACCGTCATCATCCTGCCCGACCACTCGCAGACGGACGGCAGCTTTGGCTTCATCCTGAACCGCCCAACGGGCCGCGTCGTCGGCGACCTCCTCGGCAACAAGCCGCTCGGCCACCTCGCGCGCGTGCCCGTGCTCAGCGGCGGCCCCGTCGGCGCGGATCAGCTCGTCCTCGCGGCATTCCGCTGGCACCCGCAGACCCAGGTGCTCGAATGCCGGCACCACATCGCACTGGAGGAAGCCGAGAGTCTCGCTGCGAAGCAGCACCACACCGTGCGCGCATTCGCCGGTTCCGCAGGCTGGGCCGCCGGGCAGCTCGAAGGCGAACTCGCGCAGCGCTCGTGGCTCGTGCGCAAGGCCGACGACGAGGACGTGCTCGACCTTTCCCGCGCACCGCTCATGTGGCGCGAACTCACGAGCGGCTTCGGCCCGTGGTTCCGCATGGTGGCCGAAGCGCCGGATGATCCGTCGCTGAACTGAGGGCTCTGCTCTTACTCTTTGTCTTGCTCCTGCTCTTGCTCTCGCGGAGTGCCTAGCTCGGAAGAGAGCAAGAGCAGGAGCAAGACAAAGAGTAAGAAAGAGACAGCCGCAGCTTGCCGCGATAAATGAACCCCCATGCTCCTCTGGCGCGAAAAAATCCCCGGTTTCTGGCTCCCGAAGATCCGCTCGAATCTCGGCGCGGTCCTCGTGGATCACGCGCACCTCGAGCGCAAGGCCGCGACCTCCGCGCTGAACATGGAAAAGTACGACGAGCTCTTCGACCGCGTCTCGGAGCTGAACGCGATCGCCATCGAGGAGCTTCAGCATTTCGAACAGGTCCTCGGCCTGCTGCGCGAGCGGGGCGTCCCGTTTGGCACGGCGAAAAAGAGCCCGTGGATTTCCGGCATGATGTCGCAGGTGCGGAAGGGGCGGAAGCATCAGGTCATCGATCACCTCGTCGCCTGCGCGCTCATCGAAGGGCGCTCGTGCGAGAAATTCCAAATCCTCGCCGAGGGCGTGCGCGATCTCGATCCGGGCCTCGCGGATTTCTACGCGAGCCTCGTCGAGAGCGAGGGCAACCACTACGCGACCTACCTCATCATGGCGCGGCACATTGACGAGGCCGAGGCCGACCGCCGCCTCGACTTCTTCCTCGATCTCGACGCGAAGCTCATCCTCCAGCCGAATCCGCTGCCGATGCTGCATTGATGCTGGCGTGGAATGACGAATGACGAATGGCGTCGTCATTCGTCATTCACAAAAGCTCCTCGAGCCGCCGCTGCCGCTCGCGCGCTGCGGCGTATTCGTGCGCCGCGGCCTTGCGCGGTTTCACGGGGTTGATGAGCTTTTGCACAGGCACCGGGAAACCGAGTTTTTCGAGCGCAAAAACCGCTGCGCCGCGCATGGCCGGCTCGGGCTCGTCGTTCGCATACACGGGACGGTCGAGGACGTTCGCGAGGCGCTCGATGCCGCTTGCGGATTTTGCGACCGCACCGCTGAGGATGAGCTTCGGCGCACCGCCGCCATTTTCACCGAGCACATCGAGCGCGCGCGCGATGCGATGGTACACGGCTTCGGTCACGGCCTGCAAAATATCGAGCGCCGTCGTCCCCTGCCGGATGCCGTGGATCGTCCCCGCGGCATCCTCGTTCCAAGTCGGCGCGCGCTCGCCATTCCATGAGGGCAGCACAGTGAGCCCGTGCTGCGGGCCAGGGCGACCAGCGAGTGCGGCCTCGAGTTCCGCGCCGTCGGCGAGGCGCAGTTCGCGCAGGCACCACGCGCGCAGATTCCCCGAATTGCTCACCGTCGCATCCGTGAAATGCCGCGCCGCATCCACGCGGAAGCAGCACATCCCGAATGGCGCAGCCGGCACACCCTCGCCCGCGACGCGGACTGCCGCGCTGCCGCCGAGATGGATCGCAGCGAGGCCCGCGCGCGCCGCGCCGGCACCGAGGCAGCCCGCGACGCCGTCGCCGATTCCCGGGAACCACGGCACGCCGCGCAGCTCGGAAAATTCCTGCGCAAGCGCTCCGCCGACCGGCGACGGCGCGTCGCTGGGCGGTCGCAGTTTCTCCGGCGAAATCTCAGCGGCCTTCAGCATGGCGGCGTCCCATTTCATCGCGGCGGGATCGAAAAGGCCCGTGCCCGTCGCCATGCCGATCGCGCAATTTGCATCGCCCGCGAGCCGGAGCTGGAGCCACTCGGCGGGCGACATCCACTGCCGCACCCGCGCAAAGAGCCGCGCCTCGACGCGCTGGAGCCACGCCATCTTCGCAGGCCAGAAATCCGCGCGCAACATGCAGCCCGTGCGCGCGTGGATTTTCCGCTCGTCGAATCTTTTCCTCAGCACCTCCGCGGCATCGCGGCTGCGCGAATCCCCCGCCGTCATGATGCGGGTGATGGCCTCGCCCTTTTCCGTGCAGCCGACCATGCCGTGCCAGAAGCACGACACGCCGATGCCCGCGACGGGCCGCCCGCGCAGCACCGCATCCGCACGGCGGCGGTGCAGCGCCTCGGTGATGCAGCCGCGCACCGCACCGAGCATCGCGCCCGGCTCGATCTCCGACATGCCGTCGCGCGAGGTGAGCAGCGGGTACTCGTGGTGCGTCGCCGCGAGCGCCGCGCGGCGCGCGGTGATGTCGAAGAAAGCCGCGCGCGTGGACGAGGTTCCGATGTCGAGTGCGAGGATGAGCGGCTCTGCCATGTCGGGCGCGACGATGAGCCGCAAAGGCCTCGCGACGAAAGCGTGAAATTCTCCCGGCGGCATTTCCCGCTTCCCATCCCCGCGCAAGCGGGACATTTTTCGCGCAATGCCTGCCGAAGCCCGCGTCATGAGAACTTGGATCCAGCAGAAGGGCCTCATTCCGGTTTTTCTGTTCGGATTCGCCGTGTGGTTCCTCTGGGACGGGGTCATCGGCTGGCCTCGCAGCAACGAGCGCTTCGACGCGCACGAGCGGCTCAAGGACAAGTCCGACGAGTGGCAGAAACTCTGCGCAAAAAACGGCTGGACGACAGAGGCCCCGCACAAGCGCTACGGACGGGGCGACATCGTCATGCAGTTCGCCATCGCGGTGCTCACGGGATCGATCGGCGTCTTCAGCCTCGTCTTCTGGCTGCGCGCAAAAAAGACATTCATCCGCTCGGAGGCGGAAGCGGTCATCACGCCCTCCGGCAGGCGTGTGCCATACGCGAGCATCACGGACTTGGATCTGAGAAAATGGAAATCCAAGGGCCTCGCGACCGTGGCCTACTCGCTCGACGGCGCAAAGGGCCGCTTCATCCTCGACGACGCAAAATACGAGCCGACCGCGCTCGACGCGATCCTCGACGACATCCGGCAGCAGACGGCAGGGCAGGCGAAGGTGAGCGAGTGAGACCTTAGCCGGACATCGCGCGAACATCCCCCGATCTTCTTGCCACGCACCCTTCGGATTGCTGAAATCCATGCCCCTTTCACCAAAACCAAAAACACACACCAAATGAAATACGGCCTCAACATCCGCCAGGACGGCGCACTTGATTTCCTCTCGCTCGGCGCACTCGTCCATCGCCTCGACCCCGGCATCATTCCGTTCCGCAAAGCTTCGCACTGCGACATCCATGTGAGCGGCGGCGAATTCAACTGCGCGGCAAATCTCTCCGACTGCTTCCGCCTGAACACCGGCGTCGCCAGCGCGATGGTGGACTACCCGATCGGCGACCTCATCAACGAGCGCGTGCGCGCGATGGGCGTGAAACCGTTTTACAAGAAATTCAAGCACGACGGCGTGCGCGGGCCGAACATGGCGACCGTGTATTCGGACCGCGGGCAGGGCGTGCGCGCCCCCGTCGTTTTCTACAACCGCAGCAACGAAGCCGCCGGCCTGCTCAAGCCCGGCGACTTTGACTGGAAGGCGATCTTCGATCAGGGCGTGCGCTGGTTTCACTCGGGCGGAATTTTCGCCGCGCTCTCTGACACGACCGGCGAAGTGATCATCGAGGCGATGAAGGCCGCGAAAGCCTCGGGCGCGGTGACATCTTTCGATCTCAACTACCGCCAGAAGCTCTGGGACATCTGGGGCGGCCACTCGAAGGCCGTCGAGACGCTCGCGCGCATCGTCGAGCATGTGGACGTGCTCGTCGGCAATGAGGAGGACTTGCAGAAGGGCCTCGGCATCGAGGGGCAGGACGTGGAGTCCAGCGGCAAACTTGACCCGTCCGCATTTTTCTCGGTCATCGAAAAGGCCGTGAAGAAATTCCCGAAGGTGAAAGTCGTCGCGACCACGCTGCGGGAAGTCCACTCGACGAACCGCCACACATGGGGCGCAGTCGCGTGGATTGACGGCAAGACCTACCAGTCGCCGATTGCCGATCTCGACGTCATCTGCCGCATCGGCGGCGGCGACGGCTACGCGGCGGGATTCTTCTACGGCCTGCTCACCGGCGCGTCGGAAGAGGAAGCCGTGAAGCTCGGCTGGGCGCACGGCGCACTGCTCACGACTTTCCCCGGCGACACCACGATGGCGACGGTCGAGCAGGTGAAGTCATTCGCCAAAGGCGGCTCCGCGCGCGTGCAGCGCTGAGCGGACGCAGCAACTTCAAACGAAAGGGCACGGAGCAATCCGCGCCCTTTTTTTGTGACTTTTTCCGGGTCCTTTCGTGTCTTCCGTGGACATCCGATCGCCGCTTCAACAGCTTACTCTTCGAGGAAGGTGAGCAGCGCATTCGCATCGCGCGCCGCATGGCCGACGCGAAGGATCTGCACGCACTGCGCCGCGATCCGATAATAGACGATGTACCTGCGGAGCGGAAATGAGCGGACGCCGACCTTCAGTTCGGGACGCCGCCGCCCCGCCTCGGGATGCTGTGCGAGAAGTTCAAATACTTCGATCGCCCGAATGACAAATTCCCGGGCGGCCTTCGGATCCCGCCTTGCGAGGTAGTCGTCAATTTCCTCGATGTCGCAATGTGCGCGCTGCGTGAGTTCGTAGCCGGTCATTGCGGTGCTTCCACGCGCTGCTGCGCGCGGGCGAGCATCGCAGCCATCACTTTCGGACCATCCATCACCTTTCCGCTTTCCGCCTCATCCCATCCGACCTCGATGTCGCTGCGCAAACGAGCGAGTTCCCCCTCGTGTTCTTCGTGCGACGCGAGAAGGCGGAATGCCTCCGCCGTGAGGTGCTCGGGACTCAGGTAGCGCCCGCTCTTCAATCGTTCTGCGACGAGTTTTTCCTGCTCAGGTGTCAGGGTGATGGTCATGGCAGGCACGCTAGCACGCATGTCCGCTCTCGGGCAAGCGGGAGGCATTTCCCGCATTCAGCCGGGAGGCTCGGATGAAAGTCCGCGCCTTTCTTTTTTGCACCTTCGGGCAAAGGAAAATGCCGCGGCGGCGCTCTTCACACCCGGCGGGAGTGGCGCGTCCGCTCCGGCCTTTGCAACTTGTCACACGCAGCCACGTTCCACCATGTATGTCGCAGGTATTTGATCCCGTGCAGGACTCCCATCCAAATCCAATGCAAGCAGCCGCCCGCGCGTCGGCAGGGCTGGCGGCTGCCGTGCCCGCGGAGAGTCCGCGGCGGAAGGGCCGTGTGATCCGGAACACAATCATCATCCTGCTGCTCGCGGCGCTCACGGCCTGGGTGATCCGCATCACACGCGCGCCGGGCACCGCGGCGAAGGGCGGGCCGGATGCCGGGAAGCAGTTTCCGGTGCCGATCGCCGCAGGCGTGGTGGTGCAAAAGGACGTGCCCATTTTCCTCGACGGCCTCGGCACCGTGCAGGCGCTGAACACCGTGACGGTGCATCCGCGCGTGGACGGCGAGCTGAAGAAGGTGGACTTCACCGAGGGCCAGGACGTGAAGGCTGGCGAGGTGCTCGCGCAGATTGATGATGCGCCCTTCCGCGCGCAGTACGAGCAGGCGCAGGCGAAGAAAGGGCAGGACGAGGCGATGCTCGTAAACGCGCAGCGCGACCTCGAACGCAACGCGGACCTGATCGAAAAGAAGGTGATCTCCCCGCAGCAGTACGAGACGCAGAAGGCGCTCGTCGCGCAGCTCGACGCGGCGGTGAAGGCGGACATCGCCGCCATCCAGACCACGAAGGTGCAGCTCGACTACTCGACCGTGGCGTCGCCGATCGCCGGGCGCATCGGGATGCGGCTGATCGATCAGGGGAATGTCGTCCATGCGTCCGACACGCGCGGGCTCGCGGTCATCACGCAGCTCCAGCCGATCTCGCTCGTCTTCACTCTGCCCGCGCAGAATCTCGGCGAGATCCAGAAGGCAAAAAACAGCGGCGCGGAAATGGAAGTGCTCGCGGTGGATCGCGACAACAAGACCGTGATTGATTCCGGAAAACTGACGGTGATTGACAACCAGATTGATACCACGACCGGCACCATCAGCATGAAGGCGACTTTCCCGAACCGCGATCTTCAGCTCTGGCCGGGGCAGTTTGTGAACGCGCGGCTGCTCCTCACCGTGCGCAAGCAGGGCCTCACGGTCCCGGCCTCCGTCGTGCAGCGCGGGCCGAACGGCGCATACGCGTATGTGATCAAGGACGACCTCAGCGTGGAGATGCGCCCGGTGACGGTCGCACGCATCGAGCAGGGTGAGGCGCTGATTGACGACGGCCTGCGCGCCGGCGAGCGCGTGGTCGTGGACGGCCAGTACAAATTGCAGCCCGGCTCGAAGGTGAAAATCCCCGACGCCTCGCCGAAGGGCGGCGCCCCCGGGGAAATTCACAAGCCCGGCATTCCCAAAAAATAACCGCTGCGCGCGCCGCGCATCACTGGCTTGAACGTCTCCGAAATTTTCATCCGCCGGCCAGTCGCCACCACGCTGCTGATGGTCGCGGTGATCCTCATGGGCGCGCTCGGGTACTATCTGCTGCCCGTCTCCGCGCTGCCGCCTGTGGATTTTCCCACGATCCAAGTCACCGCGCAGTATCCCGGCGCGAGCCCGGACGTGATGGCGTCCTCCGTGACCACGCCACTCGAGCGGCAGTTCGGCCAGATCAGCGGGCTCACTTCGATGAACTCGATCAGCTCGTTTGGCAACGCGCAGATCACGCTGCAATTCACGCTGGATCGCGACATTGATTCCGCCGCGCAGGACGTGCAGGCCGCGATGAATGCCGCGGGCGGCGTGCTGCCGAAGGACATGCCGGGGCCGCCCGTGTATTCGAAAATCAACCCGGCGGACACGGCGATCATCACGCTGTCGCTCACGTCGGAGTCGCTGCCGCTGGAAAAGGTGAACGACTTTGCCGACACGGTGCTCGCGCAGAAGCTGAGCGAAGTCACCGGCGTCGGCCTCGTGACCATCGAGGGAAACCAGAAGCCTGCCGTGCGCGTGCGGATCAACCCTGCGGCGCTGTCATCGCTCGGTCTCGGGCTCGAGGACATCCGCACGTCGCTCGTGCAAAACAGCGTGAACGCACCGAAGGGCAGCTTCGACGGCCCGCGCCAGTCATACGCGATCGGCGCGAACGATCAGCTCCAGACCGCCGCGGAATACCGCGCGATCATCGTCGCGTACCGCAACGGTGCGCCGGTGCGCCTCGCGGATCTCGGCGAGGTCGTGGACAACGTCGAAAACGTCCGCCTCGCCGCGTGGGTCGGCGGAAAGCCGGCGGTCATCCTCGACGTCCAGCGGCAGCCCGGCGCGAACATCATCGAGACCGCGGATCGCATCAAAGCCATGCTGCCCGCGCTGCGCCTCGCGCTGCCGAAAGGCGTGAAGCTGGAAGTGCTCACGGATCGCACGGCGACGATCCGTGCGTCGGTGAACGACGTGCAGTTCACGCTGCTGATCACCATCGCGCTCGTGGTCATGGTCATCTTCATTTTCCTGCGGAAATTCTGGGCCACGGTGATCCCCGCCATCGCGCTGCCGCTCTCGATCGTCGGCACATTCGGCGTGATGAAGCTCGCGGGCTTCTCGCTCGACAACCTTTCGCTCATGGCGCTGACGATCGCGACGGGCTTCGTCGTGGACGACGCGATCGTGATGATCGAAAACATCGTGCGCTTCATCGAAATGGGCGAGACGCCGATGAACGCCGCGCTGAAGGGTGCGAAGCAGATCGGCTTCACCGTCATCTCGCTCAGCGTGTCGCTGATCGCAGTTTTCATCCCGCTGCTTTTCATGACCGGCATCGTCGGGCGGCTGTTCCGCGAATTTGCAGTGACACTCAGCGTCGCCGTGGCCGTCTCCGCCGTCGTGTCGCTCACACTCACGCCGATGATGTGCGCGCGACTGCTGAAATCCGAGCGCGGGGAAAAGCACGGGCCGCTGTATCAGTGGACCGAGAGGATGTTCGACTCGATGCTCGCGGGCTATGAGAGCGGACTGAAGTGGGTGATGCGGCACCAGTTCTTCACGCTCATGGTCGCGTTCGCGACGCTGGTGCTCACGGTGGTGCTCTACATCATCGTGCCGAAGGGCCTGCTGCCGCAGCAGGACACCGGGCTCATCGTCGGCGTCACCGACTCCGCGCAATCCATTTCGTTCAAGGCGATGCTCGAGCGCCAGCGCGCCATTTCCGAAATCGTCCAGCGCGATCCCGATGTCGTGAGCGTCACGTCAGTCGTCGGCTCGGGAACGATCAATGCCACGGTAAACACGGGCCGCCTGCTCATCGCGCTGAAGCCGCGCGACGACCGCACGCTCAATGCGAGCCAGATCATGGCCCGCATCCGCGAGGCGACGAAGAATGTCGAGGGCATCTCGCTCTTCATGCAGGCCGTGCAGGACGTGCAGATAGACAGCCGCGTGAGCCGCACGCAGTTCCAATACACGCTGCAGGACGCCGACGAATCGGAGCTGACCGACTGGGCGCCGGAACTGCTCGCGAAGCTGCGCGCGCTGCCCGAGCTGGCCGATGTCGCGAGCGATCAGCAGTCCGGCGGCCTCCAGCTCCGTGTGAACGTGGACCGCGAGCAGGCGGCGCGGTACAACGTGCTCACGCAGGCGATTGACGACACGCTCTATGACGCATTCGGCCAGCGGCAGGTCTCGATCATTTTCACGCAACTCAACCAATACCGCGTGATCCTCGAGGTGCAGCCGAACTTCCAGCTCACGCCCGACGCGCTGCGCAAAATCTACGTGCGCTCCACGACGGGGCAGACGGTCCCGCTCAGCGCATTTGCAAAACTCGACACGGTGACTGCGCCGCTCTCGATCAATCATCAGGGCCAGTTCCCTGCCGTCACGCTGTCATTCAATCTCGCGCCAGGAAAATCCCTCGGCGACGCAGTGCCCGCGATCCAGCGCACACAGCAGGAGATCGGACTCCCGGAAACGATCTCCACGACTTTTTCCGGCAGCGCCGCGGAGTTTCGATCGTCGCTGAAGAGCGAGCCTTTCCTGATCCTCGCCGCGGTCATCGTGATCTACATCGTGCTCGGCGTGCTGTACGAGAGCTACATACACCCGATCACGATTCTGTCGTCCCTGCCGAGCGCGGGCGTGGGCGCGCTGCTCGCGCTCATCGTGTGCCGCACGGAAATGTCGCTCATTGCGCTCATCGGGATCATCCTGCTCATCGGCATCGTGAAAAAGAATGCGATCATGATGATTGATTTCGCGCTCGATGCGGAGCGCAACGAGGGCATGCCGCCGGAGAAATCCATCTACCAGGCGTGCCTGCTGCGCTTCCGCCCGATCATGATGACCACGTTTGCCGCACTCTTCGGCGCGCTGCCGCTGGCACTGCAAAATGGGACCGGCTCCGAGCTGCGCAAGCCGATGGGCATCGCGATCGTCGGCGGGCTGCTCGTCTCGCAATTTCTCACGCTCTACACCACGCCGGTGATCTACCTCTACCTCGACCGGCTCGCGCGGCGGATGCGTCGCAAGCGTGCCGGCGAAACTTTGCCGGACGCCGAAATTGCGGTGCCGGTTGAAAGCAATCTGCCGTGAACGTCTGCGAGCCATTCATCCGCCGCCCGGTCGCCACGACGCTGCTGGCGATCGGATTGTTCCTGCTCGGGATCGTCTCGTATCACCTGCTGCCGGTCGCGCCGATTCCGCGCGTGGACTTCGCGATGATTTCCGTCGGCGCGTCGCTGCCCGGCGCGGATCCGGAGACGGTCGCCTCTTCCCTCGCCGCGCCGCTCGAACGCCACCTCAGCCAGATTTCCGGCGTCACCGAGATCACCTCGAGCAGCACGCTCGGCGGCACTTCGATCAGCGTGCAGTTTGACCTCTCGCGGAAGGTGGATGCCGCGGCGCGCGACGTGCAGGCGGCGATCAACGCGGCGTCCAGCGACCTGCCGGTGAACCTCCCCAATCCGCCGACGTTCAAAAAATCAAACCCGGCAGATGCGCCGATCATGGTGCTGGCGATGACCTCGGATTCGCAGCCGGTGACGTCGGTCTTCGAGGCTGCGGACGAAATCGTGGGCCAGCAACTGAGCCAGCTTGAGGGCGTGAGCCAGGTGATGATCAGCGGCGGAGCAAAATCCGCAGTGCGCGTGCAGGTGAACCCCGCCGCGCTCGCCTCGTCGGGCTCCAGCCTGGAGGATGTGCGCGCATTTCTCGCGCAGGCAAACGTGAACAAGGCAAAGGGCAGCGTGGACGGCGACCAGGCATCCTACACGATTTACAGCAACGACCAACTGCTGCGCGCGGACGAATACAAGGATCTCATTTTCACCCAAAAGAACGGGACGCCGATCCTGCTCAGCTCGCTCGCAAAAATCGTGGACGGCGTCGAGAACACGCGTGTCGGCGGCTGGCACGGCACAAAGCCCGCGGTGCTGCTCGTCATCTTCAAGCAGGCCGACGCAAACGTGATCGAGACCGTGGATCGCATCCGCGAGGCACTCCCGCTGACGCGGCTCTGGCTGCCGCCAAACATCAATCTCGAAGTGCTCAGCGATCGCACGGCCACCATCCGCGCGTCCGTCGAGGATGTGCAGTTTTCGCTCATGATCAGCATCGCGCTCGTGGTCATGGTCATCTTCCTTTTTCTCCGCCGCTTCTGGCCGACATTCATCGCGAGCGTGACGGTGCCGCTCGCGCTCGCGGGCACCTTCGGCGTGATGTATCTGCTCGGCTACTCGCTGGACAATCTCTCGCTGATGGCCGTGACGATCTCCGTCGGCTTCGTCGTGGACGACGCGATCATCGTCATCGAAAACGTGTTCCGCTTCATGGAAAAGGGCGACAGTGCGATGGTGGCCGGGCTCAAGGGCGCGAGGCAGATCGGCTTCACCGTGATCTCGATGAGCATCTCGCTCGTCGCCGTTTTCATCCCGCTGCTCTTCATGGGCGGGCTGGTCGGGCGGCTCTTCCACGAATTCTCCGTGACGCTCAGCGTGGCCGTCCTCGTGTCCGGAGTGATTTCACTTACGCTCACGCCGATGATGTGCTCGCGGCTGCTGAAGCCCGAGGTGTCGCACGGGAAGCCGGGGATTTTCTACCGAGCGAGCGAGGCCGTGTTCAACTGGATGCTCCGCCTGTACGAAAGGGCGCTGCACTGTGTGCTGCGGCACCGCGCGGCGACCCTGCTCGTCGCGCTGCTCACCGTGCTCGCCACCGTCTGGCTCTACGCCGCCGTGCCGAAGGGATTTTTTCCGCAGCAGGAGACGGGGATGCTTTCCGGCAGCACCGAAGCCGCGCAGGACATCTCGTTTCCGGCGATGGAAAAACTGAATCGGCGCATTGTGCAAATCGCCGTCGAAGATCCGGCGGTGGCCACAGTCGGCTCGTTCATCGGCGGCAGCGGCGGGAGCAGCAGCGTGAACACCGCACGCCTCTTCATCGCTCTGAAGCCGCGTGCGCAGCGCGGCGCGCGCAGCGACGAAATCATCGCGCGCATCCGCAAAAAGACGGCCGCCGTGCCGGGCATCACGCTCATCATCCAGGCGATGCAGGACGTGCGCGTCGGCACGCGGCACAGCAGGGCGCAATTCCAATACGCGCTGCAAAGCGGCGACCTCGGCGAACTCAACCGCTGGGTGCCGCGCGTCGTGCAGAAGCTCTCCGAACTTCCCGAACTGAAGGACGTGTCGAGCGACCTCCAGATGCGCGGCCTCCAGAGCAGCGTGGTCGTGGATCGCGACGCCGCCGCACGCCTCGGCGTCTCCCCGGCGCAGATCGACAACACGCTCTACGACGCATTCGGCCAGCGGCAGGTCTCCACGATTTACCGGCGCTACAACCAGCACCATGTCGTGATCGAGGCCGATCCCGAGTATCAGCTCGAGCCGTCGTCATTGCAGAAAATCTACGTGCGCTCGAAAACCGGCGCGCAAATCCCGCTCGCGAGCGTGGCAAAATTTCAGACCGGCAACGCGGCGCTCTCGGTGAACCACCAGGGCCAGTTCCCCGCCGTCACGCTTTCCTTCAATCTCGCGCCCGGAGTCTCGCTCGGGCGCGCGACCGATCTCGTCGAGGAGGCCGCGCGCGAATTGAAAATGCCCGCGAGCATCCACGGCAGCTTTCAGGGCACCGCGCAAGTCTTCCAGGCATCGCTCAAGACCCTGCCGCTGCTCCTCGTGGCCGCGCTGTTCGCGGTGTACATCGTCCTCGGCATTCTTTACGAAAGCCTGATCCATCCGCTCACGATCATCTCCACGCTGCCGAGCGCGGGCGTGGGCGCGCTGCTCGCGCTGCTCTTCACGGGCAAGGATCTCTCGCTGATTTCCTTCATCGGGATCATCCTCCTCATGGGCATCGTGAAAAAGAACGCGATCATGATGATTGATTTCGCCCTCGACGCGCAGCGCAACGAGGGCATGAGCCCGCAGGACGCCATCTTCAAGGCGTGCATCATCCGCTTCCGCCCGATCATGATGACTACGCTCGCCGCACTCTTCGGCGCGATCCCGCTCGCCATCGGCCACGGTGCCGGATCGGAACTCCGCCAGCCGCTCGGCATCGCCGTCATCGGCGGCCTCATCGTCTCCCAGATGCTCACGCTGCTCACCACACCGGTCATCTATCTCGCGCTGGAAAAAATCCGGCCCGCATCGCGCAAAGGCCGCGGCTCACCACAGCCCGCGATACTGGCGGGACCTACGGGGCTCGAACCCGATCGGAGGATTTCGTGTTGATGCCTCACCGTGCGCAAGTATTCGTCTCCGTGCATCTTGGTGCATTCCTCAAAAACCTTGTGAAATGCACGGAGACGCACCGAAACGTACCAAAAGTGCCATGCAAATCACAGCTTGGCATTCATGTTTTCCGAACCGGTGCTATTCTCCCCCATGCTCTCACAGCAACTCAAGGATCAGGCGCTACTGAACGGCTGGCTTCGCGACGGCTCGCCGGATTATGTCGGGAGCCTGTGCGGGTGGGGCTGAGTCAGAGTCGGATCAGATGATCTCGCGATAGAAGAATGCCATGAACACGCCGAGGGCGATGACGCACGCGGGCCACACGCGCCGAGTGACGCCAGCGGGAATCAATCCGCGCAATCCAAACCACCGCACTGCGCCGGCAAAAAGGCCGAACATCCCGAAGAAGGCGTGCTGCACGTTGATGAGGTTGGTGAGCGCTTCGTTCGACGTGACGCCGGAATGCGCGTGGCCCAGCAGCAGCAGACTCCCGCTGACCATCACGATGGACATCGCGTATCCGAGCCGCTCTTCACCGCCCGGCCGCCGCACCTCGCGCCAGCCCAGCCACGCGAGCACAAAGACGAGCAGCGCGCCGAGCTGATGTTCCAGCAGGATGGGATCGCCGAGCACCTGGCGCAGACTGACGGTGCGCAGGACGAAAATTTCCACGTCGGCGAAGACGCTGATGAAAATCCCGAATGGCACGAGCATCATCGGCCACAGCCGCCCGGCCCACCGGCCCGCGCGTCCGCCGTTCGCCTGGAGCAGCCACAGTCCGCCGAGCAGCACGACGGTGACGCCGGACCAGTTGTGCATGAACTCGGAATAACGGAGGTCGTCCACGGTGCGCGTCGGCTGGCCGGCGAAGGCGGTGTTCACGAGCACGGTCGTCGGCCAGTCGGGAGTGAAGACGGCGCGCGTCTGTTCTGCCGTGAGCTGCGCGGCTCCGTCCGGTCCGGGCGGCGAGACCGAACCCAGCACACCGGCCAGGGTGATGACGAGCAGCCCGGCGGTGACTTCGAGTTCCAGCAGCTTGCCGAATCGCGCGAGCGCGGAGCGCGATTTTTCGGTGACGATCGCGCCGGCCGCCAGCAGCGCCGGCCGCACGCGGCGGAAGTTCATCCATCCGGCGCAGACGACGATGGCAAGCAGCATCAGTTTCACCAGCAGCGTCAGTCCGTACGGCGAGGTGAACAGCGAGGCCAACGCCGGCAGATTCCGCACGCTCGCGACGAGGCCGGACGCGAGCAGCAGCGAGGAAGCCGTCAGCGCCACCGGGGAAAAGCGGCGGACCACTTCACGCGTGAGGCTCACCGCCGCCGGATCGTCCGCATTGCAAAGCACGCGCCGTGACGCGAGCAGGTGACACAGGATTCCGATCCAACCCGCGCCCGCCATCACATGGAAAATCTGCCAGGCAACCGCGGGTCCGCGGCCGGCGGGCTGCGCGGCGGCGTGGCTGACGAGGCTTGCGAGCACGCTCCCCGCGAGGCCAAGTGCGCCGACGATCCACCAGCTCCCGCGCGCCCGCACCCGGCACGCGGCAGCAGCCGCAAAGAGAACGAGCGCGTAGGAGACCGAGAGCCGGCCGACCGTCGTCTGCGTCGCGAACTTGATGACGAGCGCCCATTCCACCCCGCCGTACACCGCCCTTCCCTGCACCTCCGCGACTTGCACGAAGATATCCAATCCGGCTGCCATCGCGGAAACGAGCGCGCCACGAAACGCCCAGCGACGGCTGGCTTTGCAAATATTTTCCATCAGCTCCCCAGACGCGGCCAGACCGCGCGAGGCCACGCGCAGCACCCCGAGCACGAACAGCGCGCCACCGAGCGCCACGAGCAGACCGCAGAGCTTGAGGGCGTGAAGAAGGGAGTGCTCCATGAAACCTCGGCGACGCGGCGCTACTTGCCGCGCGGTTCCAGGACCGTGAACGTGAAACGCCCCGGCGCGCTGTGGCCGTCGCGCGAGAGCACGCGCCACTCGACGACGTATTCACCCGGCGCGAGCGGCGGAAGTTCGACCATGAGGTGCGTGCGGTCCTTCGCATCCACGACTGGCCTGCCTTTCACGAGGTTGGTGCGCTGCTTTGCTTTCAATTCGCTCGCGGCGAAAATTTCGATGCCGTTGAACTCCGCGTCGAGCAGTTCGTTGAACCAAAGCTCGGCCCGTTCCGGTGCGACGGCGAGCTTCGCGTTGCTGGCCGGCATCGAGCGGAGCAGGCGCGCGTGCGCGTGCGCGATGGCGGGCAGTCCCGCGAGCAGTGCGAGCAGGCAGACGAGGAAGAATCGCCGCGCGCCAGCGTGGCCGAAGAGGCAGGGTTTCATGACACCAGAATGGCGGCGGAGTTTTGGTTGGAAATGAAAATCAAAACTCTGGCTGGCATTCACCCTTTGCGAGCCGTTGATATTTTCCTCGCATGCTCTCGCAGCGATGAGAACCAGCGCCTCGATGAATTGACCCGGAACGGGATTTTCATCAGCACGAGCTCGTGGAAATACCCGGCATCGGATCTCTTTGAATCAGTCGATCAATCGAACGCAAAATCCGGTCACATCTTTCAATTTCCAGCATCCCCGAAAAGATGAGTAGCCCGCATGCCTCACACCCCGCAGACGTGCCGGACAGGCGGCGGAAAGTAGTGCTGGGCTTTAGCCCGCATGGTGGCCTGTACGGGCTAAAGCCCCGGACTACTTTGCGCTCCCGCCGCGCCACTGCACCCTGTCGCGACCGCCGCCATCAGTGTGAGAAATGCAGGGTAGCTCAAAGCGATTCAGAGGGTGCCCTCCGCAGACACGCAGCCCAATCCTGGCCAAATCGAGCAAGGTACTTTCGGAGCCGGTCCGCATCGTTGGTGATTTTACGGTTTTCACGAGTGACTGCAAACAGACGACGCCCGGCTTCGCTGAGTGTCGTGCTAGCGCGGCAAATGCGAATGACACAGGCAAGCTGGGCGCGGTCGAAAAGGTCGAGCTTCGCCGCGGCATCGGGACCGAGCACCTCCTGAAGCAGCAAATCGTCCGAGCCTGCGGCGGGGACCGTTTGCCATGCTGAGCGCAGGCGCACGAGTTCGGCATCGAGCACGGCGCGGCTGACGCGGCCGCCGGACGCGAGTGTGGCCATGCGCGTGACGGCTGCGCTGAGGTCGCGGAAATTGGCGCTCCACTTTGCCTCGGCGGAACGTGCGAATCCGAGAAATGCGGCACGCACGTCTTTGGCCATGCTGATGCGTCGACCCATGCGTTTCCCTGCGGCTTCCAGTTCGTGATCGAGATTCGGTTCAATGTCCTCGACGCGCTGGGCCAGGCCCGGGAGTTGAAAGGTCCACAGATTGATTCGCGCCAGAAGATCCTCGCGGAAATCGCCTGAGCGGACATCGGCTGCCAGATCGCAATTCGTTCCGGCGATCAATTGAAAGTCGCTTTCCGCTTCGTGGTCGGCACCGACGGGCAGGAAGCGTTTCTCCTCCAAGGCCCGCAGCAGCATCGCCTGCTCGTCCGGCCCGAGTTCACCGATTTCATCGAGGAAAAGCAGGCCGCCATTGGCTGCTCGCAGCAATCCGGGACGATCCCGCTGAGCGCCAGTGAATGCGCCACGCACATGCCCAAAAAGCGTGCTGGCAGCGGTGTCGCCACGCAGCGTGGCGCAGTTCACTTCGACGAATCCGCCTGTGAGTTGATGCCGCTGCTTCTTCAATTCAAAGACTCTGCGCGCGAGTGAAGATTTGCCGGCACCTGTCGGCCCCATCAGCAGCATCGGCTCCTTTGACGCAATGGCGACGTGTTCAATCTCCTCGATCATCCGATTGAACGCCGCGTTGCGCGTGGCGATTCCGCTCTTCAAAAACGTGCGGGCTTCGCGCTGCTCATCGGCAAACCGAACGGCAATCCGATCATAGCGGGAAAGGTCGAGATCGATGATCGAGCAGCTACCGGGCGAACCGGGTTCCCGATCTTTCGGAGGGGATGTCTGAATGAGACGTGCCGGCAAGTGGCGCGATTCGGTCAGCAGGAACAGACAGATCTGCGCGACGTGCGTTCCGGTCGTGATGTGGACGAGATATTCCTCGCGGTCGGGTTGGAATTTGTAACTGCGGGCGAAATCCGCGAGGGCGCCATAGACCTCCTCAAAGTCCCAGGGGTCGCGGAACTCCACCGTGTGCAGTCGTACCTCCGTCTCCGGTGAGACGCCACTGATGTCGCCAGCCACAGCTTCCGCCAAGGCCGTTGCCTTTCGGTCGTGCAGCAATTCCAATCGTGAAACGAGCAAGTCCTCCTGCTGACACAACGAAACGGTCGGCCGCCAACTTTCCCAGCGCCGCGGACCAATGCCGCGATCCAGTTGGGTTCCGAGCAGACCTAGAGTGACGAATTTCTTGGAGGCCATAGCTGATAAGCTAACTCCATATCCATTTGGATACGATTGCACCATAAAAATTCAGTGCGCATGCAGCGGGTTCAGGTTTTTTCGATGCGCCCTTCCTTCTGAATGCCAATCACTTGCGATGCGTTCGCCAAATCCGCCGCAAGCGTTGGCACGGTGCGAGCAATAGGGATTGCCAGCAACAAACCAGTCGGCCGGCACACGTCTGCGACTGGTTTTCACCAAAAAAACAAAACCCAAACCCGAATACGACCATGGCCAGCAAGACCCTGTTTTCATCCTTTGTCGGGCGCTTCCTTCCGAAGGCCGACACGCGCAACGAAGCCGGAGGCCCGGCGTTTTCGTTCACGCCGAAGCACGCCCTCGCGCAATACGCCGTGACCGGCTGCCTGAACTCGACCTTCTACGCCAGCGCGCCGGCTCAACTCGACAAGGCGTTGAGCCTCGCGGGCGGCGTGGATGCCGAGTTCGTCGCGAAGACCGCGATCTACTGCCGCACCCGCGGCTACATGAAGGACATGCCGGCACTGCTCTGCGCGACGCTGGCATCCCGCGACTCCGCGCTTCTGGCGCGGGTGTTCGACCGCGTGATTGATGACGGCAAGATGCTGCGCAACTTCGTGCAGATCGTCCGCAGCGGCGTCGCCGGGCGCAAGTCGCTCGGTTCCGCGCCGAAGCGGCTCGTCCAGCGCTGGTTTGAACAGCGCGACGACGCGCAGGTGTTCCGCGCTTCGGTGGGTCAGACTCCGTCGCTTGCCGATGTGATCAAGATGGTCCATCCGCGTCCCGCTGACGCCGGCCGTGAGGCCCTCTATGGCTGGCTGCTCGGACGTCCGCACAACGCGGAGTCGCTGCCGCCGCTCGTCCGCCAGTTTGAAGCGTTCAAACGTGGGGATTCCAAGACCGCGCCGGAAGTGCCTTTCCAGATGCTCACCGCACTGGAACTGCGCGAAGGCGACTGGATCGAAATCGCGAAGAATGCCTCCTGGCAGATGACGCGGATGAATCTGAACACGTTCGCGCGTCATGGTGTGTTCGAGAAGAGCGGCATCGCCCGCCTCGTCGCGGATCGCCTGCGCGATCCGAGCAAGATCCGCCAGGCGCGCTGCTTTCCGTATCAGCTTCTGACCTCGTTTCACTCCGCGGATCAGACGGTGCCGAGCGCCGTCCGCGACGCGCTGCAAGACGCGATGGAAGTTGCCATCGAGAATGCGCCTTCGATTCAGGGCCGCGTATTCGTGTGCCCCGACGTGTCCGGCTCGATGCAATCGCCCGTGACCGGTCACCGCAAGGGAGCCACCACGGCCACGCGTTGCATTGATGTCGCCGCGCTGGTTGCCGCCGCAGTCGTCCGCAAAAACGCGGATGCCGAGGTGCTCGCCTTCAGCGACAGCGTGGTCCCGTGCAAACTCAATGCACGCGACAGCGTGATGACCAACGCGCAGAAACTGGCGAAGCTGCCCAGCGGCGGAACGAACTGCTCCGCGCCGCTCGTCCACCTGAACAAGCAGCGCGCACAGGCCGACCTCGTGATTTTCGTCTCCGACAACATGTCGTGGATGGACAGTCACGGCGGAGGCCGCAGCACCGCGACGATGCAGGAGTGGGAGAAATTCCGCGCCCGCAACCCGCGCGCCCGCCTCGTGTGTCTCGATGTGCAGCCTCACGGCTCCACGCAGGCCACCGAGCGCGCGGATATCCTGAACATCGGGGGATTCTCCGATGCAGTATTCGAGATCATCGCCGCCTTCGCAGCCGGCGAATTGAAGGCCAGTCACTGGGTCGGCCTGATCGAAAAGATCGACCTTCCATAGTTGCCGCCCGCCCGCGCCAATCCGGGTGCGGGCGGGCCGGACCCGAAACCTTTGCCGAATGCCGGTGGGACTACATTTCCAACTGTCCCGTCTTACCAATTCCTTGTCGGCGAACTTCTGTTCTTTGAATTTTCTGCGAGCGTGCCGAATGCAGGCACGGACTACATGGCAGAGCGCCCGCGCCAACGCGTGGGAGGTCCCGGGTTCGACCCCCGGTTCCGCTTCGGCGGAATAGCTCAGTAAAAATGTCCTGCCGACTGTTGTCGGCACGCTCATGGCACCGGTCTTCGTGACGAATGCCGTGCGGAACTACATTAACTCGATAGTCGCGGGTTCGACTCCCGTCCCGGTCGCAAGATCGGGTAGCTCAGTGGTAGAGCACCGAAATGTTTCGCCAAACACCTTGTCGTCACGAAATCCGTCAACGTGGCCGGGACACCGCCCGCGCCTGTTCGATTAGTTTTTCAGACATGCGGAAATTGGTGGCCCGCAGTTGCGCGATCATCGCCTCGAAATCGATCAGCCCGTCGCGCGATGCGATGGCAAAAACGCCCAGCAAGCCGGTGACACCGAGTCCCCGGCGCAACGCAATCCTGCGTCCGTCATCCTCGTCGATCAGCAGCAAGCCGGCTCCCAACCGCTCCGCCAATTGAATAGCCGCACATTCACCTGCATCCAGCCCGGCGAGATTACCCGCGAAAGCGGGCTTTTCCTGATGAATCTCCAGCCACGCGGGTGGTTGAGCTGCCCATCGGCGGGCGATCTCCGGCGTGGCTTCGGAAAGCAATTCGCCGATCACCACCCGAGGCACGACAACGCGGTGAAAAAGCGTGGGCAGCAACTGAATCTCCCCAAGCACCACCAGATAACGAAGCGGACTTGTATCGCTGACGACGATCACCGCCCGAGCACGCGGTCGAGAGTTTCCACGTCCTGCTTCAGGTCTTCCACATCATATCGTGGCCAGACGCCCCGTTCAGTGAGGAAGTTCAAAGTTTCCATGCGCGAATCATGGCCAAGAAGGCGCCGCACTTGGAACGCAGTCAACGCGCCGGTAGCATAGCCATCAGCAGCCACATTCTCCAAAATGTGCCTGGGAACATCCCCCCACTTTTCAGCCAGCAATCGCGAAAACTCATCCGGAATTTCAAGGGCGACAGTCATGCTGTAATCTTGGCTGATTCACGGATCGCTTCAAGCCATGCTTTTTTTCAAACCTGAATGACACCCAATCCCAATGAACTCCGAACTCACACCGCACTCGATCAACATCACCGGCGAAGCCACCGGCTTCCTGCCTGCGCCGGGATCACGCGGCAAGCCGATCACGGTGATCGGCACCGAGGCCATTCGGCAGGGCTTCGATGCGAAGTGCATCGAGCAGGCGCTCAATTCTCGCGGCGCGCCCGGTGTGACGGACCTCGTGCTCAATCCCGATGCGCATGCCGGATACGGCGCGCCGGTCGGCTGCGTGCTGGTGTCGCCGACGCACATTTATCCCGGCCCTGTCGGCGTGGACATCAAGTGCTCGATGAGCCTGCTCGCGCTCAATCTCCCCGCGGACGCGGTGGCTGAGAAGACGACGCGCCGCGCATTGATCACTGCGATCTGCGAGCGCACGCCGACCGGTGCCGGGCGCGGTCAGCGCATGGCGAAAAAATCGCGCCATGTTTCGCCCGAATTGGGCCGGCAGGTTTCAGTCGAAGGTGCGTCGCGCTCCGTGTGCGAGGCTCTCGGGATTCCGCCGGAATGGGCGGAACGCTGCGAAGATTCCGCGCATGTCGGACACGACGACACGCACGATGCACTCGGTGAGCGTCTCGAATATCTCATCTCGACCAAGGCTCTGCCGAAATTCGACGACAAGATGACGCAGCTCGGAAGCTACGGCGGCGGAAATCATTTCGGCGAATGCGAAGCCGTCGTGGTCGGCGACAACGACCGCGCGCGCCGCACCGCGGAGGTCTTCGGCCTGCGCGATGGCGGCCTCGCGTTCCTGTCGCACTGCGGTTCGCGCGGCTTCGGCCACAATCTCGCGAGCGGACAATTCCGCGCGCTCCAGCGTTTTTTCGAGACGTGGAACCTGCCCCTCCCCGGCCAGGACAAGGAACTCGTCTATGCGCCGCTCGGAACCCCCGAGGCCGACGCGTATCTGGACGACATGGCGCTCGGTGCGAACTTCGCCACGGTAAATCACATGCTCATCAACGCGCTCGTGCTCGAAGCCTTTCAGGAGATCATCCCCGGTGCGACCGGACAGCTTGTCTATTTCATCAGCCACAACATCGCGCGCCGCGAGATCGTGGAAAACCGGCAGGCATGGGTGCATCGCAAAGGCGCGACGCGCGCACTTCCTGCGGGTCATCACTCGCTGCGCGGAACGCCTTTTGCCGAGACCGGCCATCCGATCCTGCTGCCCGGAAATCCGACCGCGGGTTCCTGCGTGATGGTCGCCGAGCCCGGTGCGGAAAAAAGCTGCTTCTCGGTGAACCACGGCGCTGGCCGTGCCAAGGGCCGCAAAGCCGCAATTCGCGAACTCGATCAGAAAACAGTGGATGACGAATTCACCGCGCACGACATCCTGACAAACTGCCGCATGTATCCGAAAGACGAAGCGCCCGCCGCCTACAAGGACTTCAATGAAGTCCTCCGCAGCGTCAATCTCGCGGGTCTCGCGACCGAAGTCGCCCGTCTGCGCGCGCGCTTCGTCATCAAGGATTCCGACGACTCGCTGAGAGGTGCCGCATGAAAAGGCCGGAGATGATCACCATTGATGGTTCAGCCGGTGAAGGCGGAGGTCAGATCCTCCGTACTTCGCTGGCGCTGTCACTCGTGACCGGAAAACCGTTTCGCATCATCAACATCCGCGCAGGGCGCAAGAAACCCGGCCTGCTGCGCCAGCATCTCACCGCCGTGCAGGCAGCGACGCAGGTTGGCGACGCAGTGTCCGATGGCGCGGAGATCGGTTCGTGCGAGCTGGTTTTCCGCCCGGAAAAGATCCGCGCTGGTGAATACCACTTCGCCATCGGCACTGCCGGCAGCACGACGCTCGTGCTGCAAACCATCCTGCCCGCACTGATGCTCGCGGCGAAACCATCGCGCCTCACTCTGGAAGGCGGGACACACAACCCCTTTGCACCGCCTTTCGATTTTCTCGTGCGGACGTTCCTGCCGCAACTCGCCCGCTTCGGACCCAAAGCCGAGGCGAAGCTTGTGCGCCCCGGATTTTACCCTGCGGGTGGTGGACGGCTGGAAATCGAAATCAGCCCTGTGCCGAAGCTTCACCCCATCGAGTTGCTGCAACGAGGCGAAGACCGTGGCCGTCATGTCGTGGCTCACATCGCGGCTCTGGACGCCCACATCGCTGAGCGCGCATTCGCACAGTTCGAGAAGCGCATGGCCTGGCCGCGCAGTGCGTGTGAGATCGTCGAGCATCCTGCCGCATGCGGACCAGGCTTTGTGCTGACCGGTGAAATCGCTTCCGAACATATCACGGAAACTTTCACCGGTTTCGGCGAAAAGGGCGTACGAACGGAGCAGGTCGCCGACTGTGTGATCGATCAAGCCCGGCACTACCTTGCGACCACCGCACCCGTGGGCGAATACCTCGCGGATCAACTTCTCCTGCCGTTTGCACTGGCAGGCGGCGGCAGCTTCCGGGCAGCAAGCTTCTCCCGTCACGCACGCACGAACATTGATGTCATCGGACAATTCATGCCTGTGTGCTTCCAGAGCACTCAGGAAGAGCGGGGCGGCATCACGATCCAGGTCACGGCGCGCTGAGGCGGGCGGTATCCGGTTATCCACCTTTACAATGCTCACTTTGTGTCGCTGCGACGAGGACGCAAAAGGATGCAGCGGTTCGAAAATCAAATCCCCGCTTGGAATTCACCTTTTCCGAGCCGGTGATATTTTCCTGCGATGCTCTCGCAGCAATTCAAACCCGACCGCGATGAATTGGCCCGCAGCGGAATTTTAATCGGGACGTCCTCATGGAAATATCCGGGATGGTGCGGGCAGTTTTACGACGAACAGTGGTATCTGACGCGCGGCAAATTCTCCGAGGCGAAATTCGAGCGCGAATGCCTCACTAAATCTGCGAAGACATTTGTTCCGCTCGGGGTTGAAGTCAGTGATGTCGACTTTTCGGAAACCATCGCCCATCTGCAGAAGGCTGTGTCGCACATGGCCTGCTGGCATCCCGAGAGTGGCCAGCATGCGCTTTGCATGAAGGTAGCTCTCCCGCTCAGAGACGACGTGAGGGTCATCACTTGCGCGTCACCAGCACTCATCTGGCGCGCGACGATGGCTGCCTCCTTGCGGGCATCGCCCTCGTTGGAAAAGTTCCGTCGGTGCCGTGTGCCGGCGACGAACCACGTGAGCATGAAGATCGTTTTTTTCCGATTACGGACCGGGTATATTTTCACGGTGGTGGAGCTTTTCCGAATCTCGATGACGCCGGATTTCCGCTCCACTGCAGGTCGTTGTTCGGTCTTTTTCACCGGCAACTACTGCCATGCAACTGCCCTGCAACTGCCCTGCATTCAAGTGCAGGGATTCCATTTTCACCACTTTTACCTCTGAGGATGAATGGCGGGACCTACGGGGCTCGAACCCGCAACCTCTACCGTGACAGGGTAGCGCTCTAACCAATTGAGCTAAGGCCCCTCAAATAAGGGCGCAGAAACTATCGGCGTCCCCGCACACGGGCAACCACTTTTTTCGCCGCGAATTTCTCCGGGGAAAAATGTGCGGGTGCGGTTGGACTCCGCGGCACAGGCGGGTATGTGTGAGGGTCATGCACCTCACTTGCGACGTGGCCATCATCGGCGGCGCTTTCTCCGGCGCGGCGACGGCGCTGCTTTTGAAAAAGCGCAACCCGGCGCTGCATGTGGTGATCATCGAGAAGTCGGAGGCGTTCGATCGCAAGGTCGGCGAGAGCACGACGGAGGTGAGCTCGTGCTTCATGACGCGCGTGCTCGGGCTGACGAATTACCTCGGCCACCACCAGCTCGCGAAGCAGGGGCTGCGCATGTGGTTCGCGCGCTCGGAGGACGAGGCGTTCGACGAATGCGCGGAGCTGGGTGCCCGGTTCAATTCACGGATGCCGGGCTTCCAGGTGGATCGCGCGACGCTCGACGAGCACGTCCTTTCCCTCGCCGTCGCCGCGGGCTGCGAGCTGCTGCGCCCGGCGAAGGTGGTGAAGTTCAACCTCAGCGGCGCGGAGGGCAATCTGCTCGATCTGCTTGAGGGCGGCGAAAGCCGGCAGGTGCTCGCGCGCTGGGTCGTGGATGCGAGCGGGCGCGCGGCGGTCATCGCACGCAAACGCGGCTACATGCAGGCGATGCCCGAGCACCCGGTGAATTCGCTCTGGGCGCGCTTCACGGGCGTGAAAGACTGGGACAGCATCGAGCTGCGCGAGAAATTTCCGAAGTGGGCGAATGCGACCGTCGCCGCGCGCGGCTGGGCGACGAACCATCTCTGCGGCCCCGGCTGGTGGGTCTGGATCATCCCGCTGAAGGGCGGCGATGTGAGCGTGGGGCTCGTGTACGATGAACGGCTCTACACGCCGCCGGAGGGTGCGAGCATCGGCGCACGCATCCTTGCGCACTGCCGCGAGCATCCGATCGGGCGCGAGATTCTCGCGGAGGCAAAGGTGATCGAGGGCGACGAGCGCGCATTTTCGCAGCTCACGTATCGCGTCACGCAGGTGATGTGCGAGGGCTGGGCGTGTGTGGGTGACGCCGCGGGTTTCATCGATCCGCTTTACAGTCCCGGCCTGGATTTTTGCTCGTTCACCGCGCAGTCCGTCGCGAATGCAGTGGCCGATGCGTGCGCGGGAAAAAGCGTGGACGTGCGCGACTACAACCGCCGTTTCGCATTCTGCTTTCAGAGCTGGTTCGACTGCATCTACCGCGACAAATATTACTACATCGGCGACGCGGAGATCATGGCCGCGGCGCTGCTCATGGATGTCGCGACGTATCACCTCGGCCCGGTGAAACAGGTGTATTCCGATCCCGCGACGATGTTCGGCGCGTTCCCGTTCGACGGCTTCGCGGGCCGCGTCGCGGCAAAATTCATGGCGTTTTACAACCGCCGCCTCGTGGCCATCGCGCGCAAGCGGATCGCCGCCGGCACGTACGGCGCGCGCAATGCAAAATGGCGGCTGCTCATCCCCGGCTTCACGCACGAGCCGAAGCAAAGCGGACGCCTGCTCTTCAGCGGAATCCGCCGCTGGCTGTGGATGGAAATCAAGGCACTGTGGCAGCGCCGGAAGGCAGTCGCGGCACCGGTCGCGCAGCCTGCAAACGAGCCAGCAAAGTAGGCGGGGTTTCCAACCTCGCGCGGGAGGATGGGCGAAGGCGGCGGGAGGGCGCGGAGCGTAGGCGCGCTCGGGAGAGCGCGGACGCGGGCTTCCGCCCACGCCTACGATCCCCACCAGCTCGCTGTGCTCGCCCGCGCGAGGTTGAAAACCCCGCCTACTTTGCCCGGCACTCCTCCATCCTAGCTTTTTCCCGCGAAGCTGATTCTCTTTGCCGCTCTCCATGCCGGCCAAAAACAAGCTGCTCGTCGTTGATGTCGCTGCCCTCGGTTGGAATCTCGTGTCGCATCTGCCCGAGTTCCGTCCGGTGCAGAGCATTTTTCCCGCGGTGACTTGTCCCGTGCAGGCGGCGTTCCGCACCGGCACGACGCCTTCGCAAAACGGCCTCGTCGCGAACGGCCTCTTTTTTTCCGACCTGCGCAAAGTGATGTTTTGGGAGCAGAGCGCGACGCTCGTCGAGGGGCCGCGCATCTGGGACGACTTCCGCGCGCGCGGGAAAAAAGTCGGCATGATGTTTTGGCAGCAGAGCATGGGTGAGGCGGCGGATCTCGTCGTGACACCCGCGCCGATTCACAAGCACAGCGGCGGAATGATCCAAGCGTGCTACACGCAGCCCGCTTCGCTCGAGGCGCGGCTCACGGAAAAAATCGGGCGCCCTTTCAACCTCATGAACTACTGGGGCCCGCTCGCGAATCACAAGTCCTCCGACTGGATCGTGGACGCGACGTGCGCGGTGATGGAAATGCCCGATGTCGCGCCCGACCTGCTGCTCACGTACATCCCGCATCTCGACTACGATCTCCAGCGCTACGGCCCCGTGAGCCGCGAGGCGGACAAGGCGCTCGACATCCTGCTCGGCCACCTCACGCGCCTCGAAGCGAAGGCCGCGGAGTGCGGCTACGAATGGCTCGTCTTCGGCGACTACGCGATCGAGCAGGTGCATGATGGCGCAGTTTTTCCAAACCGCCGCCTGCGCGAGGCCGGCCTCTTCGGCGCACGCATGATCGAGGGAATGGCGTACACGGATTTTTTCACGAGCCGTGCTTTCGCGGTGTGCGATCACGGCTTTGCGCATGTGTATTGCCGCGACGAGGCGTCGAAACTCGCCGCCGCTGAGGCGCTGCGCACGCTGCCGGGCGTCGCGGAAGTGTGGGACAAGTCCGCGCAGGAACGGCACGGCATCGCGCACCGGCGCAGCGGCGATCTTGTGATCACCGCCGCGGAGAGTGCGTGGTTTGCGTATCCGTGGTTCACGGATCGCGACGAGGCGCCGGACTACGCGAGCCACGTGGACATCCACAACAAGCCCGGCTACGACCCGTGCGAACTTTATTTCGGATGGCCGCCGGGCAGCGTCAGCTTTGACACGCGTAAAATCCGCGGCACGCACGGCAGCAACCGCACCGGCCTCGAAGTCGCATGGGCCACGTCGCTGAAAATCCCGCAGCTCCCCGTGACGCAGCTCGACCTCGCCGGCGCGGTGAAGTCGTGGATGGAGGGCCAGCGGTGAGCGGCACGACGAGGACGATCGATCAGCGCGTGACGGTGAACTGGGATTTCCCGGTGACATTCACGCACGGGCTTTTCCATGCGGAAAATCGCGTGCTCGCGGACACGATGCGCCGGCTCGGCGAGGAGCGACTGCACCGCGCGCTGGTCTTTGTGGATTCGCATGTCGCCGCCGCGCGACCGGGACTCGTGCGGGAGATCGAAAATTATTTTGCCGCGCACACCGCGCAGATCGAACTCGCGCTCGCGCCGCGCATCGTACCCGGCGGCGAGGCGATCAAGAACGACATCACGCTCGTCGAGGGCTTCATGCGGCTGATGCTGGAGACGCACATGGACCGGCAGTCGTTCATCATCATCGTCGGCGGCGGCGCAGTGATGGATGCCGTGGGTCTCGCAGCCGCGCTCGTGCATCGCGGCCTGCGGCAGATCCGCGTGCCCACGACGGTGCTCGGGCAAAATGACGCGGGCGTTGGCGTGAAGAACGGCGTGAATTTCATGGGCGGCAAAAATGCGATCGGCACATTCGCGCCGCCATTCGCCGTGCTGAACGACTTTGATTTTCTCGTCTCGCTCCCGCAGCGCGACTGGCTGTGCGGCGTCGCCGAGGCGTGGAAGGTCGCGATCATCCGCGACCGCGAATTCTTCGACTGGCTCACGGCGAACGCGGAGAAATTTCCTGCGCGCGACATCGCTGCAATGGAGCATCTCGTCTATCGCTGCGCCGAGGAACACCTCGAGCACATCCGCTCGAATGGCGATCCCTTCGAGTACGGGCGCGCGCGTCCGCTCGATTTCGGCCACTGGTCGGCGCACAAGCTGGAACTCATGTCCGGATTCCGCGTCAGCCACGGCGAGGCGGTCGCATTCGGAGTGCTGCTCGATTCGAGCTACGCGAAGGAGAAGGGATGGATTTCCGCTGCGGAGTTTCAAGTGATCGATCGCGGGCTGCGTCAGAGTGGATTTCCGCTCGCGCACGACGAGGCATTTGTGCGCAACGCATCGGGACAGCTCGAAATTTTTGCGGGCCTGCGCGACTTCCGCGAGCACCTCGGCGGCGAGCTGTGCGTCACTTTTCCGCAGGGAATCGGCGCGCGCTTCGAGATGCACGAGATCGATCTGCCGCTCATGCAGCGGTGTCTTGAAAACTTGCCGCGGACGTAGCGCGCCGGTATCCATCCCGCCACGCAATGATCGTCCAGCATCAGCCCCCGCTCCACCTCAGCTACTGCCTGAACATCCATCCCGGCGAATCGTGGGCGGAGAATTTCGCAGCGATCCGCGAGAAGGCGGTGGATGTGAAAAAGCACGTCTCGCCGGACGCCTGGTTCGGCCTCGGGCTGCGACTCAGCGCGCAGGCGGCTGCGGAACTCGCGGGCGACGCCGCGCTGCGAAATGAGGCGCTCGATGTCTTCGCCGAGCACCAGATGTATCCGTTCTCGGTGAATGCGTTTCCGTTCGGGAAATTTCACGCAGGCCCCGTGAAGGAAAACGTGTATGCGCCCGATTGGCGATCCGCCGCGCGGCGCGACTACACAATGCAGGTCGCGGACATTCTCGCGGGCTGGCTGCCCGAGGGCGTGGATGGATCGATCAGCACCGTGCCATGCTCGTTCAAGGAATGGATCACGAGTCCGGCGGAAGCCATGGCGATGGCCGGAAATCTCGGCGTCGTCGCCGCGTATCTTGCCGCGCTGCACGAGGACACGGGGCGTGAAATTCACGTCGGTCTCGAGCCCGAGCCATCGTGCTTTCTCGAAACCACCGCGGAGACTGTCGCATTTTTCCGGGACTCGCTGTGGACTCGCGGCGCGGAAGTGGTGCGGAGAATCCGGGGCTGCGATGCCGCGCAGGCCGGCGAGATTTTGCGCAGGCACATTGGCGTGTGCTTCGACACCTGCCACGTCGCACTGCAGTTCGAGGATCCGCTCGCGTCACTGCGCACGTACCGCGGCGAGGGCATCCGCATTTCCAAAGTGCAACTGAGCGCCGCGCTGATGACCGGCGGCGGCAAGGATTGCTGGGAGGCGCTGCGTCCGTACGCCGAGGGCGTCTATCTGCACCAGGTGAAGGCGCGCACCGTCACCGGGATCATGCGCTCGTGGACCGATCTTCCGCTGGCTCTCGCTGACGAGGATGGGCGCTACGGCGTCGAGGAGGCGCGCGTGCATTTTCACGTGCCGCTTTTTTTTGCGGGCAACGGCCCGCTCGCCAGCACGGTGTCCACGCTCACGCCGGATTTTTTCCGAGAACTCCGGCAGGGCGCGACGAGCCATGCGGAGATCGAGACCTACACATTCGACGTGCTGCCCGAGGACATCCGCCCCGCCGATGTCGTGAGCAGCATCGCGCGCGAGTTCGCGTGGGTCGGGGAGAACCTGTAGGCATCCGCGGCTGCGGAAAGCATCCTAAGCACTCCGCAATGCACGAATGAACTGAGAGCGAAGCAGCAAACGCCTCGCATCGAAACCATGCGCAACGTGACCATCAAATCACTCCTCGCCTTCAGTGCGCTCGCACTCGCCCCGGCATCGCACGCCGCGGAGAAGCTCCGGTACAATCGCGATGTCCGGCCGATTCTTTCGGACAAGTGCTTCCACTGCCACGGCCCGGACAAGAACAAGCGCGACTCCGGCCTGCGGCTCGACGTGCGCGAAGATGCAATCGCAGACCGGGATGGCATCCATGCGATCGTGCCGGGAAAGCCGGACGAAAGCGAAATCATCGCGCGCATTTCGACAACGGATGCGGACGACCACATGCCGCCCGCAAAGGCGAAACTCGAAAGCCTTACACCCGCGGAAATCGCGACGCTCAGGCAGTGGATTACCGAGGGCGCGGAGTACGAGAAGCACTGGGCATTCATCCCGCTGAAGCCCATCGCGGCGCCGAAAGCTGGCGGGGATTTGCCGATCGACATCGCGGTTTCCGCCGGTCTCGCGCAGCGCGGACTGAAGCTCCAGCCCGAGGCGGATCGCGACACAATCATCCGCCGCGTGAGCTTCGACATCACGGGACTGCCGCCGAGCCCGCAGGAGATCGCCGACTTTGAAAAGGACACCGCGCCCGGTGCCTACGAGCGCGTCGTGGACCGACTGCTCGCGTCGCCGCGCTTCGGCGAGCGCATGGCGGTGGACTGGCTCGACATCGCGCGCTATGCGGACAGCTACGGCTTCCAAGTGGACCGCGAACGCGAGATGTGGCCGTGGCGCGACTGGGTCATCCGGGCGTTCAACGACAACCTGCCTTTCGACAAATTCATCACCTGGCAGGTCGCGGGCGACCTGCTGCCGAATGCGACGGACGATCAGATTTTGGCGACGGCATTCAACCGGCTGCACCAGCAGGAGAGCGAGGGCGGGAGCGTGGAGGAGGAATATCGGATCGAGTATGTCGCCGACCGCGTGCAGACGTTTGCGACGGCATTCCTCGGCCTCACGTTCGAGTGCTCGCGGTGCCACGATCACAAGTTCGATCCGATCACGCAGAAGGAATATTACGGGCTGTCCGCGTTCCTGCAGAACATTGACGAGGCGGGGCTGTATTCATTCTTCACGCCAGCGATGCCGACGCCCGCCGCGCCGATCATGGATGCCGCGGGAAAGGACAGGCTCGCGGCGCTGCGCGGCGCTGTCGCGGATGCGGAAAGCAAAACCGCCGTGCTGCGCGAGTCGAGGCGCGCGGCATTTTCCGAGTGGCGGAAGTCGCGCCCGGCGGAAGTCGCGGTGCCCGGCGAGATTGGGCGTTTCACTTTCGACACTCTCGAAAAGGGCAAGCTCGCGAACACGCTCGATCCGAAAACACCGGCGACGCTGAAGGGCGAGAACAAGCTTGTGCCGGGCGTGAGCGGGCAGGCGGTGCAATTCTCCGGCGACGATTCGCTCGATCTGTCGTTCGGGAATTTCCGCAGCAGCGAACCGTTCAGCGTGTCGCTGTGGATGAAGACGCCGGACAAAAAGGATCGCGCGGTCGTCTTCCACCGCTCGAAGGCGTGGACCGATGCGGCGAGCCGCGGCTACGAATTGCTCATCGAGGATGGGCGGCTGAAGTGGTCGCTGATCCACTTCTGGCCCGGTGACGCGATCTCGATCCGCACCGCGCAGCCGCTCGCGATCAATGAGTGGACGCATGTCGCGGTGACGAACGACGGCAGCGGGCGCGCTGCGGGGCTGCGCATTTTCGTGAACGGTGCGCAGGCCGCAACTGACGTGATACGCGACCGTCTCACGCGCGACATCACGGGCGGCGGGGGTGACAATATTTCGCTCGGCGAACGCTTCCGCGACCGCGGCTTCAAGGGCGGGGCGATTGACGACTTCCGCGTCTTCACGCACGCGCTCACGCCGCTCGAAGCGCTTGCGGCATTCGATCCGAAAGCCGCGAGAGATGTGCTGCGAAACGCATGCGCTGGATTGGGGAGCGCACGCGCCTCGCGTGCCGTTTCCGGCGCCCCGCCGGAAACATCGGGCGTCGGAAAAACTCCAGAATCGGATCAGTCAGCAGACGAGCGCACAAAGACGTCCGCTGCGCCCGGCGAGGCGCCGGGCGCCGCACGCGGGGCGCGTGCGCTCCCCGAAGAACAACTGCTCGACTACTTCCTCGCGACGGTGGACGCAGACTGGAAAAAACATCTCGATACACTCGCGGCCTCGCGCGGCGAGGCGGTGAAATTTTCCAGCGGGCAAAAGGAGATCATGGTGATGCGCGAGCTGCCGCAGATGAAGAAGGCCTACGTGCTTTTCCGCGGCGAATATAATCAACGACGCGAGGAAGCTCCTGCCATCGTCCCCGAGTGGCTCGCGCCATTTCCCGCGAATGCGCCGAAGAACCGTCTCGGCCTCGCGCAGTGGCTCACGGATCCGCAGCACCCGCTCACGGCACGCGTGACGGTGAACCGCGTCTGGCAGAATATCTGGGGCCGAGGGCTCGTGAAGACGGCGGAGGATTTTGGCAGTCAGGGTGCGCGCCCACTTTATCCCGAGGTGCTCGACTGGCTGGCGGCGCGATTCATCGCGAGCGGCTGGGATGTGAAGGGGCTCGTGAAGACGATCGTGATGAGCCGCACGTACCGCCAACGGAGCATCGCCGACGCAAAGACGATGACGGACGATCCGGAAAATGAACTGCTGGCGAGAGGGCCGCGCATCCGCCTCGCGGCGGAAATGGTGCGCGACAACGCGCTCGCCGCGTCCGGCCTGCTCGCGGAAAGAATCGGCGGGCCGCCGGTGAATCCATACGAGATGAGCGAGGCATTCAAACCCGCGAACGCAAGCGGCGGCGACGGCGCGTATCGCCGGAGCATCTACACAAACTGGCGTCGCACGAGTCCGCCGCCGGCGATGGTGATCTTCGATGCGCCGCGCCGTGCGGTGTGTACGGCGAAACGCGAGCGCACGGATTCGCCGCTGCAGGCCTTCATCCTCCTGAACGGAATCCAATATGTCGAAGCCGCGCGCGTGCTCGGCGAGAAGCTGCACAAGGACACGAATGGAAATCTGCCCGCGATGATCGAGCAGGGTTTTCTGCGCTGCCTCAGCCGGAAGCCGGATGCGCGCGAGATCGAAATCACGACGCGTCTCTACAATGAGCAGCTCGCACACTTTCGTCAGACGCCGACCGATGCGGACAAGCTGCTGAAGACCGGGAACGCGAAACGCGATGCGGGCATTCCCGCGCCCGAAGCCGCCGCCGCCACGGTGCTCGCGCAGGCGCTTTTGAACCACGACGCGTGCGTCGTGAAACGCTGATACGCCATGAATGACCCGCTCCCGCCCGTAATCAACCGCCGCCATTTTCTGAGCCGCTTCGGCATGGGCCTCGGTGGTCTCGCGCTTGCGGACATGCTCTCGACCTCCGCATCCGCGGCGCCGGCGCTCGACGCCGGCGTGCTCGGCAAGCCGCACTTTGCGCCGAAGGCGAAGCGCGTGATCTATCTCTTCATGTCGGGCGGGCCGTCGCAGCTCGATCTCTTCGACTACAAGCCGCTGCTCAACAAACGCCACGGCGAGCAGCTTCCCGACTCGGTGCGCGGCGGGCAGCGGCTCACGGGGATGTCGGGGAACCAGTCGTCCATCCCGCTCGTGGGATCACCGTTCAAATTTGCGCAGCACGGCAAGGGCGGCGCTTGGGTGAGCGAGCTGCTGCCGCACACGGCAAAAATTGCGGATGATGCGTGCTTCGTGCGCTCGATGTTCACCGAGGCGATCAATCACGGGCCGGGTGTCACCTTCATGCAGACGGGCACGCAGATCGCGGGCAGGCCGAGCATCGGCGCGTGGCTGAGCTACGGGCTCGGGCAGGAGAATGCGAACCTGCCGTCGTTTGTCGTGATGATCACGAAGGGCAAGGGCGGACAGCCGCTCGGATCGCACCTGTGGGGCAGTGGTTTTTTGCCGACGCGGCATCAGGGTGTGCAGTTCCGCGCGGCGAAGGATCCGGTGCTTTATCTCGGCAATCCCGATGGCGTGAGCGCGGACAGCCGCCGCATGATGCTCGACCGTCTGCGCGAGTTGCACGAACACCAGCTCGCGGGCACGCCGGATGCGGAAATCCAGAGCCGCGTGGATAATTACGAGATGGCGTTCCGAATGCAGACGAGCATCCCGGATGTGACGGACATCTCGAAGGAGTCGCCGGAGACGCTCGACTCATACGGCCCCGATGTGAAGACGCCGGGCACATTCGCGGCAAACTGCCTGCAAGCGCGGCGGCTTGCGGAGCGTGGCGTGCGATTCATCCAGCTCTATCATCAGGACTGGGATCACCACGGCGGACTGCCCGGCGCGCTGCCGAGGTTGTGTATGGAAACCGACCAGCCCGCGGCGGCGCTCGTGAGCGATCTGAAAGCGCGCGGGCTGCTCGATGACACGCTCGTGGTGTGGGGCGGCGAATTTGGGCGGACGAATTATTGCCAGGGGAAAATCTCGGCGAACTTCGGGCGCGATCATCACCCGCGCTGCTTCACGGCGTGGATGGCGGGCGGCGGGATCAAGGGCGGCACGACGTTCGGGGAGACGGATGAGTTCGGCTACAACATCGTGAGCGACGGCGTCCACATTCACGACTTTCACACGACGATGCTGCACCTGCTCGGGATCGATCACGAGCGGCTCACTTACAAGTTCCAAGGCCGCCGCTACCGGCTCACGGATGTCCACGGCAAGCTCGTGAAGGGGCTGCTAGGCTGAGGAGGTGCCGGGGAGTCGGGGAGGCAGTCTTCGGACACGAGTGTCCGAATCACGTCGCGGACACGCCTTTTTCGGCGGTGGCCGCAACACTTTGCACGGCGGAAGAGGCTATGTTTTTGCCGAAAATGCCCTACCGAATCCGCCAGTCGGCCAGGCCGTAGGAGTAGAGATAGGCCGCGACCACTCCGATCCGGAAACCGGCTCCGGTGCTAAAGTTGACGGCGCTCCCGGTGCCATCGAGGAACCACGCGTAGATCTGGCCGGCGGTGTTTTGGAAGACGATATCCGCAGCCCCATCACCATTCAGATCGGTGCAGGCGACGATCCGAAAGTCACCGAGGCCGCCGGCATACAGGAAGGCCGGGCTCATGCCTGTCCTGAGGCCCGCACCTGTGGAGAAATTGATGGTGTTGCCGCTGCCGTCGAGGAACCAGACGTAGATCTGGCCCGCACTGTTTTGGAAAACAATATCCGCAAATCCGTCGCCGTTCAGGTCGGTGCAGGCGACGATGCGATAGTCGCCGAGGCCGCCGGAGTAGAGGAATCTCGGGCCCATGCCCGTCTTGAGGCCTGCGCCGGTGGAAAAATTAATGGTGTTGCCGCTGCCGTCGAGGAACCAGACGTAGATCTGGCCCGCACTATTTTGGAAAACAATATCCGCAAACCCGTCGCCATTCAGGTCGGTGCAGGCGACGATGCGATAGTCGCCGAGGCCGCCGCTGTAGAGGAATTTCGGGGGCTGGCCGGGCTTCAGGCCCGCGCCGGTGGAAAAATTAAGGGTGTTGCCGCTGCCGTCGAGGAACCAGACGTAGATCTGGCCGGCAGTGTTTTGGAAGACGAGGTCGGGGATGCCGTCGTTGTTCACGTCGGCGCGGCCCATGAGCCTGAAGTCGCCGAGGCCGCCGCTGTAGAGGAATTTCGGGGGCTGGCCGGGCTTCAGGCCCGCACCGGTGGAGAAATTGATGGCGTTGCCGGTGCCGTCGAGGAGCCATTCGTGGAGCTGGCCGGCGTTGTTCTGGAAGACAAAGTCAGAAAGCCCGTCGTTGTTGGCGTCCTTCGGGTTGCTGGTGTTGACGAGGCCGCCGGTCACGGTGAGGCGGAATTTGGACTGCGCGGAGTTGCCGTTGCTGTCGGTCGCATTCACGGCGATGTCCGCGAAGCCGCCGCGGTTCGTGCGCAGGGAGAGATTCAGCGCGGAGCCGCTGATGGTCGCGGCGACGAGCGAGGGGTTCGTATTCGTGAGGGTGAAACTGACGACCGAGACCTCGCCGATGATGCTGGCCGGCACGGCTGTCGTGGTGCTGATGTTTCGGTCGGCGTTGTTTTTCAGGAACACCTGGGCGCCGATGATGCCGGTGACTGTGGTGCCGAGGAAGCGTGAGCCGACATGGAAATTCGCGGGCACAGGGGTCGCCACACCGACTACGCTGCTGGTGGTCGTGCAGGATGTGACATTCACCGCAAGGGTCGTCGGGAAAAGAGTCACCTCCTGGATGCTGCTCAAGGCGATCAGATTGCTGAAGAACAGCGGGCTGGCTGCGGAAACGAGGTTCGTGAAGACCGGCAGTTGGGTGAACGGCGATCCCAGCAGGGTGTACGGGACGCTGGTGGCCGCACCGATGGCCGTCGTGGCGTTGGCCGCGAGTGTGACGGTGGCACCGCTGACGCTCTGCACCTGCGAGCCGAGCAGCGTCCAGCCAGCGCCGAAATTTGCAGGCACGCCGACGGTGCTGATGGTGACCGTCTTGCTGCTGAGGGAGCTGTTTGTGACGGTGACATTGCCGCCGAGGACCGGTTTCGCGAAGATGGCGTCCACGACATTCATGCCGGTGCCGATGACGCTCCCGAAGACCGCGTAACCGCCATTGCTCGCCGAGGGCAGGTAGTGTCCGCCGAGTCCGGTGGAGTTGTCTGCGACGTTGATGAACCACTCGCTGGTCGTGGTGTTGGGGGCGCCGCCATTTGCCATGGCGATGGATCCCCGGACGTTTTCCAGCGTGTCGCTCCCTTCCAAGGCGATGGGCGCGTTTGCGACGACACCGGCGAGCTGGCTGTTCGCGGTGTCAATGTAGAACCCGCCGCCCTGGATGACACCGAGCGCCTTGTCCGTCCGATGGACAATGCTCGAACTCGTGAAGCGGTTCGCATTCACGTAGGAGAGGAAATTTGCGACCGTCGCCGGAGCCGCGGTGGCATCCGTTTGCACATTGAATGTGCCGATGCCGGGCGTGACGAACTGCACGAGCCGCCCGGACACACCGGGCACCGAGAATGTGGCGGTGAGATCCAGCGCCGGGATGGCGGTGTTTTGCGGCACGGTGGTGTTCGTGAACGCTGCCTGCACGGTCGGCACATCGGTGCCTGAGAAGAGCGGGCTGCGGAGGGCGAAAATCAGCAGGAGGGCGGCGACGGGAATGCGCATGGGGTGGGGACAATACGAACGGGAGGCGGGTGCGCAAATGAAATGGCTGCCACGGAGCTGCACCGGTGCTCAATTTCGCAGGCACGCGCTGAACGGAGCGGGACGCGGCATTTTTCCACAGCAGGAAGGTCACATCCCGACACGCGGATCAGCGCACCGCAATATCGCCGCCGCCCTAGTGAGCCCGCCAGTCACCCAAGCTTGCGCTGTAGAGGAACTGCGTGCCCACCCTGCCGCCGCCCGTGGTGAAATTCACGGCGTTCCCGGTGCCGTCGAGGAACCATGCGTAGATCTGCCCCGCCGCATTTTGGAAAATGAGATCGTTCTTGCCGTCGCCGTTGGCGTCCGCGCACGCGGCGATCCGCCAGCCGCCGAGGCTGGCACTGTAGAGGAACTGCGTGCCCAGTTTCCCGGCGCCGGTGGAGAAATTCACTGCGTTCCCCGTGCCATCGAGAAACCATGCGTAGATCTGCCCCGCGGTGTTTTGGAAAATCAGATCCGCCTTGCCGTCGCCATTCACGTCGGCGCATGCGACGACCCTCCAGTCGCCGAGGCCGCCTGTGTAGAGCAGCTTCGAGCCCGGCTTCACGCCGCTGCCGGTGGAGAAGTTCACCGTGTTCCCGGTGCCATCGAGGAACCACACGAAGATGAGGCCCGCGGTATTTTGGAAAATGAGATCGGCATTGCCATCCCCGTTCACGTCGGTGCAGCCGACGATCCGCCAGTCACCCAAGCTGCTCCCGTAGAGCATCCGCGGGCTCAGCCCGACCTTCAGTCCGCTCCCAGAGCCAGACACCGCATTCCCGGTGCCATCGAGGAACCAGACATAGATCTGGCCCGCGCTGTTCTGAAAGATGATGTCCGGGATTCCGTCGTTATTCAAATCGGCGCGTGCCACGAGCCTCCAGTCGCCCAGCCCGCCGCCGTAGAGGAGATGCGAGCCCGGCTTGACGCCGCTGCCGGTCGAGAAATTCACGGCGTTCCCCGTGCCGTCGAGGAACCATGCGAAAATCTGGCCGGCCGTATTTTGGAACACGAGATCGGCCACGCCGTCATTGTTCAAGTCCTTCGGCGAGGCACCGCCCGGCGGCGGCGGCGGCGGCGGCGTGATCCCACCGCCGCTGCCGGCGGCGGAGCTCAGGTCGGCTTTCGCGCTCTGCGACGTGACCATGCTCAGCGGGTAATAATAGTGATCTGTGCCGACGATGTTGTAGTTGCGCAGCACAGGCCGCTTCATCGTGACGGTCGTGGTCTTCGGCGCGGAGAGCGGCCCGCCGCTCCAAGTGAGAGTCACCGTGACAGCCGGCGCGGCGGCGATCTGCTGCTGGCGGTACGCGTCGTCGTACGGCTTCACGGAAGCCCATGTGTTCCCAGCCACGGGAAATGGCACGGTGATCGAGTCGGTGACCGTCTGCACCGGATCGATCGGGATCGCAAATCCGCCCGAGGCCGAGGTCACGGCAAACCAATTTCCGGTGTCCGGCCTCACGGTGATCCCCGCGAGTTCCTCGCCGGCATCGTAGGCACCGTCGCTGTTCGCGTCATTGTAGGCCACGCCGACGATGTAGGTGCGCGCGGGGCCGCCGAAATCCTGCGTGATTTTCCCACCCTGCCGCGCACCCGCGACACCGACTCCGATCTCCGTGTAGCTCGCGCTGAGGATATTCTGCCGGTGGCCGTACTGGTTGGCCGTGTCAATGTTGTCGTACTCCACCAGGAAGCCGAAGTGGCTCGCCATCATGTCCGCCCCCGAGGTGGCACCGCCGCCGTCAATGTTCTCACCCACTCCCACGTCGTATCCCTGCGCTGCGCCGCGCGCCGTCGGATCCTGGCCGCTCGGATTTACATGTCCGAAAAAATTCCGCGCGATCATGTCCTGCGAATGCCCCCTCGCGGCCTGAATCAGCTTCGGATTGAAAGCCAGCGGCGGCACCGCCGGGAACGCCGCCATCCCCGAGCGCAGGTTCGTGAAAAACGCCGGCTTCCTCTGCCGCGCATCATTCGAAAACCAGGTGTTCACCGAATCGAGAATGATGCCCTCCTGCGTCGGGTTGCTCCGCGCGCGATTGATCAGCTCCAGCGCCTGCTGTTCCAGCGGAGTCGGGTCGCCGTGGGAGAACTGCGTCTGCTGCGCAATCGCGGAAGACGCAAGAAAACCTCCTGCCACGCAAATGGCGAGCCGCAGAAGTGGGCTGGATTTGATCAAGTTTCGCAGCGGTAGAGTGAGTGCGGGCATACGTCAAGGCGGTTAGGTGAAAATGCGGCTTCGGATAGAGTTATGGCAATTATAAGCACACGGCGTTCCAGCTTGAGCCCGGCGCAAAAACGATCGGTGCAGTCTCGAAGCGGCGATACACTTCGGCGCAACATTCCATCTGATACCATCTTTTGAAGATCACCGGACTCACGAGGCGCGCGGTTCGGATCGTAGGCGCGCTCAGGAGAGCGCGGACGCAGCCTCCCGCCCACGCCGGCAAGTCTGAATGAGTCCGGAGAATTCCGAGTGGCGGCCCCATCCCGCCTCACGTTGCACCGCTACTTCAGATGCTCGCGCAGGAAGCGGAAAAAGTTCCCGCGGAAGACGCCCTCGATGTCGGCGGCGGAGTAGCCGCGCTTCGTGAGCAGGCCGTCGAGCGTGACGAGGTCCGCGATGCTGTCGAGGTCGAGCGGTGTCTGCTCCGTGCCGTAGCCGCCGTCGAGATCGGTGCCGATGCCGACGTGGCGCGCATTGCCGGCGAGCTGGCAGATGTGGTCAATGTGCTCGCAGATTTTTTCGATGCGCAGATCAAAATCCTGCGGCTTCGAGCGTTTGTGCGCCCAGCCGTGGACCATCATGATCGCGTCAAACGCCATGCCGATGACCGCGCCGCGCCCGACGAGTTCCTTGATCTGTTCGTCGGTGAGCTGGCGGTTCCAGTTCGCGAGCGCGCGGCAATTATGATGACTCGCCCACACGGGGCCGCTGAAATGATCGAGCGCGTCGCGCATGGATTCGTCGCAGAGGTGCGTGACATCGAGGATGATGCCGAGCCGCTCCATTTCCTTCAGCAGTTCGCGGCCCTTCGCGGTGAGCGGGCCTTCGTCGTCCGTGCCGCTGCCATAGATTCCCGGGCCATAGTGCACGGGGCCGAGCGCGATGAGTCCGTCCGCGCGTGATCTTTCAAGGTGACGCCAGCTCAGGATCGAATCCGCGCCCTCCAAGCTAAGCAGGTAGCCGATCGGCAAAGTCGCGGCTTCGGCGTCGGATGCCGCGATCCATTTTGCCGCGTGAGCCTCGACCTGCGCCCAAGTGCGGAGCTGGAGCATCTCGCCGCACTCCTCCATCGCGCGATAGTACGCGAGCTGGCCCTGCGTCTGCGCCCACGCCTGCTCGGGGCTGCGCCAGCCGGGGAGATTGTGAAAGCGCGGCGAGTAGCGCCCGATCTGCGTCGCGACGATCACGCCGATGCGTCCGCGCCGCAGCTCGGGAAAACACACCGTGTTGCGCGCTCGGTGCCGTTCCGCCGCTGGCAAAATGAACGGATCGGCGAGTTCGCTGCGGCGGATTTTTTCCTGCGTCCAGCGCTGGTCGCGATTGAACTCCATCGCGTTCATCGAGATGTCGAGATGGCAGTCGAAGATCAGTTTCGGCGGAACGGATGCGGTGCTCATGGGGTGATTTTTTGGGCGCAAAAACTCCAGCGCTGCGGGCGCGCGGCCCTAGACTTTTTTCGCCGTGCTTTGGATGTAAATTTCGCGGAGCTGCTTGAAGTCCACCTCGACAGGCGAACTCGTCATCAGATCGCAGCCGCGGTTGTTCTTCGGAAATGCGATCACTTCGCGGATGCTGCTCGCGCCGGTGATGAGCATGACGAGGCGATCCAGCCCGAGCGCGATGCCGCCGTGCGGCGGTGCGCCGAAGCTGAACGCCTTCAGGATGTGGCCAAATTTCACCTGCTGCTCCTCGGCATTCACACCGAGCACCTCGAAGAGCTTTGCCTGCAAATCACGCTCGTGAATTCGGATCGAGCCGCCGCCGAGTTCGACGCCGTTCAGCACGACATCATACGCGACCGCGCGCACCTTGCCATAGTCGCCGGCCTCCATCGCAGGCATGTCCTCAGCCTTCGGACGCGTGAAGGGGTGATGCACGGCGACCCAGTGGTTGTCCTCGGGTGAAAATGCGAGCAGCGGAAAATCCACGACCCAGAGAAAATTGAGCTGATCCTTTTTCGCCGCGATGAGGCCGAGCAGTTCCGCGCAGCGCAGGCGCACGCGGCCGAGGATTTCGCAGACGGGTTCGTGCTTGGCATCCGCGCCGAAGAACAGCACGTCGCCGGGCTGAAAGTCCATGCGCGCCGCGAGCGCGGCCTTTTCGGCGTCGCCGAAAAATTTGACGATCGGTGATTCCCACGCAGTGAAATCGCCCGCGGTGCCAGCGCCCCACTTGATGTACGCGAGGCCCTTCGCGCCGAATTCGGTCTTCACCCACTCCTCCCATTTTTTGAGCTGCTCCTTGCTGAGCAGTGCTGCCGCACCCTTCGCGTTGATGGCCTTGATCGTGCCGCCGCCCGAGGCGACGGACGCGAAGACCTTAAACTGCGACGCGGTGAAAATGTCGGTCAGCTCGGTGAGTTCGATCGCGAAGCGCGTGTCGGGCTTGTCGCTGCCGAAGCGGTTCATCGCCTCCGCGTAGGCCATGCGCGGGAAGGGCGTGGGAATCTCGACGCCACGCGCCTCTTTGAAAATGCGGACGAGCAGGCCCTCGATGAGCGACTGGATTTCCACATCGGTGATGAACGACGCCTCGACATCAATCTGCGTGAACTCCGGCTGGCGATCCGCGCGCAGATCCTCGTCGCGGAAGCAGCGCGCGATCTGGAAATACTTTTCCAACCCCGCGACCTGCAGCAGTTGCTTATACTGCTGCGGCGCCTGCGGGAGCGCGTAAAATGTGCCGGGGTTCAGCCGCGACGGCACGAGGAAGTCGCGCGCGCCCTCGGGCGTCGGGTTCGAGAGCACGGGCGTTTCGATTTCCAAAAATCCCTGCTCGTCGAGAAAATCGCGTGTCGCTTTCACGACGCGGTGGCGCAGCTTGAGATTGCGCTGCATCGGTGCAGTGCGCAGGTCGAGATAGCGGTAGTGCAGACGCAGATCCTCGTTCACGCTCGGGTCGTCGAGCGGGAATGGCGGCACGTCGGATTTGTTCAGCACGGTAAGTTCCGAGGCGACGACCTCGATGCCGCCGGTCTCCAGCTTCGCATTTTCAGTCCCCGGCAAGCGCTCCGAAACTTTTCCCGTGACCGAAATCACGTCCTCCGCGCGCAGCCCGTGACTCTGCTCTGACACCTGCGCAAATTCCTCCGGCCGGAAAACCACCTGCGTGAGCCCTTCGCGATCGCGCAGGTCCACGAAGATCACACCGCCGTGATCGCGCCGCGAATTGATCCACCCCGCGAGCGTGACGGTCTGGCCGATGTGTTCCTTGCGAAGGCTGTTGCAGGACGTGGTGCGGTACATAAAAGGACGCGAAGAATACGGACGGAGCGCCGCTTTGCCAGCGCGGAGTGCGCGACGGTCAGAGACTGTGAAATGCGGCTCGCCCAAAGACGCCAAGGCATACCGTGCGAGCCGTTCCTCTTCGCGTCTTCGCGCCTTTGCGTAAGGCGTCTTTTCACGGCCACTCAGGCGAAGAATTCGCGGAACAGCGCGGCGAGGCCCGGCTTGTCCATGCGGCGCTCGGCGATGGCGATCATGGCCTCGTAAATCTCATCGCCATGCCCGCGCGTTGTGATGCCATTGAGGTTCAGGAATGTGAGCGCCGCTGCGATGGCCGTGCGTTTGTTCCCATCGAGGAATGCCAGCGCCTGCGCGATGTGAAAGGCATACCCGGCTGCGATTGCGAAGCGATCCGCTCCGCCGTAGAAATAATCCTGCCGCGGCTGTGCAATGGCTGACTCGATCAGCCCGCGATCCCGGATGCCCGCGCTGCCGCCGTGTTCAGCCAGCGAACGCCCGTGCAGACAGAGCACGTCATCCCACGTCAGAAATTCCGGCTCCATCACTGCGCGAGCTTGTGCAGGAGATCCTGATACTCGGTGAAGACATGATCCGCCGCCGTGCGGATCCGTTCCTCGCGGCCTGCGCCTGAGCTTTGATCCTCCCGCACCACACTCGATTCCATCCCGCGTAAAAATGCCGCGACCTCCGCCTGCTGCACAGGCGGCAGGGCCTTGATTTTGTCGATGATTTCCGCGGCGCTCATCGGCATCAGAATACGTGCGATGGAGACGGTGGCAAGGTGCGGCTACACGACCCACTCGACGGCCACGCTCTTCCGCTGCTTGAAGCGGTCATCGTAGAGCACCTTCTTGTTCACCGCGCCGAATTCGTGGACCATCTTCGTGCATTTCACGTCGAAGCAGCAGTACTCCGCGATGTCCAACATGCGGCCCTCGCGCCACCAGCGGATCGCGTCGAGGCCGTCGCCGGTTTTTCCCACGCCGAGGCTCGCGCTCGCGACGGCGTCAAGGCCGAGGCGGTGGCCGAGTTTCTTCTCGATGTCCACCATGAGATCGAGCGTGCAGCACTGATGCGGCAGATCCAGGATCGTGTAGGCCATGAGGACTTCGTAGTCGAAGTTGATCACGTTGAACCCGACGACGAGATCCGCGCGGAGGAGCTGCTGCACGAGGTCGTCCACGCGCTTTTCGCTGAAGATGCGGTACTCGCCGGTGCGCGTGCTGTAGGTCACGCCGAGGCTCATGCCCATGTCGCGCTTTTTGTCCCAGCCGCCGACATCGTTGGCGGTGCGCTGGGTTTCGAGGTCAAAATAAACGATGTCACGCGACATGGCCGCACGTTGCCGGGGAGCGCTCGGATGCGTCAAGCGGCGCGCTGGCTTTTCGCGGATGCACGCGGTAAAAACGCCGCCTGATGTTTTACGACCGCATCCCGACGCCGCGCATCCTCTGGTGGGGTGCCATCCTTTTTTGCGTCATCGCAATCGCGGACTCGTGGTTCCGCTGGGCGACTTTTCAGTACGGCACCTTCGACCTCGCATTCTACGCGCAGGGGCTGTGGCTCGCGGGAAAAGGGACGTGGCACGTGTCGCTGCTCGATGTCCCGCTGATGGGCAACCACCAGGACCCGATCGTCTTTCTCGCGCTGCCATTTTATAAAATCTGGTCGCACCCGATGCTGCTCGTGATCCTGCAGACGCTCGCGCTCGCGACGATGCCCTTCACCGGCTGGCGCATCGCGCGGCATCTGGAATTTGGCCCGCAGGCCTCCGTCTGGCTCGCGCTGGCGACGCTGCTCGCACCGGCCACCGGCTTCATCGCGCTCCACGAATTCCATCCCGAGGCGCTCACCGCACCGCTGCTCCTGCTGATGTTCCAGGGACGCCAGCAGCGCAGGCCGGGGATATTCTGGCTGTCGTTCATCCTCGTGCTCGCGTGCAAGGAAAGCATGGGCCTGCTGCTCGCGTGGATTTCGCTCGTGTACTGGTTCATCGAGCGCGATCGGGACCGCGAATGGCGCGTCGGCTGGAACATCATCCCCGGCTGGATCGCGTTCGGCTGGTTCCTGCTGTGCGTGCTCATCATCGGCCCGGCGCTGAATGGCGGGCGCGTGGATTTCCTCGAGCTGTACTCACACCTCGGCGACTCACCCGGCGGCATCGTCGGTGGATTTTTCGCGCACCCGTCGAAAGGCGCGACGGCACTGTGGCACGGGCTCACCGGCGGGAACCTCGCGTGGGGCACGCTGCTGCCATTCCTGCTGCTGCCAGTGCTGCGCCCGCGCTGGATCATCATGGCCGCGCCGATCTTCCTCCAGCATCTGCTCTCGTGGCGGCAGAGCGAATGGAGCATCAATTTTCACTACGCAGCACCGCTGCTGCCGCTGCTCTGGCTCGGCGCGGCTGAGGCGGGCTCCGCGCTTTTCTGGCGCGACATTCTCGCAGGCTGGGTCGCCGTCGGCTGTGTCGTCGGCCAGCTTTGGTTCGGGCCGATCAAAAGCGTGTGGCACACGGTGGCGGGCGCATCGGATGCACTCTGGGCGCGCGAGTGGAAAAGCGCGATGCTCGTGGCCGTGGAAAAGGACGCCAGCGTGACCGCGGGAATGCCGTATCTTTCCCACCTCACGAATCGCCGGCAGCTCCACTCGCTGCACCACGTTCTCAAGGGGCTGAACACGCTGAGCCGCACCGAATACAAGCCACCGGCGGCGACGGACGCTGTGATCGTGGACACCGCCGACCACTGGACGTTTGACCGCCGGGCGGGAATTTTTCATCCGAAGATGAGCGCAGTCGGCGACAGGATCATCCCGGCGTCGGACGTGCTGCTGCATCAGTTCCTGAGCCAGGAAAAGTGGCGGGTGATGGCGAGAAACGAATTCACGATTTTCCTGAAAGGCGCATCACCCGCAGTGCAGGACTCCCTCGGCGCAGGCAGCAAGTTCGACGAATGCCACACGCTCCTGTCCGCCCAGGGAATCCGGCCCCGGCAAGACGATGTGATGCTTATTCGGATAGCCTGGGAATTGCAGCCGAAGCGCCCGTGGATGCTGTGGACTTTGCTCTATTTGTTCGACGAAAGCGGGCAGCGGTTCGACATCGTCAAAGGCCCCATCGGGCCTGAAGTCAGCTCCGGGCCGCTGGTCGAGATGTGGGCGATCCGGCAGCCGCCATTCCTGAAGGCTGGAAAATACCGCGGCGGCCTGCTGATCTACGATCCGTTTGAAACCAAACTGCCGGACGGCAAGGAGCGGTTCAAGAGCCGGAATATTGACTTGGGGCAATTCGAGTTCCCTTAGCGCACTTTTCTGTGCTTCAGGCCGGATCTTATAATCGCAGTTTGAAAAACAACTAACCTGCACTAATTAGGATGTCCGGAAAATATGCCCCGGATTTTTCCGCCCAGCAAGGCAGCTGGTTTTCTCACAGCAATGCACAGGCAGATGTTTCTTATCAGTGCAAGTCAGTGCAAGTAAGTGGTTTCCTTTGCTGCGGAATTCAGACTATAGAGCCTGTGATTTGCGGCGCACCGCCGCCGCCTCCCCGTCGCGTCCGAGCTGATGGAGGATAGCCGCGAAAAATTCGAGGTAATCCCGATTCGCCGGCGCGCGCGACACCGCCACGCCGAGCGACTCCAGCGCCTCCGGCCATTTTCCGAGACTGCCCTCGCATTTTGCCGTCTCGAAAAACGCGGCACTGCCACGGATGTCGAGGCGCTGCGCCCTCCGCGCCGTCGCCAGAGCTGTCTCAAAATCGCCCGCCTCGCGCTGAAGCGATGCGAGGCCGAGCTGCGACGGAAGATGCCACCAGTGCGCCTCCGCATATTTGGCGACCACGGCGAGTGCCGCCCGCGGCCCCTCCGTGTCATGCAGGACATTGGCCTCGAAGCCGAGTAGCTCCCAAGTGTCCGGGTTCATCGGCTCCCATTCGCGCACCAGCGCGAGCGCATCCGCGCTGCGGCCCTCCTTGTGAAGCTGGCCCGCAGCATTCAGCGCGGCATTCCAATTCCGCGGGAGATTGGACACGACAGCACTCGCGCGACCGATGTCTAGCAATGGCTTCGCTGCCTCGGCACGCCCCAGTTTCTGGAGACACACGCCGAGATTGATCCGTGCCGGCAGGAAATCCGGATAGAGCGTGAGCGTCTTCCGGTACACCTCCGCCTGTTCCTCGATCCTGCCCTTTCGGCCCAGCTCATTTGCATAATAGCTGAGCAATCGCGCCGATCCCCCGCCATTCTCAATCGTCCGCCGCGCAAAGGTCTCGCCATCCGCCCAGTCTGCTGCGCGGAAACCCGTCCGCACGGCAAGCGCAGCCACGGCTGCGCAACCAAGCCATCCGCATAGCATCCGGCCACGGTGGGATAGCATTGCGACAGTCCCCGCCGTCAGCAAAAGAAAGCCGATGCTCGCAGTGTAAACCCAATGCTCTGCCACCTCGGCATTCAGCGGGATGAGATTTGAGATGGGAACAAGCGCAACTAACAGCCAAAGCGCGCCGAAACACCTGAGCAACCGCCCGGCGCCACGGCGCAAACAAAGCCATCCGGAGAAAGCCAGCATTAGCATTCCGAAAATGGAAAGATATTCCGAACCCAAGCTGCGCCACCACGCGGACTGGCCCGCATACATGTCCGCAGGGCCCAGCGAACGCTCCATCATCAGCCGCGTCGGCGCAACCATGAGCCTGCAATAGTCACCAAGCGCCCTGAGCGACAGGATCACGCGGCCAAAAAACGGCTCCGGACAGACGCCCAGCGCAGTGGCGCGGTGCGGCGGCAGCGTGTGAAGGCACGCATAGATGCCAATCACTGCGACCACCCCCGCAATTAAAAGGACTCGCCGGCGCACGCTCACTGAACGTTCAAAGAACAGAGTGTGCAAGCCAAACAGCAATGCCCAGACGAGGGCAATTTCCTTGGAGCAAAGTGCGGCAAGGAACAGCACGGCCGCGGCGGAAAAGCACATTGCCCTCACCGCCATCCGCGGACATTCCGCCGAGCGCCGCATCAGCAGCCACGCCCCAAGTGCGAAAAGCGCAGCCAGGCTGTCGGCACGCCCGGAAATATAGGCCACCGCGGCATTATGCACCGGATGCACCAGCCATAGGAGCGCCACCAGAAAGGCGGCTGCCGGGCTGTCCCCGCCTTTCCACAAGGCCGGCAGCAGCCGGCGCAGGAGGAGGAAAAGCAGCCATGCCGACAGGCTGTGAATCAGGACATTGGTGCAATGATAGCCAACTGTGGACTCGCCCCACAGCCAATAGTCCAGCATATAGGAGAGATTCTGGACGGGACGATAATAGGTCGAAAATGACTCGGTGAAAAGATGCTGCCTGAAGACCTCGCCGCAGAACGCCGGGCTTCGGAAGAAAGGGTTCTCGCCGACAAGATAGTGATCGTCCCAAATCCTCTCACCACGGAGGCATGGAAAATAGGTTCCGAATCCAACTGCCAGGAACAGCAGCAGCACCAGCCACGGGCGCACCCACGAGGCGACGTCCGGGGATTGCGGCGGGCAGGCCGTCGCGGCACTTGGGCTGGGGCTGATTGCAGTCAAAGTTTAGCTATGAATACTCACGCGGTGGAAAAGTCATGGCGGCATCCGCCAAAGCGCGGCTGCGACAGTGTGCTAATAGCACCGCGAGTGCCAAACATCGCTCCCCGGAGATGGATTCGCAGCCGGGTTCTCGTGCCTCCTTGCTTTCGGATTCACGACTGGCCGGAATCGCCTTTTGCGAGGAAAGCAAACACCCGGCCATCCGCGAGGATGGCCGGGTGCTGTGAGATAGGTCTGTGAAGACAGCCTGTGGCCTACTTGTAGGGCGACCAGAACGAGGCCGGGGCGACGTCGGACAGGGCCGTGAACGTGGCCGCGGGAACC
>JBBRYC010000008.1:0-103171 GCA_038238025.1 Chthoniobacterales bacterium
CATCACCTCTTACCTCGGAAGCTACAACGCGCGCCCAACCCCGTTTGTCTGGACGGCCACTGCCTCCGACATCCTCGCCAAGGTCAAACGCGCTCGTCGAAAGCTCCATACACCGCGCTAAATGCGACGCACTACACTAGCGCAGCACCTCCCCAAGCAGCATCCCTCGCAAGACACCCGGAAACTTTCATCCAAACACTCCACCACCACACCCTCACACTCACCGCCATGAAGACCACCGCATCCACCACCGTCTCCCTCCGCACGAATCGCAAGAGCAGCACGCGCCGCAAGTCCGGCCTGCACCGCATTCTCGCCGCCTCCATCGCCACCTTTGGGATGCTGAGCCTCGCTCCGCTGGCCAGTGCAGTGACCATCACCAAGGCGAATAACGGCACCAATTTGGACACGGGTGCGAGCTGGGTGGGCGGAATCGTGCCGACAGGGGTTGATATTGCTCTCTTCAATGCCACCGTCGCGACGGCGGCGAACATCAATGGCATTGGACTTGGCAGCAATCAGACTTGGGGGCAGCTCCAACTCACCAACCCCGCGGGTCCGCTCGTCATCGTCACCGGCTTCGCCCTGACGCTCAATGGTGTCGCAGGCACGGGCATTGACCTGTCGGCTGCCACGCAGAATTTCACGTTTGACGGTTCCGGGCTGACGGTGGCGAACACCCAGTTCTGGAATGCCGCGACTGGCCGGACGATCACGGTGACAGCAAACGCTCCGCTGACGCTCAATTTGGGCGCTGACCTGAAGCCGAATGGCGCAGGCAATACGGTGATCAACGGCGCGGTCTCTGGCGCGGGCGGCATCCTGAAGTTGGGGACCGGGAACCTGACCCTCAGCGGTGCAGTCAATCTCTCCGGCCCGGGCTCTTTGGTGGCGTCCCTCGGCACGATGACGGTGAATGGCACGACCTCAGCGACCACCGGCGTGACGGTGAATAGTGCGACCCTCGCTGGCACGGGCACGATCAATTCCACGGCCGCAGTGCTCCTGAATGGCGGCACCATTAACTTTGGAGCTGGCGCGACCATCGCCAACAATTTGACTGTCACCGGTGGCGCTTGGAACGGTCTCGGAACGGTCAATGGCATTGTGAACGTGAACAGCGGCAACCTGAACATCGGTGCGGCTGGCAATCTGACCACCACTCAGGTGAATGTGACGAATGCGTCCACCTTCAGCGCCTCGGCGGGAACCTCGACGATCACGGGCAATGTGAATTACACGAGCTCGACCAACTCGACTTTCGGCGGAGTGATTGCTGGCGCAACCTCCTCAGTGACGGTCAATAATCCGGGAGTAGGCAAACAATTGATCCTCACCGGGACGAACACTTATGGGGGCGTGACGACGGTGGCCGCCGGGGCCTTGAATATCGCGAACAACAGCGGTCTCGGTCAGGCCACTGGTGTGGCCGGCGACGGCACGGTCGTGCTGAACGGCGGGGTATTGTATCTCCGGGGGGTCACCATCGGTAATGAAGCCCTGACCATCAACGGGTTCGGAAATGCAGGCTTCCCCGGCTCGTCGGAGGCTGCCTTGGTGGGATTCTTTGGGCCGAGCATTTGGGGCGGGTTGATCACTCTCGGCAGCGATTCTGCCATCGGAGTCGCGGGAGCGGTTGCGCTGACCCTCTCGGGAGGCATCGTTAACGACGGTAGGACATTGACGCTGAAGAGCACCGCGTTGACTCCTGGCACAATCACCGTCAACACGGCGGCGATCAATGGCGCGTCGGCCAATTCGAACCTCATCGTGGACCACGTGACGGTGAATGAGAATGTGGCCAACACCTACAACGGTGCGACCACCATCCGCAGCAACAGAACGGCCGGCAGCGGCATCCTCAATGCCAACGTGGCGAATGCGCTGCCGACCGCCAACGGGCGCAGCGCTGTGACCATGGATGACCTGGGCCTCGGTGGTTCGCGGTTGAACCTCGGCGCGAATCAGGCGATCGCTTCGCTGACCGGGGCGGCCACGTCTTTGGTCAACCTGAATGCGAACACCCTGACCACCGGCACGGCGGCGGGCACGACGACCTTCGCGGGAATCATCTCCGGCGCGGGCAGCTTCACAAAGGATGGCGCGAGCACCCAAGTCCTCACCGGCCAAAGCACGTATCTGGGCGCGACAAACGTCTTCGACGGCGTCCTCAGTCTCGGCGTCGCCAACGCCATTCCGGTGGGCACCGTGCTCAATGTGGGAAGTGCCGCGGGCAGTGCAGCCGGCTTGCAGGTAAATCTGAACGGCAACAACCAGACCATCAGCGCGCTGAATTTCACGATTCCCACCAGTTTCCAATCCATCAACCTCGGTGGCGCGACACTGACGCTCACGGGCGATGTCACCATGGTGAGCAACACCACGACTCCTGCATCTGGCGGCAGTTCGAATATTAACTTCTCCGGCGGAGGTGGCGCTCTCGATCTCGGCGGGGCCGTGCGCACGTTCAGCCTGACCGGGACCGGCAATTTTAGCGCGAACGGAGATCTGCAAATCGGGGCGACCATTCAGAACGGCGGCATCACCCTCAATCAGATCGCTCCCGCCGCAAACGGGACTCCGGCATCTCTGGAATTGATGGTGGCGAATACCTATGCCGGACTGACGACGGTCAACAGCGGCGTGCTGCGTATTCGCGATAGCTTGGGCTTGGGGACCACGGCGGCGGGAACGGTGGTGGAGGCCGGTGGAACGCTGCAGTTGGGCGCAGGCACCAACGTGGTCGGTGAGGCGCTGTCGCTGAGTGGCACGGGAGCGACCTCGGGCGGGAGTCCGCTCGGCGCACTCAATGTCGAGTCCGGCACGGCCACGTATGGCGGGGCGATCACCCTTGCTGGCGATGCGACGATTTCTGCCGGGACAGGGAAAGCGCTGACCCTCACCGGCGGCATCAACAAGAACGGCGTGAACCTGACGCTCGGCGGCACGACGGCTGCCAATGCGTTTGGCACGATCAACGTCAATTCGGTCATCTCCGGTGCGGCGGCGAATTCCGACCTCGTCGTGGATAGCGCCACGACGAATTTGAATGCGGCCAACACCTACAACGGCGCGACCTTCATCCGTAGCACCGCGCTGGCTGGCGCTGGCATCCTGAATGCAAACGTGGCCGGCGCATTGCCGGACCCCAATTTTGGCGGACCGGCACGTTCGGCAGTGACAATGGATGATTCAGGCCTCGGAGGCTCGACGCTGAACATCGGCCCCACCGCGGATGGCGGCATTGGCAATACTCCCACGCTGGGTGCCGCCCAGGCCATTGCCTCGCTCGTCGGCACGGCGACCTCGGGCGTGACGCTGGGGAACAACACTCTGACCATCGGCTTTGGCACCGCGCCGAATACGAACGGCACGGCGGGTGCGATCTTCGCGGGGGTGATCAGCGGTTTGGGCGGCCTGATCAAGGATGACACGAGCACGCAGGTCCTCTCGGGGACGAACACTTTCACAGGGCCGACCAACGTCAACGGCGGCATCCTGAGCCTCAGTGGTGGCCAGGCGCTGGCCGATACCAATGCGGTGACGGTGACCACCCCTGGCGTGCTGGACGTGCAGAGCAGCGAGACCATCGGCAGCCTCGCGGGCACCGGCAATACAACGATCGGCACCGCCACGCTGACCACCGGCGGGAACAACACGAGCACGACCTACAGCGGAACCATCACGGGCACGACCGGGGGAGTGACCAAGGAGGGCACCGGGATCTGGACGCTGGACGGTGCGGGGAGCAACACGTTCAGCGGACCGTTCAATGTGAATGACGGGACGGTGCAACTCAACATGGGCGGATCCCAGGCCACGGGGCAGGGGACGCTGAACATCGGCGACGGCATCGGAGCGGCGGGCAGTGCGGTGCTGCAGCTCCTGCAGTCCAGCGAGATCAACAACACCTCGGCGGTGACCATCGCCGCGGACGGCAGGTTCGACGTGAACGGCTTCACAGAGACGATCGGCAGCCTGGCTGGCAGCGGCAGTACCACGCTGGGCGCGGGGACGCTGTTCACCGGCGGGAACGACGCGAGCACGGCCTACAGTGGCGCGTTCAGCGGGACGGGATCGGTAACCAAGAACGGCACTGGCATCTTCACGCTCACGGGCACGAGCACGCATACCGGCGGCACCACGCTGAACGCCGGCACGCTTCAGGCGGGCAACACGAAGGCTTTTGGATCCGGCAACCTCACCGTCAACGGTGGCACGCTGCAGACCGTGGGCGGCCCGCGCATCGTCAATATCGGCAATGGCAACGTCGCCATCAATGGCGGCATCGTGGTGGCGAATGTGGGCGGCACGCTTCCGGGAGTGAACCACGACCAACTGCTGACCACCGGCATTGTCGGCGCGATCTCGGGCACGCTGGCCCTCGTCCAGCAGAACGGCTACCTGCTCGCCCCCGGCGACAAGGTGCACCTCGTTCAGGCCGGTGCCGTCACGGGCGGCAGCGTCAACGGCACCCCGGTGCCGAATGCCAATGTCACCGGCTTGGCGGCATTCAGCAACACTCCGCTGCTCGTGCCCACGGTCAGCCTGTTTCTCACGACCGTGACCCTCGAGGCCATCCAGGGTTCCTTTGCCGGGCTCAACGGCACGATCGCCCAGGGTGTCCTGCTCAACTTCACGCCGAACCAGATCGCCGTCGCTACCGCGCTCGACAGCCTGCAAGCGCAGACCGTGGGCAAGACGGGCCTCATCAGTGAACTCAACTACCTCGACACGCAGCCGCTGAGCACGCTGCAGGGCAACCTCGACAAGATCGCACCGGAGGAGCTGACGTCCATCTTCAACGCGAGCGTCGCGATTGCCAATGTGAGCAACCTCAACCTCCAGCGGCGCATGGAGGACATCCGCATCCAGTCGCAGTCGGGCCAGGCGGCATTCTCCGCAAACGTGATCACCGGCGGCCCGGCCCAGGGCGGCGAGCGCTTCGCCGGCGGCCCGCAGGGGCCCGTCGGACGCCGCAGCAAGCAGCTCACGCCGCCGAGCAGTGAGCGTTGGGGCATGTTCGTCACCGGGGCCGGGGAGTTCACGCACATCGGCAGCACCACGAATGCCTCCGGCTACAATCTCCAGACCGGCGGAGTCACCGCGGGCTTGGACTACCGGGTGACGGACCACCTGGCCATCGGCCTGAACCTCGGCTATGCGAACACCACGGCCAGCCTCGTCAACGGCGGCAGCCTCGGCGTGGACGGCGGAACGTTCGGCCTCTACGCGACGTGGTTCGACCAGAACTTCCACGTGGACGCAGCCGTCAGCGGCGGCATCAACAGCTACCGGACGCGCCGCGTGACGCCAAACAACACCCTGGCCACCGGCAGTCCGAATGGCACGGAATTCAACGCCCTGATTGCCATCGGCTACGACTGGAAATCCGGCGCGCTGACGTTTGGCCCGACGGCCAGCTTCCAGTACACGAACACAAGCTTGGACAGCTTCACCGAAGCGGGGGCTTTTGCCCCGCTCACCATCCAGGGCAAGAGCAGCGAGAGCCTCCGCACCTCGGTCGGCGTGCGCGCCTACTACGAGGGAAAAATCGGCAGCGTGGGCTTCCGGCCCGAAGTTCGGCTCGCATGGCAGCACGAGGCCGGAGCGACGGGGAACAATCTCACGTCGAACTTCGCGACGCTCGGCGGGCGGCCCTTCACCGTCGCCGGCACCACGGTGGGCCGCGACAGCCTGGTGGCCAGCGCGGGCTTCATCATCCTGTGGAATGATCGCCTCGCCACCTACGTCTATTATGATGGCAACTTCGGCGCGAAGAACCAGGAATCGCACAACATCTCCGCGGGCGTCCGTCTCCAATTCTAAGCGGCCGCTGCACGCGGCAGACGCGTGAGCCACAAAATCCAACCCAGGCCGCCCGGTGCGAAAGCGCCGCGCGGCCTGCTTATTTTCCCCGGCAGTCGCACGGTGCGGCATTCATCGCTCATGCGGCGGGAAATGGCAGCGGCCCGCAGTGTGTGAACGCATCCGTGAAATGCGCTCGCGAATCTTTGCGCACGCCGGCAGGCTCGCCGAATCCCCTCGTGAAAACCGCACCCCTCGTCCTCGCATTCGTCGCAATTTCAACCGGCATCACCGCTGCGCTGCACGCCGCCGAGCCGATCACTTTGAAGCTCTGGCCCGACGGGCCGCCGAGCGCGATGGCCCCGAAATCCGAAGCCACGATCAAGCAGATCCAATCGTACGGCCCGATCACGCCGACGCATGTCTCCGATGTGACCGATCCGACGATCACCATTTTCCGCCCGGAAAAACCGAACGGCGCGAGCGTGGTCGTCGCACCCGGCGGCGGCTACATGTTCCTCTCGTACGCCAGCGAGGGCGCGCAGGTGTGCGAGTGGCTGAACACGCTCGGCGTCACCGCCGTGCTGCTGAAATACCGCACGCCGACGCGCGACGAGAAGGAGCCCTTCACGCTGCCCGTGCAGGACGCACAGCGCGCGATCGGCCTCGTGCGGCACCGTGCCGCCGAGTGGTCGCTCGATCCGAAACGCGTCGGTCTGCTCGGCTTTTCCGCGGGCGGAAATCTCACCGGCCACGCCGCGTGGGATCGCGGCGAGCGCACGTATCCGCAGAAGCCGGAACTCGATGACGCGCGCGGGCCGGACTTCATCGTGTTCATCTATGGCGGCGGATTTCTGGACAAGGACTCTCGGGATGCCGGGTCAAAATTCCGCGCCGGCTTCAGCGTGCCCGCCGATGCGCCGCCCGCGTTCTTCGTCGTCGCGCACGATGACAAATCGAATCCGATCGAGGCGACGATGCTCTGGCTCGAATACAAGAAGCACGGCATCCCTGCCGAGTTGCACATCATGACCAAAGGCGGGCACGGCTTCGGCATGAGGAAGGCTGGCAACCCGATCAACGACTGGCCCGCGCGCTGCTGCGAGTGGATGAAGGCGACGGGCTGGCTCGACGCGCGCTAGGAAATCCCCGCGTGCTCAAGTCCATTTCCAGACTGCTCGTCCGTGCGGCGTGGGCTCCGGTTTCCGTGCTGATATTGCATGCTGCCGTGGCCGGAACATCGCTGCGTGACCCGCTGGATTTCACGGTGCACTTCCTCGGTGGCTCCGCGATTGCCTTCTTCATTTTTGAGGCCATCGAATGCTTTCCATCGCTCGTCGGACGCATCACGGCATTCGGCCACTGCCTGTTTAGCTTCACGTTTGCATGCACGGTCGGGCTGTTCTGGGAGTTTGGGGAACTTTTCTCGGATGTGTTTTACCACACTCATATTCAGCACGATCTCCACGAGACAATGTCCGACCTGATCGCCGACACTTGCGGCGCGCTTTCCTCGCTGTTCCTCCTTTTTCTGGTCCGCAAAATTTTGCAAAGACGCACAGCTTAGGCATCGGAAATATCCCGGAACGGACGCTCGACCGGCGCCTGGACTCACTGCACGCATCAACCCCGCACCCCACATGAAACTGCCATCGCTCCTCGCACTCCTCACCGCCACCGCATCGCTCCATGCCGGCGAACCGATCACGCTCAAGCTCTGGCCGAAAGGCGCGCAGGAGCCGGCCGGTTTCAAGATCGAGGCGGAGAAGGAAATCCCGAAGAAGACCGCCGCCGATGTGAAGCGCGTGACGAATGTCTCGGAGCCGACCATCACGATCTACAAGGCTGACAAGCCGAACGGCACCGCGGTCATCGTCGCGCCGGGCGGAGGATACGGCATCCTCGCGATCGAGCACGAGGGGACGCAGGTATGCGAATACCTGAACACGCTCGGCGTCACCGGCGTGCTGCTGAAGTACCGCGTGCCAGCGCGCGACACGGTGGATCCCAGCAAGCAGCCTCTGCAGGACGCACAGCGCGCCATCGGCCTCGTGCGGCACCACGCGGCGGAGTGGGGCGTGAAACCCGACCGCGTGGGCATCCTCGGATTTTCTGCAGGCGGGCACCTCACCGTCATGGCCACGCTGCACGCGAACGATCGCACCTACACGACCGACGCCGCGCTCGATGTGGATGACGCGACGCCGAATTTTTCCATCCCCGTCTATCCCGCGTATCTCGTCGCGGGCAAGGACGACACTTTCACTCTCAAGCCCGAGATCAAGGTGACGCAGAAGTCGCCGCCGATGTGCCTCGTCCACGCGGGCGACGACAAGGGCGTGACCAGCGCGAGCGGGAGCGCGCTGCTTTACCTCGAATACAAGACGCTGAACCTGCCTGCGGAATTGCACATTTATGCGAAGGGCGGGCACGGCTTCGGGATGCGGAAGAGCGGCCTGCCGACTGCCGAGTGGCTCGTGCGCGTCGGCGAATGGATGGGCAGCATGGGCTGGCTGAAGCCGTGACGCGCAGGATTCGCTGCGCACCGGAGGAATCATTCCCCTCGTGAGCGGCTGCGCGCATGCGGGCAGTGGGCTACTTTGAAAAGTGGCATGGGCGTTCCCGCCCGTGCCACGCAGCGCAGTGCGGCAGCGGTGGCCGTCGGGCAGATTCAAAGTAGCCCACTACCCGCGTGCGGATCTTTTCGATCGGCCAAGCTGGGGCTTGAAAATCCAAACGCCTCACAACTTCGCCTTGCCCCGCGCGTGCTCCCCGCTCATAAGTCGCGCCCTTTTTTATGGACCTCTGCATCATCGGATCCGGTTACGTCGGCCTTGTCACGGGCGCCTGCTTCGCTGAAGTCGGCCACCACGTCATCTGCGTGGACAACGACCAGCGCAAGGTGGACATGCTCCTCGCGGGAAAAATCCCCATCTACGAGCCGGGCCTCGAGGAACTCGTGCATCGCAATGTCGGTGCGAAACGCCTGCGCTTCACCACCTCCACGCAGGAGGGTGTGGATGCGAGCCAGGTCGTCTTCATCGCCGTGCCCACGCCGCCGCAGCCGGATGGCTCGGTGGACATGACCTTCATCGAGAAGGTTGCGCGCGAAATTTCCGCCGCACTCAAGCCGGGGCAATACCGCGTGATCGTGGACAAGAGCACAGTGCCCGTGAACACCGGCGAGCGCGTCGCGGCCACGATCCGCCGCTACAATCCCGGTGCGGAATTCGACGTCGTCTCGAATCCCGAATTTCTCCGCGAAGGCTGCGCGGTGCCCGACCTCATGAAGCCCGACCGCATCGTCGTCGGCACATCGAGCGCACGAGCCACGGATCTGATGCGTCGCGTTTACGATCCGTTCAAGGCGCCCGTGCTCGTCACCGATGTGAACAGCGCCGAACTCATCAAGCACGCGGCGAACTCATTTCTCTCGCTGAAGATCAGCTACATCAATGCCGTGAGCGCCATCTGCGAGGCGAGCGGAGCGGATGTCGAGCTCGTCGCCGACGGCATCGGCATGGACCGCCGCATTGGCCGTCAGTTTCTGAATGCCGGCCTCGGCTACGGCGGCTCGTGCTTCCCGAAGGACGTGAAGGCATTCATCGCCATCGCCGACGAACTCGGCGTGCCGTTCACGCTGCTCAAGGAAGTCGAGCGCATCAACGCCGCGCAGCTCGAGCGCTTCCTGAAAAAGCTCCGCGACAGCCTCTGGGTGCTGAGGGAAAAGAAGATCGCCGTGTGGGGCCTCACTTTCAAGCCCGACACCGACGACGTGCGCAATTCGCTCGCGATCGATCTCGTGAACCGCCTCGTCGCCGAGGGCGCGCACGTCACCGCGTACGATCCGAAGGGCATGGAAAAGGCGCTCGAATGGAAGCTGATTCCCGCCAGCGTGAAGCTCGCGAAGACCCCGCTCGAAGCCGCGACGGGAGCCGAGGCGCTCGTGCTCGCGACCGAGTGGAAGGAATTCACGAACCAGGATCTCGCCGCCGTGAAAGCCGCGATGCACACGCCGCTCGTCTTCGACGGACGCAATCTCTTCGACCCTGCGACGATGAAGGAACTCGGTTTCCAATATTACGGCGTCGGGCGGCAGGCGGCGAAGTAGCCGCAGAAAACCCGTAGCCGCTGACGGAAGAGACCGTGTAAAAAGTCACGGCACTGGCATTACGAATCCATAGTGCGCCCGGACGCGCGCAGGAAAACGGGAGCGCACGCTTCCAGCGTGTCGCGTGCGGCATCCTTGCCGGACGCAGGGCGAAGGCGGCGGGCTCCTGGGAACGGCGACTTCCAAGCCGCCGTTCAGGCTCCGGGCCGGCATCGCTTTGCGGCAGGATGCCGCAAAGGACACGCTGGAAGCGTATGCTCCCGCTTCCCTCCCTGCTCCGCCCGCTTCGTGTGATCCGGATGCGACACTGAATCCGACAAGGCACACTTTTCACACAGTCTCGGAAGGAGGCGGGCTGATTTTTCTGCGTGGCGGGACGCCCATCGCGTGACTGGCGTATTGCTCGCTGCACATCGCGTATCCAGTCTCCGCGCATGTTCCGCCTCCCCAAGTCCGTCGTCCGTTTTCTCCTCGCAATTTCACTCGTCAGCACTGTGTCTCCGCTGCGCGCGGAGGACTGGCCCGAGTGGCGCGGCAAGGGCCGCGGTGGCGTGTGGAATGAGACCGGCATCGTGGAAAAACTTCCAGCGCAACTGAAGGTCGCATGGCGCACGCCGATCCACGGCGGATACAGCGGGCCGTCGGTTGCGGACGGGCGCGTGTTCGTGAGCGACTTTTCGCCGACGACGGGCAAGAGCGGGATCGAGCGCGCACTGTGCCTCGATGAGAAGACAGGCAAGATTTTGTGGCGCACCGAATGGCAGGCCGACTATGCGGGCATCTCGTACGAGACCGGCCCGCGCGCGACGCCGACGGTGGACGGTGACCGCGTGTACGTACTCGGCGCGCGCGGCATCATGAACTGCCTCGAAGCGAAGACCGGCAGGGTCATTTGGAAAAAGGATTTCGTCACGGACTACGGCTTGCATCCGCCGATTTGGGGCACCGCGAGCGCGCCGCTCGTGGACGGTCCGCGCGTGATCTGCATCGCAGGCGGCGGTACGAAGGGCGCGACGCTCGTCGCATTCGACAAGCTCACCGGCGAGGAAAAATGGCGTGCCATCGAGACGCCCGCGGAGCCAGGCTACGGGCAGCCGATCCTCATTGAGGCCGGCGGCACGCGGCAGCTCATTTTCTGGCACTCGACGGCGCTCTTTTCGCTGAACCCAGAGACCGGCGCGATCCACTGGCAGGTGCCGTTTCAACTGCGCGTCGGCCTCAGCATCCCGACGCCCATCATCGGCGGCAGCAGGCTTTTCGTCAGCGCATTCTACAACGGCTCGCTAATGCTCGAACTCGACCCGAAAAAACCCGCCGTGCGCGAGGTGTGGCGCAGCGCGGTTGCCAGCGAGATCAACACGGCGGATTTGCATTCGCTCATCGGCACGCCGGTGTTCAAGGGCGAGCACATCTACGGCGTGTGCAGCTACGGGCAGTTCCGCTGCATCAGCGCGGCGACCGGCGAGCGCCTGTGGGAATCGCAGGAGGTGACGCGTGAAAAGGCGCGCTGGGCCACAGCTTTCATCGTGCCGAATGGCGGGCGCTATTTCATCAACAACGATCGTGGCGAACTGATCATCGCCGACCTCCGGCCCGACGGCTGGCACGAACTCAGCCGCACCGCGCTCATCACGCCCGACAACCGCCGCGGCGGACGCCGCGAACTCGGCGCAGTGAACTGGGTTCATCCCGCGTACGCGAACAAACACATCATCACGCGCAACGAGCAGGAAATCATCAGCGCCTCGCTCGACGCCGCAGACTACGCAAAGTAGGCTGCGCGGCTACGCGAGGATTTCCCTGATTGGATGTCCCGACACATCCGTGAGCCGGAAATCGCGTCCGCCAAAGCGATACGTGAGCCGCTCGTGATCGATCCCGAGCAGGTGCAGCACCGTCGCGTAAAAATCGTAGATCGTCGCGACATTCTCCACCGCGTAGTAGCCGAGATCATCCGTCGCGCCGTATGCGGTGCCGCCGCGGATGCCGCCGCCCGCGAGCCATGCGCTGAAGCCGGTCGGATTGTGATCGCGTCCGTCGCTGCCCTGCGAGAATGGCGTGCGGCCGAACTCGCCGGAGAAAATGATCAGCGTGCTTTCCCAGAGTCCGCGCGCCTTCAAATCCGTGATGAGCGCGGCGAGCGGCTGGTCCACCTGATGCGCCATCGCACCGTGCCCCTTCTCAAGCTGGCCGTGCTGGTCCCACGGATTCGCCGCCTGCCCAGCGCCGATGTTTTGCGTGAGGCAGCTCAGCTCGACAAAACGCACGCCGCGCTCAATGAGCCTGCGCGCGACGAGGCACTGGCGGCCGTACGCCGCCATCTGCGTGTGCGGTGAATCGAGGCCGTAGAGTTTTTTCGTCGCGTCACTTTCACCGCGGAGATCGAGCAACTCCGGCACTGCAGACTGCATGCGGTAGGCCGTCTCGTAATTCCGGATCGCCGCCTCGACCTGCGCATCGCCGGTGCTTTTTGAAAATGAGGAGTCCAGCTCGCCGATGAAGCCAAGCCTCCGCCGTTGCGAGCCGTCGGCCTCGCGCGGTTTGATGTTTGCCATCGGCTCCTCGCCGTCCACACGCAGGATGCTCGCCTGATTTTGCGCGGGCAGGTAGCCGCTGCTGAAAAGCCCCACGCCGCCGTGCGGCGCAGTCGCGCCGCCGCTCTGGAGAACGACGAAGCCGGGCAGATTTGCATTCACCGAGCCGAGCCCGTAGTTCACCCACGCGCCCGCACTCGGATGGCCCATGAACGGGAAGCCCGTGTGGAAAAAATAGTTCCCCTGCGCGTGCTCGTTCACCTTCGAGGTCATCGAGCGGATGACTGCGAGGTCGTCCGCCATTTCTGCGAGGCGCGGAAAGAGGTCGGTCATCATCACGCCGCTCTGCCCGCGCGGTTTCGCGGTCCACGGCGACGCCATGATGTTTCCGTTTTGGTTGAACATCGTCGGCCTCACCGGCACCGGCATCGGCTGGCCGTGGCGCTTCGCGAGTTCGGGCTTTGGATCAAACGAGTCCAAGTGCGACACGCCGCCGCTCATGTAGGCGAAGATCACCTGCTTCACGCGCGGCGGAAAATGGGGGGAGGGAATTGCGGATTGCGGATTGCGGATCGCGAATTTTTCCGCGCGCGCGTTTTCCGAAAACAAACCTGCCATCGCGAGCGAGCCGAAGCCGAGCGAGCAGCGCCTCAGCATCTCGCGCCGCGAGAGAGGGGGACGGAAGTTTGGGTGAAAGTTCGTGTGCATTGTCGGTGTGATGAAATTCAATCAAGGGTCACGCAAAGGCGCGAAGGCGCAAAGGAATGCGGAAACGCCGTGAGCCCTTTGCGTCTTTGCGTGACACCAACGGAGAATCTGGGAGCACGTTTGTTGTCATCGTAGAAAGATGAACTCCTTCGCATTGAAAAGTGACTGCGCGAAGTCGCGCAAGGCGTTCAGTTCATTCCGCTCGTCATCCGGCGCGTCCGTAGCAAGTTCGCTGAGGTAGCGGTGGCTTGCATCGAGTTCCGCTTCGCCCGGCAGGCGCGCGAATGCTGCAATGAACATCCGCCCAATGCGTGCATCGGTGTCCGTGGTATCGGCAAAGATCCGCTTTGCCCACGCGGCCGCGCATTCGATCACGAATGGATCGTTGAGCAGCGTGAGCGATTGCGCGGGGACATTCGTCGCGTCGCGCCGGCCGGTCGTGGTGAAGGGCTTCGGCGCGTCGAAGGTTTCGAGAAACGGATTCAACGATGTGCGGCGGATGATGAGATAGACGCTGCGGCGGGGAGCGCCTGCGCTCACGCCGGGGCCGGACATCGTCTCATCGAGCTTGCCCGACAGCGCGAGCAGCGAATCGCGGATCGCCTCGGCCTCGATGCGGCGCACGCGGAAATGCGAGAGCCAGTCGTTGCCGGGATCGCGCTCGCGGGCCGTGGCATCGGCATCGCTCGCGAGCCGGTAAGCGCGTGTCGTGACGAGGAAACGGATCATCTTTTTCAGCGACCAGCCATCCTCGGCGAATCGCGTCGCGAGGTATTCGAGCAATTCCGGGTGCGTCGGCTTTTCGCCCATGCGTCCGAAATTATCCGGCGTCGCGACGAGCCCGCGCCCGAAAAGCTGGAGCCACACGCGGTTCGCCATCACGCGCGCGGTGAGCGGATTTTTCGAATCGGTGATCGCATTCGCGAGTTCGAGGCGGCCGCTCATTTTCGTCGCGAATGGCTGCGCGCCGAAGACCTCCAGGAATGCACGCTGCACCTTCGCACCCGGCTTCGTGTGCTCGCCGCGTTCGAGCAGCGCGCTGTCTTCGCCCGTCGCTTCGAGAACGCCCGGTGCGTGGCGTGCGGATGGCACGGCCGCTTCGAGTCGGCGGAATTCGGCGATGAGCGGTTTCGCATTTTCCAGCGATCCCAGCGAGACGGGCAGCAGCCTGCGGCGGATCAGCGAGTCGAGCAACGCGCGCTGCGGCTCGGAGAGCGCATTCGCACGCCATGCGCCGAGCGCGGCCGCGATGGCGGTCTCGTAGCGCTGGGAAAGTTCGCGGCTGTCGCGCGGTGCGGGGCCTGCGAGCAGCGGCGCGAGAGTGCGGCTGCTTTCCGCAGGGCCGGGGCCGTCGTGGCAGATGATTTCGCTGATGCCAAACCACGAGCGTTCCTTCGGGGATTTTTCGCGGCGCGTCTGGTCGGCGGTGGTGGCGATCTCGAGATAGGCCATCGAACCCTTGCGATATTTCGTGTCGAGCGTGAGCCACGCGGGTTCGTCCTTTACGAGCTGTGCGCGGGGAAAAATCGGGTTCGTGCCGAGCGGGTAGCCGTCCACGATGAGGCGCGCCTGCGCGCCGCCGCCACCCCATGCGCGGATGCTGATGAAGTCCGTCTCGACGCGAAACGGCTTCGTGGTGAGCACGCCGTTGTGCTTCGTCGTCAGCGAATGCGTCGTCACGCCGGCCGGATGCAGTCCGCCGAGCACCGCGTCGCCTTCCGCTGCGATGCTGAAGTCGCCGACCGGCGCAGGCTGTTCCGCGACGCCCGTGCCGTAGCGGTAGCATTCCGCAAAATCGCCGCCTGCCTTCGTCAAATCCCACGCGCGTTTTGCGTCGGGGCGCTTTGCGTCTGCGTTCGCTGCGCGCTGCATTTTCTCCCATGCCGCAGCCATTGCGTCGCCTTGCATGCCCTTCAGCTTTGCCCAGACGTGAAGCGGGTTCGCCGAGTTGCGCTCCGCGTCGGCGCGTGCGTCGAGCAACGGCTTGTCGCTCGCGCCGTCGGAGAGTTTGCGCCGCCGCTCTTCAGCATCGCGGAGATTGCGCTCAAGCGTTTCCTTCTGAGCGCGCTCGGCGGGCGTGAGCGCTTTTGCAAGCGCGGCGGCATCGGGGGCAAGCGCTTTTTGCCCGGCTTGGAATGATGCGCGGATTTCCGCGTCATCGAGCCCGCGGTCGTAGATGCGCGCCTCGTCAATCTCGCCGCTCAGGAATGCGCGTCCGCCGCCGGTGTGCCGGCGGCCGAGCAGCACATGCGCGTCTTTCGCGGCGAAGACGACGGGACTTTCGTCCTTCGGTTTCCACGGCTGCCCGTACGGTCTGCCATTGCGGAAAAATGCGATCGTGCCGTCCGCGTGATAGCTGGCGGCGATGTGGATGAGGTCGCCGGGCTTCGCGTTTTCCGCGGCTGCGTCGAGCGCTTGCGAGCGGCGGAAATTGTTGCTCCCTGCGACCCAGTGCCGCGGTGATTTTTCACCGAAGACGAGCGCGTCGAAGACTGCGCCCTTTGCGCTCTCCACGGTCACGACTCCGCCGCCGCCCTGTTCGAGCGTGGCGAGGCTCACCCAGGCTTCGAGCGTCTTCTCGCGCAGATCGCGGGCGAGGGGAGCGCTGCGGAAGTGCGCGTCCTTGCCATCGAGCACGAGGCGGCCATGGCGGATTTCCGCGCCGCCGAGGAGTTCGCCCTTCAGCCCGCCGATCGAGTCGCGCGCATCGCCGTCGAACGACCAGCGTGCGATCGGGCGCGGCGCGGTGGAAAGCGGCTGGGCGGTGTCGGCCTTGGCGAGCCGGTCCCGTGCCATGTGATCGATCGTGAAGAGACTTCGCTGGATGCCCTCGATTTCCCTGGAGACGAAGCTGATGTTTGGATTCGGGATGAACTCTGCGAAGAGACGCGCCGCAATTTTTGCAGGCTCATTTTTCCAATCCTGAAAAAGCGCCTCACGGATTTTTCCCTTCAGCGCCGAGAGTTCCGCGCGGTTCGTTTCGAGCAGCGCGGGTTCGTCAATCGTCACCATCGCCGGGCGGCTGCTCTCGAAGATCCCGGCGAGCGCGTAGTAGTCGCGCTGGCTGATGGCGTCGAATTTGTGATCGTGGCAGCGCGCGCAGGAGACGGTGAGGCCGAGGAAGGCTTTCGTCGCCACATCAATCTGGCTGTCGGTCACCTTCACCTGCTCGTCGCGCGTGTCCACGGGCTGGAAGCCGTGTTCGACAAAGCGCAGGTGCGCGATGCCGAGGATGCTTTCGTTGAAATGTTCGCCACGGTTCCAGCGCGGATTCGGAATGAGGTCGCCCGCGATGTGCTCGCGGATGATTTGGTTCAGCGGCACGTCGGCATTGATCGCGCGGATGAGATAGTCGCGGTAACGCCATGCCTCGGGGATTTCCGGGTCGCCCTCGCTGCCGTGCGTGTCGGCGTAGCGCACGAGATCCATCCAGTGCCGCGCCCAGCGTTCGCCGAAGCGCGGGCTTTGCAGCAGGCGGTCGGTTGCGTGCTCGATGGCCTTGCGTGCTTGCGGCGAAGACAAGGGGACAAGGGGAGGGGGAGACAAGGAGAGGGGATTCTTCTCCTTGTCCCCTTGTCTCCCCCTCTCCTTGTCTCCATCCAACTCGCGCACAAACTCCTCCACCTCCTCCGGCGTCGGAGGGAGTCCCGTGAGGGCGAAAGTCAGCCGGCGGATGAGCGTGCGCGGGTCTGCATCGGCGGCGGGTGCGAGGCCGTGCTCCTCCATTTTTGCGAGGAGGAAATGATCCACGGGATGCTGCGACCACGCGGTGTTTTTCACGGCGGGCGGCTGCGGTTTTTGGATCGGCAAGAGGCTCCACCACGATTTGCGATCCGCGAGGAGTTGCGCCCACGGCACGGCGGCTTCGCTTTTTGCGGGTGCGTCGCGCGGATCGGGTGCGCCCATTGCGATCCATTTTTCAAAGTCGGCGATGACGGCGTCGCTGAGTTTCGGGCGCTTCAACGGCATCTTCAGATCGGGATCCTCGTGGCGGAAGGATTTCAGCAGGAGGCTCTTCGCGGGCTGGCCGGGGATGATCGCATCGCCGGAGTCTCCGCCCTTTTTCCAGCCGTCGCGGTAGTCGAGTCGCAGGCCGCCCTTTTGCTTCTTCGCGTCGTGACACTCCTGGCATTCGCTCGCGAGGACGGGGCGGATCTTCGTTTCAAAAAACTCCGCCTGTTCGGGCGGCAACGGAACGGCTGCGTTCGCTGTGGTGGCGGCGAGAATGAGAAGGATTCGCGTGCGGGGGAGAGGCATCGTGCGGATTTTCAATCAATCGGATGCTGCGGAAAATGGAAGGCGCGATGTCGCGCCTTCCGCCGCGCACTACTGCATTTGGGTGTCGGTTGAAAGGCCGCGAAATGCATTCCGCATTTGCCGAATTTTCACCGGGCGGGCGCGATGCATGCGTGCTGGAAATGTGCCCGCCTCCTGCCGTCGTCGGCTACGATCAGTATCGCGGCACGGCGGCGTCCACCTGCTCTGCCCACGCATCAATGCCGCCGGCGAGATTCGTCACGTCGGTGAAGCCCTGGCTGAGCAGCCACGCGGCGGCGCGTGCGGAGCGTCCGCCGTGGTGGCACTGGATGAGCACGGGCTGCGATTTGTCCGTGAGCTTTTGCACTGCGATGTCCGGCCACTGCGAGAGCGGCAGCAGTTCCGCGGCGGGGATTTTTGCGACGGCCCATTCGTCCTGCTCGCGCACGTCCACGAGGCGCGGCGGATTTTTTCCGGCGAGCAATTTTGCCGCGTCGGTGACGGAGATTTCGGGGACGCCGCCGCTCACGGGGAGATGCTGACGGGTGTGCCGACGCTCACGTGATTGAAAAATGCCTCGGCCATGAAGCCGGGCATGCGGATGCAGCCGTGCGACGCGGGATAGCCGGGGAGGAATCCCTCGTGCATCCCCACGCCGCCGCTCACACGCATGAAGTAGGGCATCTTGGCGCCGTCGTATTTCGCGCCTTTGGGCATGGGATCCTTGTTGCGATCAATGTCCTTGCGGATCACGTCGCCGCTCCGCGCATCCACGTAGTCGCCGAAGCGCGAGGAGACATGATCGCGATCCTTTTGCTGGATCGCGTAGCTGCCCGACGGCGTGCCGAATCCTTCGCGGCCGGTCGAGAGGATCGAGATGCCGACGAGCTGATCGCCCTTATAAAAATACGCCTTCTGATCACTGAGCTTGATTGCGATGCGCGGCGAGCCGGTGGCATTGTTGCCGTCCCAGTACGACGCGTTGTCGAAGTTCATCCGTTTCTCCTCGCCCGCGGAACGGCCAACGGCCACGCGGCGTCCGCCGAGATAGACGGTGTCGGAACTGAAGCGTGGGTCGCTGGCGCATCCTGCGAGGAGCGTGGCGATTGCGAGAGTGAAGGCGGCGGATTTCATGCGAGCGAAGCGGGCGGGGGGATATAAGCCGGAATCCCGATGCGTCAAGTGTGGAGCGGGTGCGTGTTTCGGCAGCACTGCAAAATATTCCGTCCCCACGATGACGCAAAACATCGGAGCATGAAGCCAGTCACACGCCGCGAGACGCGCCTCCGTTTCCGCGAAACCATCTCGAATGTGGCACGGGGGCTTGCGCCCGCGGGCATGGGGCGCTTCATTCGCCGCCCTATGTCCACTTCGCTCTGGGAAAAGTTTCAGCAGTCCTACACCGCAAACGATGAACTCGGGGTCTCGCTCGATGTGAGCCGGATGCGCTTCGACGATGCATGGCTCGCGACGATGGAGCCGGCGGCGCAGAAATCTTTCGCGGCGATGGATGCGCTGGAAAAGGGCGCGATCGCGAATCCCGATGAGAAGCGAATGGTCGGGCACTACTGGCTTCGCACGCCGGAGATCGCGCCGAATGACGAGCTGCGTGAGGAGATCGTGACGTGCTATGCAAACATCAAGGAGTTCGCGATGCGGACGCATCAGAGCGAGAAATTCATGGACGTGCTCGTGATCGGCATCGGCGGCTCGGCGCTCGGGCCGCAGTTTGTCGCGGAGGCGCTCGGGACTTCGGAAGACCGGATGCGGCTGCACTTTTTCGACAACACGGATCCGGACGGGATCGATCGCACGATCGAGCGGCTGGCGCACCGGCTGGATCACACGCTGGTCATCACCATTTCCAAGAGCGGTGGCACACCGGAGACGCGCAACGGGATGCTGGAGGCCGAGGCGGCCTACCAGCGCGCGGGGATTGATTTTGCGTCGCACGCGGTGGCGGTGACGGGCGTGGGCTCGCCGCTGGACAAATATGCGACGGACAAAAAATGGCTCGCGCGTTTTCCGATGTGGGACTGGGTGGGCGGGCGCACTTCGGTGATGAGCGCGGTGGGCCTGCTGCCGCTCGCATTGCAAGGGCTGGAGATCGGCGGAATCCTCGAAGGGGCGTCGCTGATGGACGAGTGGACGCGCCTCACCGGGACGCGGAAAAATCCCGCGATGATGCTCGCATTGAGCTGGCACTTCGCCGGCGGCGGCAAAGGCGCGAAGGACATGGTGGTGCTGCCGTACAAGGATCGCCTCGCGCTTTTCTCAAAGTATCTCCAGCAGCTCGTGATGGAGAGCCTCGGCAAGAAGCTCGACCTCGACGGCAAGGAAGTGAACCAGGGCATCGCGGTGTACGGCAACAAGGGCTCGACTGATCAGCACGCGTACGTGCAGCAGCTCCGCGACGGCGTGAACAATTTCTTCGCGACATTCATCGAGGTGCGCAAGGCGCGCAGCGCGGCGGGCATCGAGGTCGAGCCTGGCGTGACGGCGGGCGATTATTTGCAGGGCTTCCTGCGCGGCACGCGGCAGGCGCTGTTCGAGAGCGGACGCGACAGCGTGACGGTGAGCATCCCGGAAGTGTCGCCGAAGACGGTCGGCGCGCTCATCGCGCTCTATGATCGCGCGGTCGGCTTTTACGCGACGCTCGTGAACGTCAACGCGTACCACCAGCCGGGTGTGGAGGCGGGAAAGAAGGCCGCGGCTGTGGTGCTCGCGCTGCAGCTCAAGGTGCGCGCGTCGCTGAGCGCGGAGCCGAGGACTGCGGAGCAGATCGCGAAGGCGGTCGGCGAGGAGCCGGAGGCGGTCTTCCACACGCTCACGCATCTCGCGGCGAATGACGCTAAGGTGCGCGGGACCGCGGGCGCACCGGCGGAGCAGGCTTTCTCGCTGGCGTAACGCGCGTGCCTCTCTCCAAACAACCGATGCGGCGCTTTGCGAAGGTGCTCGCGGAAATCGAATCCCGCCTGATCGCGGAAGGCACGACTTCCTTTGAGGTCCGCGTGTCCGCGTACCGGAAGGCGCTGGCGGTGGAGGAAAAGTGGCTCGAACTCCGCCACCGCCGCGTGTCGGGCGGCATCGAGATCGGCCACATGCGCGCGGAGACGATTGATGATTTCACACGCCACCTCATGGATGCCGCGGTCGCGGACCTGCGCAGCCGGGGCATCAGGCCGCCGAAGCTCACGCTGATGGCGACCGGCGGCTACGGACGGCGCGAGCTGAATCCGAAGAGTGATGTGGATATCGGCTTCCTCCACGCCGGGCGCACGAAGCTGGCGGAGGGCGTCGAGGCCGTGGTGACGGATGTGCTGAACATGCTTTTATCGTGCGATTTTACGCCAGGGCATTCGACGCGAAACCTCAGTGAGACGATCGCCGAGGCAAACAAGGAGATGCAGTCGAAGACCGCGATGCTCGAGGCGCGGCACCTGTGGGGTGACAAGGAGCTGTTCGAGGCGTTCCAGGCGAAATTCTTGAAGTCGTGCGTGGACGGGCATACGGAGGACTACCTCGCCGCGCGCGTGGCGGACCAGGCTTCGCGTCACGCGAAATACGGCCGCACGGTTTACATGCAGGAGCCAAACGTGAAGAACGGCTGCGGCGGCCTGCGTGATTTCCAGAACCTGCTGTGGATGGCGTATTTCAAATACCGAGTCCGCACGACGGGCGAGCTGGTGAAGAAGAAATATCTCAACGAGAGCGAGCAGCGCGAATTGGATCGCGCGTACGATTTCATCTTCCGCCTGCGCACCGAGCTGCACTACGTCACCGGGCGGCATGTGGATGTGATCCTCGTCGGCAACCAGAAGGATCTCGCGGACCGCCTCGGGTACAAGGCGAGATTCCCCGACGTGCTGCGCCGCACTGAGGCGCTCATGCGCGACTACTACCGGCACGCGCGCGCGATTTACGAGCTGACGGAACTCGTCTCCGAGCGCCTCGCGCTGCCGACGGTGGAGGAAAAAGCGCCGGGAGGATTTTTCCGATTCCTGCCTTTCGTGCGGCGCGCAAAGACGAAGCGCGACGAGTTCGACGGATTCATCGCGACCGGGGATCGGATCGGCTATCAGGACCGGCAGATTTTCAAGGAGGACAGTGCGCGGATGATGCGCCTTTTTCAGCATGTGCAACTGCGCGGCCTGCGCATCAGCCCGGAGCTGCGGCAGCTCGTGCGGCGGCGGCTGAAGTATGTGGATCCCACATTCCGGTACCGGAAGGTGAACCGCGAGGTGTTCGCGAGCATCCTTCGGAAAAAGGGGCAGGTCGGCCACATCCTGCACGCGATGCACCGCGTGGATTTCCTCGGTCGCTGGCTGCCGGAATTCGGCAACCTCACGGCGCTTGTGCAACACGAATATTTTCACCGCTACACGGTGGATGAGCACACGCTCGTGTGTGTGGACAAGCTCGACGGCCTGCTCGACACAGAGGAGAAGCGGCACGCTGGCTACCGCGAACTTTTCGAGAAGCTCGAGGATCCCTACGTGCTCTACCTCGCGGTCCTGCTGCACGACACGGGCAAGGCCGCGAACAGCCGGCACCACGCCATCGAGAGCACGATCAACGCGCAGAAAGTCGCCCGCCGCCTCCAGCTCACGCCGGCGCAGAGGAAGCTGCTCATTTTTCTCGTGGACAATCATGACCTGATGTCGCGCACCGCGAGGCAGCGCGACCTCTCGGACCCGGCGACGATCGAGTCGTTTGCCGCAGTGGTAGGGCACCAGGAAAATCTCGACGCGCTCATGCTGCTCACCGCCGCGGACGGCCTCGGAGTCGGCGACGAGAAAATCTGGAACGGCTGGACGGAGTCACTCTCGTGGCAGCTCTACCGCGAGACTTCACGCTGCCTCGCGGACAGCGAGGGCTTCCGCAGGCAGCGCCATGTCGAGCGGCAGGAACTCAGGGCCGACGTGGCGAAGTGGCTGCCCGCGGAATTCGAGGTGGAAATTGACGCGCACTTTGCCGCGCTGCCCGAGCGGTATTTCCAGACGCATAACTCCGGGGAAATCGCGGGGCACCTGAAGCTCGTGCGCGAGTTTCTCGAAAAGCATTTTGCCGGCGAGGAGGGGACGCTCGCGCCGGTCCTGCGCTGGGTGCCGCGCCCGCACGCCGGCCACAGCGAACTGTGGGTTTGCACGTGGGATCGCCACCAGTTGCTCGCGCGCATCTGCGGCGCGCTGACCGCCAGCGATCTGAGCATCCTCAGCGCGGACATTTACACGCGGCACGACGGACTCGTGCTCGACGTTTTCCGCATCACGACACCGCGGTTCCAGGCGGTGGAGGACGAGCGCGACCTCCAGCGCGTCGGCAAGTTGCTGGACGACGCGCTCATGGTGGAAAGCTACGACTTCATGCCGCTGATCGCGAAGCGCCAGCGCCGCGTGCAGTCGTGGGAGCGCACGCTGGAGTTTCCGGTGCGCATCGCGATCAACCCGGACACCAATCCGAAATACACGCTCGTGGACATCGCCGCGCCCGACCGCATCGGCCTGCTCTACGAGGTGCTCCGCGCAGTCAGCGATGCGAGGTTCCTCATCGCCGCCGCGCGCATCACCACGGAAAAAGGCGCGGCGATTGACAGTCTCTACATCACCGATCTCGAAGGCGGGCGCGTGACTTCCGCGTGGCAGCTCCACGAGCTGAACGCCACGCTAAAAAAGGTGACGGAATATCGCCCCTCAGCGCCCGCCGCTTGACGTCACTCACAATGCCCCGTATCTCCGCCGCCTGCCTCGCGTGAACCACCACAAACCGAAACACGAGTGCGGCGTCTTCGCCGTGTTCGGTCACAAAAACGCGGCGGAGCTGACCTACTACGGTCTCTTCGCCCTCCAACACCGCGGTCAGGAGAGCGCGGGCATCGTCACAGCCGGCGCGTCCGGCTCGCAATTCATCCGCCATGTGGACATGGGCCTCGTCTCGCAGGTCTTCAAGGCGCCGGATCTTGAGCGGCTGAAGGGACGCCCTCCCGAGTCGGAGTTTGCCAAGGGTCGCGCCACGGAAGACTACCCGAAGAACACCCGCGCCATCGGCCATGTGCGCTACTCGACCACCGGCAGCAGCACGCTCACGAATGCCCAGCCGCTCATGGTGGACTGCGCCCGCGGGCAAATCGCCATCGGCCACAATGGCAACCTCGTGAACGCCGCGCTGCTCCGCGAGGAACTCGAGGACAAGGGCTCCATTTTCCAGACCACGGTGGACAGCGAGATCATCCTCCACCTCCTCGCGCAGCCGAACGACGGAGGTAACGCGCTCAATGTCCTCCGCCGCATCCAGGGCGCATTCTCCGTGGTCATGATGACCGAGACGGAAATCATCGGCGTCCGCGATCCGCACGGCTTCCGCCCGCTCGCTCTCGGGATGCTCGATGGCGCGTATGTGCTTTCCAGCGAGACCTGCGCTTTCGATCTCATCGGTGCGAAATTCATCCGCGACATCGAGCCCGGCGAGGTCGTCATCATCGGTGAAAATGGAATCCGCAGCGAGCGACCGTTCGACGACGTGAGGCCCGCGTTCTGCATGTTCGAGTATGTCTATTTTGCACGGCCCGACTCCGTCATCTCCGGCGTGAACGTCGCCCGCGTCCGCACCGAGATGGGCCGCCAGCTTGCCATCGAGACCCCCGTCGAGGCCGACATCGTCATCCCCGTGCCCGACAGCGGGAACTACGCCGCCTTTGGCTTCGCCGAGCAGCTCGGCATCCGCTTCGAGCAGGCCTTCGTCCGGAACCACTACATCGGCCGCACCTTTCTCCAGCCCTCGCAGCTCATCCGCGACTTCAATGTCCGCGTGAAGCTCAACCTCATCGGCGAAATGGTGCGCGGAAAGCGCATCGTCATCGTGGATGACAGCATCGTGCGCGGCACCACCGCCATGGCGCGCGTGAAAAATCTCCGCGAGTGCGGCGCGAAGGAAGTCCACCTCCGCGTGAGCTGCCCGCCGCACCGCCACGCCTGCCACTACGGCATTGATTTCCCCGATCCGAAAAAGCTCATCGCCAACCAGCACACCCCCGAAGCCATCGCCGGCTACCTCGGCGCGGACAGCATCGGCTACCTCAGCGTCCCCGGCATGATCAAGGCCACCGGCCAGGCCGCGAACGGCTTCTGCCTCGCGTGCTTCGACGGCAACTACCCCGTGCAGATACCCGACGGCGCGGGCAAATTCGTCATGGGCAAGGAGCGCAAAAGCCTCGCCCCCGAAGCCAGCCCGCAGACGGAGCTTTTTGGGAAACTCAAGTAAGGCGATGTCAAGGGTGCCCCATTTAGAAGTTAAGAGTTAAACGTTAAATGTTAGAAGTTGATCCCGCCGAAGGCGCCTCGCGACTCAGGACAATGGCTCAGCCCCCGAACGATCCGCTGCGCGGGGCCTAACACCTAACATTTAACGTCTAACTTCTAACACCAAATGAAGATTCTGCCGATGGCTGCCTTTCGTTCGTAGTTCTAACGATGTTCATCGCCCATCTGCCTGCCGGTTACATCTGCGGCTGCATGCTCACGGATCGTGTGGCTCCTGAGCAGAAGAAAGGGCGATTTTTCGCATTCCTTTTCGGGAGTGTCTTCCCTGACGTGGACATGCTGTATTTCTACGTCATCGATCACGGACGGCATCATCACCATCACTACTGGACTCATTTGCCGATCTTCTGGATCGCCGCTCTTGCCGTCGCGACACTCGTGGGGTTGCTCATCCGCAACAAGAATTTCGCTCTAGTTGCCGCTTCATTCGTCGGAGGGATTTTCCTGCATTTGATCCTCGATACACCGTTTGCGGGCATTTGTTGGCTCTACCCGCTCACAGATCAGAAGTTCTACCTCATCACTGTTCCCGCGACACGCAGTTGGTGGGTGTGGAGCTTTGTATTCCACTGGTCATTTTTGTTCGAGATTGCCATCTGTATCGCGGCGGCGGTCCTTTATTTCCGCCGTCGTATCCGATGCCGTAAAAACGCGTAGCCGGCTGCCGCACCACCACCACTTTTCCAATGGCCAAAAATCTTAAATCAGAAATCCTAAATCCTAAATCCAAAAAGAAGGCCTACGCCACCGCCGGCGTGAATGTGAACCTCGGAAACCGCGCCAAGAGCGGCATCCAAGCCCTCGTGAAAGTCAGCTTCGCTCACGCACTGTCCTTTCCCGCATGATTCTCGAAGTCGCCATTCTCAACGTGAGGGACGGCAGCAGCGATGCTTTCGAGGCTGCCTTTCGCGAGGCGTCTCCCATCATCGCTGGAGTGTCAGGCTATATCTCGCACGAACTCCGTCCCTGCATCGAGGCAAAGACCAGATACATCCTGTTGGTCCAATGGCGCCAACTGGAGGATCACACGATTGGTTTCCGTCAGTCCGCCGGATATCAGCGCTGGCGTGCGCTGCTGCACCACTTCTACGAACCGTTTCCGACCGTCGAGCATTACGGCACCCCGCTCGTCAGCAACGCCGCCTAGTCACAGCCTCCACTTTCCCAATGTCCAAAAATCCGAAACCCAAACCCGCTCCCAAATCCAAAAAAGCCTACGCCGCCGCCGGCGTGGATGTGGACCTTGGCAACCGCGTCAAGAGCGGTATCCAGGCCCTCGTCAAAGGCACTCACGGCCCTGAAGTCCTCGGGCGCATCGGCGGATTCGGCGGGCTGTTCCGGCCGGATTTTCGCGGGATGCGCGACCCCGTGCTCGTCTCCAGCGTCGATGGCGTGGGCACGAAGCTCAAGCTCGCCTTCATGACTGGCCGCCACGACACGATGGGCCAGGACCTCGTGAACCACTGCGTGAACGACATCGCCGTCATCGGCGCGCGCCCGCTCTTTTTCCTCGACTACATCGGTGCGGAAAAACTCGAGCCCGCGGTCTTCACGCAGTTGCTCAAGGGATTTGCGAAAGCGTGCAAGGCCGCCGGGTGCGCCATCGTCGGCGGCGAGACCGCGCAGATGCCCGGCATGTATGCGCCCGGCGAATACGATCTCGCCGGCACCATCGTCGGCGTCGTGGATCGCGCGAAACTGCTCGACGGCTCCCGCATCCGCCCCGGCGACATCGTCCTCGGCCTTGAGTCAAACGGCCTCCACACCAACGGCTACACCCTCGCCCGCAAAGTCCTCTTCGAGCAGATGGGCCTCAAGCTCACCAGCAAGCTCGACGGTGTGAAAGGCACCCTCGCCGACGAATTGCTGCGCGTTCACCGCAACTACCAGCCGCTGCTCGCTGCGCTCGAAGGCGGAAGGATGAAGGATGAAGGCAGAAGTAAGCGCCGCACTTCATCCTTCAGCCTTCCTACTTCGTCCTTGATCAAGGGCCTCGCCCATATCACCGGTGGCGGCCTCGTGGATAACATGCCCCGCGTCCTCCCGAAGAACTGCGACGCCGTCATCGCCACCACGAGTTGGAAGGTGCCCGCCATCTTCCAGCACATCGAGCGCGGCGGCGCGGTGGACCACGCCGAGATGTATCAGGTCTTCAACATGGGCATCGGCATGACCGTCATCGTCTCGCCGAAGGACGCCGCGCTCGTCGCGAAAAAGCTCAAGGCCCGCACCATCGGGAAGATTGAGAAAGGCACGGGCATCGTGCGGCTGGCGTAAGGCGGGTCACACAAGCCGTGGGGTTAGACGTTGGGATCATTTTTGAAACGGCATTCCATATCACTTTCCTTGGACTGGTTTTCGGCTCTTGGATAGAAGAGAAATGATGGATGTCAGTTCCTGACGCTCAGCCTCGGAAAGACGCGGAATTTCCGGGGCGTCTGGAAAGGAGAGGATGCGCAAATGTTCGAGAGGCGCGGTCTTGATGACGCGCTCTCTAATACTCTGAAATGGAACGTCCTTGCCCTTGGCAAGCAACGGAAGGTCACGGCGCTCGGCAGACCGCTCGATAATCCAAATGAAAGAGCCACAGAGGTAGTAGTCCGTAATGGAAGGCTTGTTGTTGCCGCCACCGTTCCAAAGCATACGGATCTTCGACACGTTACCGTCGGCGGGAAGGCTGTAGAAAAAGTAGTAGAAAGTGCTGGTCGCATCCTCGCCCTCCATTGCGAAAGTGACCTTGCGTTTGTTGTTCGGTTCGTCAATCGGAAGTGGTTCGCTTCCGAAGGTCGCGGCCGAAAGCAGCGCGAAAGTGAGCAAAGAGCAAGAAATGTGTGTTCTCATAGATTGCGGGTAGCACGCGTACCTACTGACTCCACGTCCGCGAAAACCATGCGGACGCAGTGAAGGGAGGCTAGGCGTGCATGGGGGAAGGATAGCAGGGGCGGGGCGGGGGTGCAATGGAGCGCTGCGCGTCCTCGCCAGCCACGATGCCACGTGCGCAGTGCCACATTTCCTGCGGGCCCGTGTCGGAAAATGAGACGCTCCGCGTCACGCTTCCATGGCCGGCGGGACGCGCGGCGCTCCATCCCGCGGCTTTTGCTCTCGAAAGCCCGGCTGCGTATGCTAGCCTCCCTTGCATGATCACAATCGAAGAAACCCTGCTGGTGGATTCCGAGGGGCACGCCACGGTGACTTTGCCGCCGTCCGTGAAGCCCGGGATGCACAAGGCTGTGCTGCACATCGAAGATGAGACGCACCCCGAAGCAGCCTCCGCAAATCACGCAGCCTTGATCGGAATGTGGCGGGGGCAGGTCGGTTTCCAGCAGGGCTGGGATGCGGCGATTGAGGACTTCGGCCCCTACACGGGATGATGATGCTGCTCGATACGCACACGCTGCTGTGGATGGTGGACGGTTCCCCGCAACTCAGTGTGCAGGCAGCCAGGGAGATTTCCGATGCGCGGAATGTGAAGCATGTGAGCAAGGCAAGCCTGTGGGAAATCGCGATCAAGGTTTCCACCGGAAAGCTCACACTTCCGAAGCCGCTTTCGGAACTCATCGCAGAGCTTCGCAGGACAGGCGCAATCCAGTTTCTGGATTTGGCCGACGCGCATCTGGTGAAAGTTTCGCAGTTACCGTTTCATCACCGTGATCCGTTTGACCGTCTGCTCGTGGCGCAGGCGCTCACGGAAGGCATGACTGTGCTCGGCGATGACGCGGCTTTCGATACCTACGGCGTCACCCGCATTTGGTGACTTTGAAGAAACAGACCAACCATGAACACCGCATCCACTCCCATGACCCGCCTCGCATTCACCATCGCCGTAGCCATCGCGCTTGCGGGATCCTCCACACTTGCCCAGCCCGCCGCGACGGCGAAGGGCACCACGCGCGTCCCGGTCGTTTTTTACGGAGGGCATGATACGGACGCGCGCGACCACGGCAGGCCGGTGGTGCTCATCGCGGCGGCGCTCGGGGTGACGCCGGATGTGTTTCGCGAGGCGTTTTCGCATGTGCATCCCGCGGGGCCGGGCAGCGGCGGGCCGACGCATGAGGAGGCGCAGGCGAACAAGCGCGCGCTGATGTCGGCGCTCGGGAAATTTGGAATCACGAATGAGCGGCTCGACGAGGTGTCGAATTTTTACCGCTATCCTCCCGGCCGCGGCGGGCTGTGGAAGGTCACGCCCGCGGTGGCGAATGCGCTGGTGAAGGACGGCGTGGTGACGGGCTACGAGATCGTGAGCGGCGGCGCGGGATACAGTTCCGCGCCGACGGTGAGTGTTCCAAATACGAAGTGCTCCGCGCCGAAGGTGGAGATCGTCTTTGGCAAGGATCTGAAGACGAATGGCGCGGTGTCGGCGATTGCGCTGACGAAATGAGCCGGACGGAGCGCCGCGCGTCCTTGCCGGGGCGTGACGTTTTTTCCGACACCAGCCCGCTCCCTGTGCGCGGCTACGGTGCGAAGCGAAAGAACCGGTTCGCCGTCGCTTCGGTGGCGGCGGCCAGTTTTTCGAGCGGGATTCCGCGGAGGGCGGCGATGTGCCCGGCGGTGTGGCGGACGAATGCGGGCTCGCACCTTTTTCCGCGATGCGGGACGGGGGCGAGGTAGGGGCAGTCGGTCTCGACCATGAAGGAGTCGAGCGGGACGGCGGCGGCGCTCGCCTGTGCGTCGGGGGCGTTTTTGAAAGTGACGATGCCGGTGAAGCTGACGAGGTGGCCGAGAGCGAGGACTTCGCGGGCGTGGTCGGGAGTCTTGCCGAAGCAGTGGAATACGGCGCGCACGCGGCCGGTGTATTCGCGGAGGATTGCGAGGGTGTCGTCCCACGCTGCGCGCTCGTGGATCACGACGGGGAGGCTGAGTTCGACGGCGAGGTCGAGTTGCGCGCGAAATGCGGCGGCCTGCGCGGCGCGGCCGGCGGTGTCGTCCTGTGCAAGGCGGAAATAGTCGAGGCCGGTCTCGCCGATCGCGCACACGCGGCGGGCGGATGCGATTTCACGGAGCAGCGGGAGGAAGTCGGGACGTTCTTCGGGGATATGATTTGGATGAATGCCAATGACGGCATGGAGTTGCGGCCATTTTTCCGCCAAAGAAATAACGGCTCTGCTGCTCTCGATTCCGGTGCCGATGCAGACCATTCGCGTGACGCCGGCGGCTTCGGCACGAGACAGGACGGACGGGAAGTCGGCCTGATATTCCGGGTAGTCGAGGTGGGCGTGGGTGTCGGTGAGCACGGGAGGAAATTGATGTTCAGCGGGGCAATTCTTGTGCTGCGAGGATCTCTCGGCGGCAGGATGTGTCACGCGGGACGCGCGACACGGCAGGTGGGACGCCTACCCTGCCCGTGACATGCAAACGTGCTTTCCGGCGACAAGTGCGGGCAGGGTCTCGTGCTGTTGGAGCGGTGTGAATTTTACCACTGGATGACGGAACTCGCCCATGTGAGCCCGCCGCCGAAGACGACGAGGAGCACGTAGTCGCCGACTTTCATGCGGCCGGTGCGGTTGGCCTCGTCGAGGGCGATGGCGACTGCGGCGGCGCTCGTGTTGCCGAAGCGGTCGAGGTTTACCATGAAGCGGTCGATCGGGAGTTCGAGGCGCTCGGCGACGGCGTTGATGATGCGGAGATTCGCCTGGTGCGGGATGACGCAGGTGAGGTCTTCGGGATCAAGCCCGGCGTCGTCGAGGACCTGGCGCGCGCTTTCCACCATGCCGTTGACGGCGTGCTTGAAGGTCTCGGTGCCCTTCATGCGGATGGTCGCGAGATTTTGGCCGGCGTTTTCGGCGGTGATGGGGCACGCGCTGCCGCCGCCGGGGACTTGGAGGAGGTCGGCGAGTTCGCCGTTGCTGCCGAGCCGTGTGGCGATGACGCCGTGGCCGTGCGCGCGGTGCCGGAGGATGGCCGCGCCCGCGCCGTCGCCGAAGAGCACGCAGGTGTTGCGGTCTTTCCAGTCCACGATGCTGGAGAGCTTGTCTGCGCCGATGACGAGGATCGTATTGAAGGTCTGGCAGGTGATGAACTGCTGCGCGATCTCGATGGCGTAGAGGAAGCCGGAGCACGCGGCGCTGATGTCGAAACAGGCGGCCTTTTTCGCGCCGATCTTTGTCTGCACGAGGCACGCGGTGCTCGGCATGAACATGTCGGACGTGATGCTCGCGACGATGATGAGATCGATCTCCTCCGCGCCGATGCCCGCATTTTCGATCGCGGCCTTCGCGGCATTTGCGGCGAGGTCGCTGGTGAATTCATCGTCGGCGGCGATGCGGCGCTCCTTGATGCCTGTGCGCGACGTGATCCACTCGTCGGAGGTCTCGACCATCTTTTCCAACTCGGCATTTGTGAGCACTCTCGACGGCAGGTAGCTGCCGGTGCCGATGATGGAGACGGTGCGCCTAGGCAGGTGCGTTCGCGTGCGGGGCTGCAGTGGTGGAGTCATGGTGAATCTTGATGGCCTCGACGATGTGGGGATTTACCTCGTGGCGGATGCTCTCGCAAGCCATGCGCAGGGCGTTCATGATCGCGACGGCCGATGCGCCGCCGTGCGAGATGATGGTGATGCCGTTCAGCCCGAGGAGCGGCATGCCGCCGTATTCGTCTGCGTTCGTCTTCTTGTGGACGCGCTTGAATGCAGGCTTCGCGAGCAGGCCGCCGATCTTCGTGCGGAAGCCCGCTTTGATTTCGGTCTTCACCATGTCGAAGATCGCGTGCGCGAGCGCCTCGCTCGACTTGAGCAGGATGTTGCCGGTGAAGCCGTCCGTGACGACGACGTCGGGCGGCTGATGCCAGATGTCGTGGCCCTCGACGTTGCCGCGGAAATTGAGCTGCGCACCGGCGTTGCGGATCATCGTGTAAGTCTCCTTGCAAAGCGCGTTGCCCTTTTCCTCCTCGGTGCCATTCGACATGAGGCCGACTTCGGGGTTTTGCCGGCCGAGGACGTGGCGTGCGTAGGCCGCGCCCATGATCGCATTTTGCATGAGGTGCGAGGGCTGCGCGTCGGGATTTGCGCCGGCGTCAATGAGCACCCAGTGCTTCCCGAGCGATGGCATGATGGTCGCGATGGCCGGGCGCTCCACGCCGGGGAGTGTGCGCAATTTGATCAGCGAAGCGGTGACCGCCGCGCCGGTGTGCCCGGCGCTGACGATGGCCTGCGCCTTGCCGTCCTTCACGAGATCCACGGCGCGCGACACGGAGCTGTCCTTCTTTTTCCGCACCGCGTCGAGCCCGCTGTCGGACATGTCCACGATCTGCGTGGTGTGGACGATTTCGATTCGCGAGTCGTTGCAGGCGTACTTTTTCAGCTCGGTCTCGATGCGCGGTGTGTCGCCGGTGAGGAAGAGGCGCGAGATGTGCGGGTAGGCGCGCAGTGCGAGGACAGCGCCATGCACGATATTTTCCGGGGCGTAGTCGCCACCCATGGCGTCGAGCGCGATTTTCATCAGGTCAGCATTGGCGCGCGATGCGATATGGCGATTGCGTTACGGGCAAGGGAAAAAGCAATTCAGCCGCCCGCGCTCGGGAGCGGGGCGGCTGAATAAAAGCTGAAATTGCGATTACGCTCCGGCGATCGTGAGGACCTGGCGTCCGGCGTAGTAGCCGCAGGCCGGGCACGCGCGGTGCGAGCGGATGGTGCTGCCGCACTGGCCGCACTTGTTGAGCAGCGGCGCGTGCCAGCGGAGTGATGCCTTGTGCGTGCGAAGACGCATCTTTGATTTTCTACGTTTTGGGACTCCCATGTGTGTTGGTGGTTAAAGTTTGAGTTTGTCGAGGCCCTTCCAGACATCGCGAGGGTCGTCGAGTGGCTCGGCTTCGCTGGGTGCGTCGCGGAACTGGGCTTTGCAGACCTTTTCGCCATCCCAATCGCAATGCGGGTGGGCCGGAAGGGTGAGGAGGATGTCCTCCCTCATGTGCTCTGTCAAGTCCACCATCTCACGACCTTCAAGTTCCACCTGGCAGGCAAAGTCGTCCACGTTCAGCGAGCGTGAGAATTTTTCGAGGCAGCGGACGCATTCGCATTCGATCGGGACGGCGAGCGTGCCGGTCGCGAAAAGGCCGCCTTCGCTCACGCCGACATCGAGCGAAAACTCGATCGGCCCGGTCGCGCGGGCGCGGGTGCTGTCGAGTTCGAGAATTTCGGACGGCTCCTCACCCTCCAAGTGCAACCCGTCTTCGGGAATCTGTAAGACATGAACCTTCATTGTCATCGCATCGTAGCGAGGCGCGGGCGGAATGCAAATGGAGGGCGCGCCGTGCTCTCTCTTATTCTTATTTTTGTTCGTAATCTTGTTCCCTGCCGGCAGTCCCGCAGCGCGGAAGGAGGCGAGGGAATAAGAATAGGATTACGAATAAAAATAAAATTCCTGCGCACGCCAGCGCAGCGTTCGCAGACGTGTCTCACCGGGAGAATTTCGCCCGCAGCGCCAGCACCACGCACGGCGGGACGAATGCCGCAACATCGCCGCCGAGCCGCGCGACTTCCTTCACCAGCCGCGAACTCACGTAGCTGTATTCCTCCTTCGGCATGAGGAAGAGCGTCTCCAGCGCGGGCTCGAGGCGGCGGTTCATCAGCGCCATCTGGAACTCGAGCTCAAAGTCGCTCACCGCGCGCAGGCCGCGGATGATCGCGGTCGCCTTTTCGATGCGCGCGAACTCGACGAGCAGCCCGTTGAAGTGGGTCACGCGCACATTCGGCAGCGGCGCGACGGTTTCCTTCAGCAGTGCGACGCGCTCCTCGGTGGAGAAGAGGCCGATCTTTTCCGAGTTCACCGCGACGGCGAGAACGACCTGATCAAAGACCTTTGCTGCGCGCGTGAGCACGTCGAGGTGGCCGTTGGTGATCGGATCGAAGGAGCCTGCGTAGATGGCGCGTTTCACGGGCGCAGCGTGCAGGAGAGCGGTGCGCGGGGCAAAAGAAATTCCCGTAGCCGCACTCGTGAGAGTGCGGGCACTTCGCGGCGGGCTTCCGTGTGAGGCGGAAGGATCAGCCCGCGCTTTCACAAGCTCGGCTACGAAGTTCGCGCCCATCTTTTTCCTATGAAAGCGCACGCGCTCCTGCTCGTAACAGGCGCGTCGCCGCTCACTCGCGCGACATTCCTCCATCCATCACGACTCATGAAAATCACCTCGCTCATCCTCGCCTTCGTCTTTGCCGCGCTCATCGCCACTTCATCCGCCGAACCGATCCGGCTGTGGGAAGGTGACGCACCCGGCGCGCTCGGAAAAGCGGACACGGACATCCCGACGCTCACGCCATTTCTCCCCACGGCGGGCACTGCGAACGGCACGGCGATCATCATCTGTCCCGGCGGCGGCTATGGTGGCCTCGCAGGGCACGAAGGGCAGGGCTATGCGGAGTATCTCGCTGGAAAAGGTGTGACGTGTTTCGTGCTGAAATACCGCCTCGGCTCGAAGGGTTACCGGCATCCGGTGATGATGCACGATGTGCAGCGCGCGATTCGTTTTGTCCGCGCAAACGCCGGCAAGTGGAGCGTGGACGCCGCGCGCATCGGCGTGATGGGCAGCAGCGCAGGAGGGCATCTCGCGACGACTTCGGTCACGCATTTCGACGCGGGAAAATCCGACGCGCCCGATGCCGTGGATCGCGTGAGCTGCCGTCCGGACTTCGGCGTGATCTGCTACGGCGTGATCAGCATGGAGGACGGCGTGACGCACGGCGGATCGAAGAACAATCTCCTCGGCAAAGAGCCCGCCGCCGAACTCGTCGAGCTGCTCTCGAACGACAAGCGGGTGACGAAGGACACGCCGCCGTGCTTCGTGTGGACGACTGGCGAGGACAAGGCCGTGCTGCCGGAAAACAGTTTCCGCTTCGTGCAGGCACTGCGGAAGAATGGCATCGCGTTCGATTTTCACGTCTATGAAAAGGGCGGGCACGGCATCGGTCTCAGCCCCGGAAAAAACGGAGTGCCTGCCGGCGACGTGCATCCGTGGGGCAAGGATCTCGTCTTCTGGCTCCAGCAGCACGGGTGGGTGAAGTAGCGCCCGGCATCGAATGAGCGCGTGAATGCGGATGCGTGGAATTTGGGTAGCGCGGGCGTCCCGCCTGCCGTGGCCCGCGTCCCGCGGGACGCACTCGGATTTCGGGAGGTGTGCATCGGCAAACTTGTCCGACGCCCGATGTGCCACGCGGGACGCGCGGCACGGCAGGCGGGACGCCCGCGCTACCCGAGACACGCCGACTTTGCAGGCGAGCGTGCTCCGTGAATTTCCCCGCGTGCATTCCCGATAGCGACTTGTGCATCCCGGCGCTTCACAGCGCGCGTGCGGCTGCTAGCTTGCGCACTCATTTCTCAATCAACCAAACACACACACCATGCCGAATCCCTGGACCGGAAAAGGAAATCCCTACACGCGCAAAGAAGTCATCGAGCGCCTGCGCGCGACTTTGAAAAAAGGTGACGCGATCATCGCCGGCGGCGCAGGCACGGGCATCTCGGCGAAGTTCATTGAGCGCGGCGGCGCCGATCTGATCATCATCTACAACAGCGGACGCTTCCGCATGATGGGCCACGGCTCGACTGCGGGCATGATGGCCTACGGCGATGCAAACGCCATCGCGATGGAGATCGGCGAATTCGAGGTGCTGCCGGTCGTCGAGGAATGCCCCGTGATCTGCGGCGTCCACGCGACCGACCCGCGCCGCCGCATGTGGCACTGGCTCGGCAAAGTGAAGGAGATGGGCTTCTCTGGCGTGAACAATTTTCCCACGCACACGATCGTGGACGGACACTTCCGCGGAGTGCTCGAGGAGACGGGCATGAGCGTGAAAAAGGAATACGAGATGGTCGCGCTCGCGCGGCGGATGGATCTTTTTTCTGTCGTGTATGTGGGCTCTCCCGAGGAGGCCGTGGAAATGGCGAAGGCCGGTGCGGATGCGATCATCGCGCACGTCGGCACGACCGTCGGCGGGAGCATCGGTGTGAAGAGCGCGGTGAAGAGCTGGGACTTCACCATCAAGCGCACGCAGGAGATCATTGATGCCGCGACGCGCGTGCGGAAGGACATCTTCTTCCTCTGCCACGGCGGGCCGATCAACACACCCGAAGACGCCGCGCGCGTGATCGCAAACACGGACGCCGTGGGCTTCGTCGGCGCGACTTCACTGGAGCGGATGGGCATCGAGGAATCGCTCACGAATCTCACTCGCAAATTCAAGTCGCTCAAAGTGCCGAAGCGCACAAAACGCAAGTAGCCGACGACGGAAATGCAGCGCCGACGAGTCGTCGGCAGCTCGCGTGTGCTTTTGGATCGCGCACTGAAATCTGAGCGTACGCGGCCCTTGCTCCGCACCATCCCGCCCCCTGCGCCCAGCCTGCCTGCCGACGAATCGGCGGCGCTACACTCGCGGTGCCCCTTTCGGCATCCGTCATTCGTCATTCCACATCCACCCCACATTTTTTCTAGCCCGACACACCACGCCCCGCCACTGTGCGCGCCGCCATGTCCCAAAACCCCAGTCTCCCTTGGTGGAAGCAGCTCAGCGGCTACCACTGGTTCGTCCTCATCGTCGCATCCGCCGCGTGGTTTTTCGACTGCCTCGACCAGCGCCTTTTCTCACTCGCGCGCATCCCGGCGCTGGCGTCGCTGATGCACAAGGCGGGCACCGATGTGGACGTGCAGGCGTTTGGCAAAGTGGTCACGGCATGGTTCCTCATCGGATGGGGGGTGGGAGGACTGATCTTTGGCGCGCTCGGCGACCGCTATGGCCGTGCGAAGATGCTCACGCTGACCATTCTGATTTACTCGGCCTTCACCGGACTCAGCTTTGTCAGCCAGAACAAGATTGATTTCACCATCTATCGTTTCCTGACCGGCCTCGGCGTCGGCGGCGTCTTCGGCCTTGCCGTGGCGCTCATCGCCGAGACGGTGCCGTCCGGAGCGCGCGTGCAATCGCTTGGCCTGCTGCAAATACTCTCGACCGTCGGCAATATTGCCGCGGGCTTTGCCAAGATGGGGATTGATGCTCTGGAAAATTCGCAGGTCGTTCAGCGCGGTGAAGGCTGGCGCTGGATGTTCCTCATCGGCGCGCTGCCTGCGGCGATGGTCATCCTCACGCGAAAGTATCTCAAGGAACCGGAGCCGTGGCTGAAGCTGAAGGAGGCCGGACGCCTTCCAAGCGGGGGCATTTTCGCATCGTACGCCGGGCTGTTTTCCGATGCGCGGTGGCGCAAGCATCTCGTCGTCGGCGCGCTCATCGCCTCCACCGGCGTGGTCGGCTTGTGGGCCATCGGCGAGTATGCCGTGGATTTGCAGTCATCGGTTTTCAAAAGTCATTTTGAAGCCCTCGCATCGCAGCCGGTGGTCGAGAGGATGCACGCGGCGGAAGGTGCAAAGGGTGCCGCGGACAAGGCGCTCAAAGATGCCGGTCCCGCGGCAGCGGAAACGGAAAAGGTCCGGCTCACGGCAGCCATTCGGGAAACCGAGAAGGCGATCAAGGAAATCAAGAAGGACTACGATCCCGTCGTGACCGCTCCCGTTGAGAAAGCCAAAGTGAACGCCTACCTGCTCAACATGCTCGGCGCTGCCGCCGGCATGTGGATGTTCACGCGGTTTGCGAACGCCGTGGGGCGGCGTGCGGCGTTCATCGCGGGCTTCTCGGCGGCGATGGTGGTGACGGTGTTTGTCTATTGGAAAATGAGTTCACCGCAGGATGCCTATTGGATGATGCCGCTGATGGGCGCGGCGCAGCTTGGTGTCTTCGCCGGCTTTGCAATTTACCTGCCCGAACTTTTTCCCAGCCGCCTGCGCAGCACCGGCACGTCGTTCTGTTACAACCTCGGGCGTTTCGCCGCCGCGGCCGGCAGCTTCTTTTCCTACGTGCTCACGCAAAATGTCTTTGCCGGTTTTGCCAAGCCGCTGCCCTACCGCTATTCGGCGATGACCATGTGCGTGATTTTTCTCGTGGGCATTATCACGGTATTCTTCTCCCCTGAGACCAAGGGCCAGCCGCTGCCCGAGGAATAAGCAGGCGAGATTTTCAATCTCGCGCGGAAGGATGGGCAGAGGCGGCGGGATGGTGCGGAGGGCGACGCGGGCTTCCGCCCACGCCTACGTTTCCCTGCGTGCATCGCGCAGCGCGGGAAATTTTTCGCGCCACGCCGCGACATCCGCGTGTGAAATTTGCGCGCTGAGGATCGTCTCCGCCGTGCCCGCATCCGCGATGATCTCGCCGTGCGGATTCACGATCACGCTGCGCCCGCCGCATTCGCCGGAGGGCTCGTGGCCCGTGCGGTTCACGCCGATGACGAAGGCCAGGTTCTCGATGGCGCGCGCGCGGAGCAGAGTGAGCCAGTGCCCGATGCGGACCTCGGGCCACGCGGCGATGACGATGAAGAGGTCCGCGCCGCGGTGCATGGCTGCGCGGAAAAGTTCCGGGAAGCGCAGGTCGTAGCAGATGAGCGGCGCGGCGGTGAATTCGCCGAGGCGGAACAGGACCGGCCCGGTGCCAGCCTCATGCACTGCGGATTCATCCGCATCGCCGAAGCCGGTGAAGGGCTGCTGTTTCACGTAGCGCGCGAGCAGCGTTCCGTCGGCCGCGAAGGTGACGGACTCGTTGCGGCCGAGTCCGTTCGTGCCGGGATTGATCACGCCGCCGGTCACCGTGCAGCGGTGGCGCGTCGCGAGCGAGCGCAGGAAATTTTCCGTCTCGCGCGAGTCGCCGTGCATGGTCTTGGAAAGGTCAAAGCTGAAGCCGGTGCCGAACATTTCCGGCAGGACGATGAGCGTGCCCGGCTCGGGCGGATCCGCTGCGAGCAGGTGTTCGACTTTGGCGAAGTTCGCGCGCGGATCTTCCCACACGCTGTCGAGCTGGATGGCGCAGACTTGCATCGCGCGAGGCTGTGCGTCGCGGTCGCGCTTGTCAAAGCGTGCGGGGCGAGGCGGTGGTGAGAAGGCGAACGTTCAGTGTTGGATGTTTCCCGCGCGGCGCTATGCTTCGGGGTTCCAGACTCCGTGAAAATCTTTCCCGCAAAAAATCACCGCCGTCCGCGCCACTGCGCGCCGTGGATTTTTCCGCATCGCTGTGGATGCCTGCTGCGATGACTCTCGAGGATCTCGGATGGAATGCGGAATTTGAAAGGGAGTTCGCGCCGTATCATGGCGAAGGGTGGAAGCCCGCGCGGCTGATCCGCGACAACAAGATCACGTACGGCGCGCTGCTCGCGGACGGCGAGGAGATCGAAGTCACGATGAGCGGCAAGGTGTATCACGACGCGGAGACGGATGCGGAATTGCCCGCCGTCGGCGACTGGGTCGCGCTCGATCTCGGCGGCGAGGACGGCGAGACGATGATCCGCGCGCGGCTCGCGCGGCAGACGTGTCTTTCACGGAAAATGTCGGGCCGCAGCACGGAGGAGCAGGTCATCGCTGCGAACGTGGGCGTGGTCGTCGTGGTCACGGATGCCGGGTCGGACTTCAGCCTGCGGAGGATGGAGCGCTACTTTGCGATCATCGGGAAAAGCCGCGCAAAGGCCGTGGTGCTGGTGAACAAAGCGGACCTCTTTTCGGACGCGAAAAACCGCGAGGCTGCGGATGCGATTCGCGCGCTGAATACGGAGGCCGACGTCCACATCACGAGCGCGGAAAAGGGGACGAGCCTCAAGGTGCTGAAGCAGTATTTCCGGCGCGGCGTCTCGATGACGCTCGTGGGATCGAGCGGCGTGGGGAAGTCATCCATCGTGAACTGCATCCTCGGCGACGACTATCAGTGGACCGACGCGGTGAATGAGACGACCGGAAAAGGCCGGCACAGCACGACTGCGCGCGAGCTTTTCGTGCTGCCGGGCGGCGGCATCCTGATTGACAATCCGGGCATCCGCGAAATCCACATGTGGACCGACGAGACGACGCTGCGCGAGCGTTTCGCCGACATCTCGGAACTCGCCTCGCAGTGCAAATTCCACGACTGCAAGCACGGCACTGATGCGGGCTGCGCGATTCGCGTCGCGATGGCGGATGGAAAGCTGAACGCGGCGCGCTTCGAGGGATTTCAGAAGCTGGAGGAGGAGATCGAAAAACTCCGGCTCAGCCGCAAGAAACGGCAGATGACCGGCGACCGCGTCATCCGCCGCCAGCAGCAGCACAAGGCGCGGAAATACGCGGAGCGCAGCGACCGCGAGCACGAGGAAGAGCCACGGCTGCGCCGGGGGCACTGAGGTCCGCGCGAGCGTTCACCGCGGTTTTGTTCCGGGAGCGGTGCGGCCGGGGCCGAAGTATTTCTCGCTGCGGTACCGCAGCCACACGCGGAGGACTTGCGGGATTTTCTCGCGCTCGGGCTTGGTGAGACTTTCGTAAAGCGCGAGCGCCTTCTCGCGTTCGCCGCGGCAGGCGCGGTTGTTGTGTGCATCCCACGCACTGCGCGCGGCGCGGATGCGGCGGCAGGTTTCCTTGATCAATGCCTCGCCGCTCAGCGGCTCCGCGGTCGTCGTTTTCGCAGGCATCGCAGGCGTCAGCGGCCGACCTTGCGATACAGTTCCAGCCGGCACTCGAATCCTCCGAGATCCACGATTTGCCGGGACACAAGTTTGAGCGAAGGCTGCGGGCATTCCATGTTGAAGGGATTCGTGAAGACGAGCCGTCCGCCCGGTGCGAGCATGTCCGCGGCGACGGCGAAGATGTCCTCGAAAAGCCCGCGAAGATCGCGGATCGGGACGCGCCGGCCGAGTGGCGGATTGCTGATGATGAGCGTGAGGCTGCGCGCCGGCAGCTCCTCGAGATCGGGAAATTCGCGGAAGTCGCAGCGGGCAAAGCGGGTCACGACGTTGCCGAGTTTCGCCGCGCCATCGTCCTGGGATGCGGCGGCAAAATTCCGGGTCGCAATCGCCACCGCCTCAGCGCTGAGGTCGCTGCCAAACACGCGCCGCACCCCGCCGAGCCGCGCGCGCTCGATGAGTTCGAGACCGGAGCCGCAGAAGGGATCCCACACGCTCTCATTTTCCTGCCGTCCTGCGAGCCGTGCCATGCACGCGGCGAGCGGGGGATGCGAGGCGGCGGGCACGTCGTCGAGCCGGTACGCGTGACGCGGGTCGGGGGAAAGGCGCGGGCGCAGCTCGACGGATTCGCCGTCTGCGGCGGGATGAATGTCCACCGCCCACGGTGCCTCGCGTGCGTCGTTGAGGATTTTCGGGCACTGCGCGTAGGCGCGGTTTGCGATGTCGCGCACCGCCGCGCGCTGATGGCCTTTTGCGACAAATTCCAGCCGGTAGCGGATCGCGCCCTTCGTGAGTGCGGCGAAGATGCGCTGCGACAACGGCGACGCGATCGCAGACGCGAACGCATCCACCGGCGCGGCATCGCCCGCGGATTTCACGACGCCGAGGACGAAGCCCACGGTGCCGAAACAGCGCAGCGCAAAAATGTCGGCTAGCGTGAACGGAGCATTCGCCGCGATCGCGACGAGGCCGGGCTGCACTTCGAGGACGGAGAATTTTCCCTGCGCCTCGACTTCCTCGCGCACGATGCCTTCGAGTCCCGCGCGTCCGCGCAGGTGGATGCGCAGGCCGCGGAAATCCGTCACGGTGCCATCGATGAGAACCGTGCTCGGGCTCTGGCTGCGCGCGACGCTGGCCTTCACTTTTTGTTCCGTCTGCGGGCCGAGTGCGCCGGTGCTGCCGAGGGCTTTCAGCGTGGCCTCGCCGCCGATCTTGTCGAGCGTCTGGCCGAGAAATTTCGCCTCGCGCTCGCCGGTGCCTGTGTGCAGCAGCGCGAGGAGATCGGTCTCCTCGCCCTCGCCTGCGCCGATTTTCGGCAGCGCGGCCATTGCGTAGCGGCGGATTTTTTCCTCGGGATCCTGGAGCAGCTTTCGCAGCCACTGCCGCACCTCGTCGCTCTGCGCGGCGGGGCCGGACTCGGGAAAGACGACGCCGACCGCGCGGACGACGGACACCCGCTCGAACCGTTCGCGCGGTGATGCGCGTTCGAAGCGCGGCACCTCGTCACTCCAGAGCTGCTCCCACGGCAGCGCGCGCAACTGCCGGTAAAGTTCCTTGCCGATGTTTGCGCTTTTCATGCGGCAATAGGGGCAGGAGTTGCAGATTGCGCAATTCGAGAAAAGCGGACGGGGGACGGGAATGCACGATGCGCGGTCATTTTTCCGCGCGCAGTCGGCGGGGAGTTTTGTGCAAAAAATGAGTGTCCATTCCGTTCGTGTTCCGTATTTTCTCCGGATGAAAGTGCTCCTCCTCTCACTCTCGCTGCTCATCACTTTCACCGCAGCGGGCCACGCGCTCGACATCACGACACCGGACGGAACCTTCAAGGATGTGAAGGTGAAAAAAGTCGTGGGCGATGCCGTGACCGTCACGCACAGCGAAGGTACCGCGCTGATTGATTTCGATTATCTCCCGCCCGCGATGCAGGCGGAATACGGCTGGTCGCCGGAGAAATCCGCCGCGCGCAAGGCCGCGAAGGAGGCCGAGGTGAAGCGCATGGCCGACGCGGAAAAGGAGGCCGACGAGGCTCCGATGCGGAAGGCGATGGTGGAGAAGGCGAAGAAGAAGGCCGAGGAGGATCGCGTGGCCGAGGAGGAAAAGGCGAAGCGGAAAATCGAGAACGCCGGATTCGAGGCCGAGACTGCGAAGACTGCGGACGAGCAAGTCGCGCAGGCTGCGAAAATGCGCGAGCAACTGGATCGCGAGCGCAAGGGTCTGCCGCCCATCGGCGAGGAAGTGCCGGTCGCGGCGGTGCTCGGGGACAAGGTGAAGGAAATCAAGGAGCCTGCCCCGGCGAAGCGGACGACCATCACGCCGGGGATCGGCTCGGTGTCGAATGCGATCGTGACTGAGAATCCGCTGCTCCAAAATCCGTGGGTATGGATCGGGATCGTCGTCGGGATCATCATCGTGGTGATCCTTTTCATGCTCCCCTCGAGCAGCAGGACGAAGCTGCCGGTGAAGGTCGTGAGGCGGCGCTGAACCGCATGGTGCCGCGCTTGTGAAAGCGCGGGCTGATTTTTTGCGCTGGAAAGTGGGGGCGTCGGTGCTTTCACAAGCAACTCTGCGGGATTTGGCAGAATTTTTCCCTGCGCTCTTTGCCAAAGTGCAGGCTCGCCTGCGGGTAGTCACTGATTACCCTTGTCCGGTCCTGAACCAACTATGAGCGCCACACTTGATCCCCTGATTTCACAAAAGCTGAACGCATTCGCCCGGCGGCGCAGGCGGCTCATCATCATCAAGGGCGTGCTCGCGGGGCTCGCAGCGCTGGTGCTGCTGCTGCTCGCAGTGGCTGCGGTGGATCTGAAATGGATGCTGCCCGAGTGGCTGCGCTGGACGATGAGCGTCACGGCGTATTTTGCAGTGCTGGTCGTCCTGTGGCGGCAGTGCCTGCGCGAACTCCTGCACGCGCCGGACGAACGCCAGATCGCGCGGCTGATCGAGCACGCGGAGCCGGGGCTGCGCGAGGATTTGCTGTCCGCGGTGGAACTAGGGCGCACGCCAGGCGAGGTCTTTGACTCCGAGCAATTCCGCGCGCTGCTGCAGGAGGATGTCGCGCAGCGCATCGGCGATGTGGAGATGAAGTCGCTGCTGCCTGTGGCGCTCATCCGGCGCACGATCGGCTGGGCGTTTGCGATCACCGTCGCAGCGATCGCGATGATGGCGGCGAGCGGCTGGAGCTTTCACACGCTGATGCTCCGCGCGCTCGCGCCGTGGATGAATCTCGAGCGCGTCTCGCGGACAAAGGTGGATGTGCTGCTGCCGCAAGGCGGTGACAAGATGGTCCCGCAGGGCGACACGGTGCGCGTGGAGGTGAAGCTCACGGGACAGCTCGCGAACCGCGCGCGCATCGAGACGATGAGCGACAACGGGGGATGGCATGTGATGGAAATGGAGCCGCTCGGCGAGGATCGCTTTGCCGCGACGGTGCAGGTGAGCCGCGCGAGCGTGCGGTATCGCATCAAGGCCGGCGACGCGCTCACGCGGAAGTATCTGCTCGACGCTCGCGAGCGGCCCTACGTGACCGAGTTCGCGAAGGTGTTTCACTTTCCAAAATACAGCGAGCTGGCCGATCGCAGCGTGACGGAAAAGGACGGCGCGCTCGTGGCGCTCGAAGGCACGGAGGTCGAGCTGAAATTGAAGATGAACCAGCCGGTGAAGCGCGCGGACCTGCTCGTCGAGCAGGGCAAGACGAGCAGCACGGTGGTGCTCACGGCGGGCGCGGACGGATTGCTCTCGGGAAAAATCACGATGAACGCGAGCGGCAGTTACCGCGTGCATCTCACGGGCGCGGAGACGGGATTTGAAAACAAGTTCAGCCCGGAAAATGAAATCCGCGCGGAGGCGGATCTTCTGCCCGCGGTGGAACTCGAGAAGCCGAAAAACGATCTCATTTTGCCCGCGAACGAACTCGTGGACATCAGCGGAAATGCGACCGACGACCTCGGCCTCGCGAAAGTCTCGCGGCTTGTGAAGATCAATTCCGGCGGCTGGAAGGAAACCGTGCTCGTAACAAAGCCCGGCAAGCAGACGCGCATCGCGGACCAGTGGGATATTTTCCAGGCGGGCGTGAAGCCGGGCGACTTGCTCACGATGAAACTCGTGGCGACAGATCTGAAGGGCAGCAAGGCGGAGTCGCGATCGTTGCAGGTCACGATCACGGCGTCGGGATTTGAGATGCGGCGCGTGCAGGCGCTCGATTCGCTGCGCGCGATGAATGACAGCGTGCGCGCGCTCGCGGAGCAGGCGTCGCAGCTTCACAGCGCGGTGCGCAAGGCGAACGAGGGCACCGTGTCTTCGAAGACCGCCGACGATGCTGCGGTGAAGCAGGCGGGCATGGCGACGAGCGGTGCGGTGAAGGAGTTCGACACCAAGTTCACCGAGGCTTGGACGGCGCTCGGCGGCGCACTGAAAGAAGCGAAGGGCGGGCATCTCACGGCGGAACTCGTGATGCTCGGCCGCGAACTGGCGCGCATCGGATTCGGCGCGGCGACGAACACGCGCGCGGAGGCCGAGGCGATCTCAATTTCGCCCGCGGCGCGCAAGGTGCAGGCGTCGGCGCTGGAGTCGTCGGCGGAGATCTCGCGCCGCGCGAAGGCCGCCGAGACGATGGCGGAGGCGATCACCGCTTCCGAGGAGGCCGCGGTGCTTGCGGAGAATGGGATCGTCCTCGTCCGCGAGCAGAAGCGGCTGACGGAAATGTGGTCGAACGCCAAGGAGGATGACGCGCAGTGGGAGGCGCTGTCGAGCAGGCTCAAGGTGACGGCTTCCCAGACGAAGGTCATCGAGGACATCCTCTCATCGGTGGGCACGCGGGCGGGATTCGGAAAGGAGCGGGCCAAGTCGGCGCTCTACCAGCTCCAGCGGCACCGGGAGGCGCTCACGAAGACGCTGCCGAATGAACGCGACGTCAAGAGCTACAGGATGAAGATTGCGATGACGAAGCTCGGGGAATTCAACCGCGGGATCGAGTCATCCGCGCGCGCGTTCAACGACTGGAGCCGCGAGTTCGGCGTGCGCCCGGTCGCGCTGATGCGCGATGCCTCGCAGGATGTCGGCCCCGCGTATGCGGCCGTGCTGAAACTCGCGGATTCGCTGGAGCCGATCCGGAAGGAGCCGACGTTCACCGACGGCGCGCGCCGCGTGCTCACGGATGCGCGGTGGAAAGTCGCAAGCGAACTTTTCAAGACGAACGGCGACCTCGAGGAAATCCGGCATCGTGCTGACAACCAGTTTGTGTCAGACGTGCGGCAGACCGTCGCGGCGCTGGAGGCGCTGCACGCGATCGCGCCGGGCACAGATGCCGCTGAGATTCGCGCGAAGCTCGACGAACTCGACGCGGTGTTCCGCGTGCTGGAGTGCGGTCACAACTTGCAGGAGGCGATGGAGGGTTTCACGCAGCTTGCATCGAGCGAGCGCTGGGAGCTGCGCGATCTCGCCTCGCGCACGGATGCGCCGCGCGACTGGCGCTGGCTGGAGGCGAGGATGCGGATGATTCCCGATGATCTCGGTCGTGCGAAGCCTGCAAAGGCGGCGGCGGACTTGGCGAAAATATTTGCCGATGCGCAGCAGATACTTTGGAAGACGCAGCAGCTCGAAGCGTGGCGCTCGATGGAGCGCGAGATGGGCGGGCGCGCGAACTTTGAATATATGCCCGTGACGGCGCGCAAGGATGCCGAACTGCTCGCCGGGCAGGTGAAGCTCGCGCTCGATCTTTTCCGCAAGCCGATGGAGGACGCACGCAAGGCGCTCGCGAAACTTTCGCCGACCGTGAGCCAGCTCGCCGCCGCTCTCGCGAAGGAGCAGACCGAGGTGAAGAAGGAGACCGAAAAGCGCGCCGAGAACACGAAGGAGAAAAATCCCGAGGACGCGAAGGCCGAGGCGGAGAAGCAGATCGCGCAGCAGCAGCAGCTCAACCAAAAGGTCGAGACGCTGAAGGATCTCGTGCGCGCGGAGGCGAACAAGCAGGACATCTTGAAACAGGATCAGCGAGAGAAGATGCGCGATGCTGACGATGCGCTCGCGATGCTGAAGGATCCGCCGCCGAAGGCCGAGCAGGCGTTGCAGGACGCCGCCGCGAGCGCGCCCGAGCAGCAGAAGGCCGACCTCACACGCGCGACGGAGCAGCAGCAAAAGCTCGCGGACGCGCTGAAGCAGATCGCGGATCATTTTGAAAAATTGGAGCAGGGCAAGCCGGCGGATGACACGCGTACGGCGCTGCGTGAAAATGAAAAGGAACTCGGCATCAAGGAGGACCTCGACAAGCAGCAGGCGCACGCGCAGATGCTCGCCGAGATGGCGCAGAAGGATCCGCAGCAGCTCCTCAAGGAACTCGAGGCAAAGGTGCCGGAGAATCCCGCGATGCAAAAGGAGCTGAGCACGATTTCAAAGGACACGCTCGCCGACGCAGGGCAGAAACTCGAGAATGCCGCGAAGCAGGAAGGCAAGGTCGCGCAGCAGGTCGGCGAACAGGCGAAAAAGGATGAGGCCAAGACGCAGGCCGCGCAGAAGAATGCAGCGGAGGCCGCGAAGCAGGCGGCGCAAGCCGCGCAAGCCGCGCAGAAAGCGGCCGAGTCCGCAAAGCAGGAGGCGAAGGCCGCGGGAAATCAGCAGGCCGAACAGCAAGCTGCGAAGGCCGCGAACGAAGCCGCGACTGCGGCAGAGAACGCGCAGCAGGCCGCAAACGCCGCCGAGCAGATGGCGAAGGCGAGCACTCCAGCCGAAGCTGCGAAAGCGGCACAGCAGGCCGCGAACAAGGCCGGTGAAGCTGCGAAGGCGGCGGAGCAGGCCGCGGGCGATGCGAAGCAGGCGCAGGCGACCGCGCAGCAAGCCGCGGCACAACCAGGAGACAAGCAGGCGAACAATCAGAAGTCCGGCGAAAAATCCGCCGAGGCCGCGCAGCAGGCGGACAAAGCCGCGCAGGCCGCGAAGCAGGCGCAAAATCTCGCGCAGGCCGCCGCGAACGAAGCTGCAGCGATGGCGCAGGCGCAGGCCGCCAAGCCGAACGTTGCGAACACTCCGCAGCAAGCCGCGAACAAGGCAGCGGAGGCCGCCAAGCAAGCCGCGCAGGCTGCACAGGCCGCGCAGCAGGCAGCGCAAGCCGCGGAGAAGCAGGCGAACAACGCCGCGAATCCGCAGGCCGCACAGCAGGCAGCGAAGGCCGCGAACGAGGCCGGTGCCGCCGCGAAGGATGCACAGCAGGCGGCGCAGGCTGCGGAAAAAGCCGCGGCAACCGGCGACGCACAGCAGGCCGCGCAAGCCGCACAGCAGGCCGCAAACAAAGCCGGCGAAGCAGCGAAGGCCGCCGATGCAGCCGCGAATGATGCGCAAGGCGCGCAGGCAAACGCGCAGCAGGCCGCAGCGAAAGGCGGCGAGCAGCAGCCCGCAAATCAGCAGGCCGCGCAGCAGGCGGGCGAGGCCGCGAAGCAGGCGCAGGCAGCGGCGCAGGCAGCGCGTCAGGCACAGGCCGCCGCAAAGCAGGCGGCGCAGGAAGCGGGTGCGATGGCGCAGCAAAATCCGCAGCTTGCACAAGCAGCAAAACAGCAGCAGCCGATCGCCGCGAATGCCGCCGACGCGGGCGCGGAAGTCGCGCGCGCGGGACGCCACGAGCAGCGACTCGGCAATCAGCCCGCAGGCGAACAGCTCTCGAAACTCGGCGAGCAGATCGCAGGGACCGCGGAGAAGGCAGTTCCCGAAGCGCAGGCGGCGCTGAACAACGCGAAGTCCGCCGCCGCTGCTGCTGCTCCAGTGAACGAGGCGAACGCGCAGTTGGCCGCAGAACTTTCCGCATTGAACAAAGCCGCAAACGGCCAGCCCGCGCAGCCCGCCGCCGCGCAACCCGCGCCGCAGGGAGCGCAGGCGAATGCACAGCCCGCAGGACAGCCGGAAGGTCAGGCTGCGGGGCAGCCAGCAGGGCAGCCAGCCGGACAACCGGCGGGACAACCGGCGGGTCAACCGGCGGGTCAACCGGCGGGACAACCCGCAGGACAACCTGCCGGTCAGCAAGCGGCGCAACCTTCCGGACAACCCGCAGGGCAGCAGGCCGCGCAGCCGTCAGCGCAGCCCGCAGGCCAGCAGGCTGCCGCGCCCGCTTCGCCCGCAGAGCAGCAGGCGATGGCGCGCGCGCTCGATGCGCTCGATCAGCAGTTGAATCCGTCCACCGCGCAGCAGGCCGCGAATGCCGAGGGCCAGCCAGGACAGCAGCCCGGCCAACCGGGGCAGCAACCGGGGCAACCTGGCCAGCAGCCCGGTCAGCCGGGACAACCGGGACAACAACCAGGCCAACCCGGGCAGCCGGGACAACAGCCCGGTCAGCCGGGACAGCCCGGCCAGCCCTCGCCTTCGCAATCCGCGATGGCGGCTGCAGCGCAGGCGGCGGCGGATTCCATGCGCCAGAGCCGCGCGGAAAATTCCTCGCCGCAGCCGGGCTCGCTTTTGAGCGGAAGCCAGAGTGAAAAATCGATGGGCGGCGCAAAGGCCGAGGGCACCGCGCTGAATTCCAAAGCCCTGCCGGACGCCAACGGCCTCAAGCGCGGCGACTGGGGCAAGCTGCCGAAGAAACTTGCGGAGCAGCTCACGAAAGGTTCGCAGGAATCCATCCCCGGTGAATACCGGCAGGCCGTGGAAACCTACTACCGTGTCATCGCGGAGAAGACGAAGAAGAGGCCATGATTTTGCGACTGAAAAACACAGTGGTCATGCGCGTCTCGGTCGCGCTCATTTTCCTCGCCATGACGTGCGGCATCTTCGCGCAGGAGGACGCCGACAGAGCGCGCGTGAACGAGGCGTTCAAGCGTGCGGCGCAGTTTCTGATCACCTGCCAGGATCCCGCGACGGGCGCGATTCACAACCGGCTTCGCAATGAGACGACGATGACCGCGCTTGCGCTCCTTTCGTTTGCGGCGATGGGACATCAGCCGGCCGATCCCACGCCCGAGGGACGTGCGATGAAGCGTGCGCTCGACTTTGTGCTGCTGCCGGAGAATCAGGATGCGACCGGATACTTTGGAAAGGCCGACGGCTCGCGCATGTATGGGCATGGCATCATCACGCTCGCGCTCGCGGAGATGCTCGGCATGGGCACGAACGAGGCGCAGGACGCGCTCATCCGTGATCGTTGCCGCAAGGCGATCGATCTCATCCTCCGTGCGCAGCGCGTGCCGAAGAACGAATCGAACCGCGGCGGCTGGCGCTACACGCCGGACGCGAGCGACAGCGACATGTCCGTGACGTGCTGGCAGACGATGGCACTCCGCGCCGCGCGCAATGCGGGGCTCGATGTGCCGAAGGAATCAATCGATCTCGCGGTGCGCTACATCAAGGGCCTCTACGATTCCGGCAATCACGGGCGCGGCTTCGGCGGCTTCGGATACAGCAGCCGGGGGAGTGAACCCTCGACGACCGCGGAGGGTCTGCTCGCGCTGCAAGTGTGCGGCGACTACGATAGCGAGGAGGTGAAGGTTTCGTCGGATCGTCTGCTGAAGACTGGCCTGCGTGTCGGCGACCGCTGGTTTTTTTACACCGCGTACTACTACGCGCAGGGGATGTATCAGCGCGGCGACAAGCACGCTGCGGCGGCGCGGAAGCAGATGGCGGATCTGCTGATCCCGATCCAGTCGCGCGAAGGCTGGTGGGACGGCGTGGGTGGCGAGGAGCGGCAGGGTGGGAAGGTGTATGCGACCGCGCTCGCGGTGCTCGCGCTGTCGGTGAAGAATCATTTTCTCCCGATCTACCAGCGGTGATTCGGAAGCTCGCGGCGACTCCGGTGGACTGACTGGTGTCGCGGTCCCGGAGTTCATTCCCGCACGAACGATCACACCGCGCTCGTTCAGACTCCCGGGAATGACCTTGAGCCACCTGCCCGGCTTTCGGTGCGTGCGCTACGCCTGCATCACGGCGGAGATGAGCTTGCCGAGCGTGCCCTTGGCGTCGCCGTAGAGCATGCCGGTGTTGTGCTTGAGGAAGAGCGGGTTTTCGATTCCGGCGAAGCCCTTGCCCTTGCCGCGCTTGAGCACGATGACGGAGCGGGCGTGATCCACATTGAGGATCGGCATTCCGGCGATCGGGCTGCCGGGGTTGTCGCGGGCGTCGGGGTTCACCACGTCGTTTGCGCCGATGACGACTGCGACGTCGGTGTTCGGAAAGTCGGCGTTGATTTGCTCCAGTTCGTAGAGCTGCGAGTACGGGACATCGGCCTCGGCGAGCAGCACGTTCATGTGGCCCGGCATGCGTCCGGCCACGGGATGGATTGCGTACTTCACCGTCACGTTGCGCTCCTCGAGCACGGTGGCGAGTTCGCGGACGACATGCTGCGCCTGCGCGGTGGCCATGCCGTAGCCGGGCACGAAGATCACCTGCCGCGCGTAGGCGAGCTGCGTGGCGGCGTCCTCGATGTTGATCTCGCGTGCCTCGCCGGTGGCGGCGGCGGTCGCGGGGCCGGCGGCGCTGCCGAATGCGCCGAAGATGACGTTGGTGATCGAGCGGTTCATCGCGCGGCACATGAGCACGGAGAGGATGAAGCCGGAGAAGCCGTTCAGCGTGCCCGCGATGATGAGGACGTTGTTGTTGATCGCAAAGCCGGTCGCGGTCGCGGCGAGTCCGGCGTAGGCGTTCAGCAGCGACATGACGACCGGCATGTCCGCCGCGGCTATCGGCAGCACGAGCATGAGGCCGAAGACCAGCGCGAGCGCGAGCATGAGGTAGAAGGCGAATGCTGCGCCGGGACTGAAAACCAAAACCACAAGCGCACCGAGCGACACGGCGAGGATGCCGAGGTTCACGTAGTTCTGGCCCTTGAACGTGATCGGCGAGCCGCGCATCAGCTCCTGCAATTTCGCGGCGGCGACGACGCTGCCCGTCGTGGTCAGTGCGCCGAGGAGCACCTCGATGCCGATGGCGACCATCTGCGGCTTCTCGATGCTCGCGCCGTGGCGCGCATATTCCGCGATGCCGACGAGCGTGGCGGCGAGCGCGCCGAATCCATGCGAGAGCGCGGTGAGCTGCGGGAGTGCGGTCATCGCCACGCGCTGTGCGAGCACGCCGCCGATCGCTCCGCCGATGACGAGGCCGATGATGATCCACTGGTAGGAGACGATCTCCTTGTGCAGCAGCGTGCCGATGATCGCGAGCAACATGCCGATTTCCGCGAGGTGCATTCCGCGGCGCGCGGTGTCCGGATGGCTCAGGCTTTTCAACCCGATGATGAAGAAGATCGAGGCGAACAGGTAGCTGAACTCGACGAAGTAGTGGTGCATCGCGCGCTATTCCTTCCCCTTTGCGGCGGGCGTTTCCTTGCGCCGGAAAAACTTGAGCATGCGCTCAGTGATCCAGAATCCGCCGACGACATTGATCGTCGCACAGATGACTGCGGTGACGCCGAGCACCGTGCTGAGCACGCCGTGATTGCCGCCCGCGGTGACGAGCGAGCCGACGAGCGAGATGCCGGAGATGGCGTTCGTCGCGGACATGAGCGGCGTGTGGAGCAGGGGAGGCACGCGCGAGATCACGAGGTAGCCGAGGAACGCCGAGAGGGCGAAGACGTAGAGGCCGGACATCAGGGAGTTCATGGTGAGAGGAGAGGTTGAACCGCAGATAAATGCGGATGAACGCAGATACGGAGAGCAGGTACCGAAACTCGGCCTGAGCCGCGGAAGCTGCATTTTTTAACGCAGAGGCGCGGAGAAGAATTGAGAGGAGCGCAGAGGATTCCGCCTGTTTTCCTCTGCGTGCCTCTCCATTCACCTCTGCGCCTCCGCGTTAAATCCTGACTTTCGGTACATGCTCCAAGCGGCTGGTGAAATAGCCTCACGCAAAGGTCGCCACGGTCGCAAAGGAGGACTGTTTCAGAAGCCTTTGCGCCCTTCGCGCCCTTTGCGTGAGGCATGTTCAGGTTCATCGGGAAATGGGGGAGGAGGCGAGTGTGCGGAGGCGTTCGTTGACGATGCTGCCGCCGTGCGTGACGAGGCAGTCTTTGAGAATCTCGTTCGTGGGATCGAGGCGGAATGTTTTCGCGGTGCGGTCCCAGAAGTGATCCACGAGGTTCGCGAGGTTGCTCGAATACATCGCGCTCGCCGCGCGCGGGACGCGCCCCGCGAGATTCCGCCAGCCGATGATCTTCACGCCGTTCACCACGATGTCCTCGTCCGGCCGCGAGCACTCGACGTTGCCGCCGCTCTCCACCGCCATGTCCACGATGATCGTGCCGGGCTTCATCTTTTCGACCATCGCCTTCGTCACGATGAGTGGCGCCTTCCGCCCGAAGACCTGCGCCGTGGTGATGATGAGGTCCGCCTGCGCGCAACGCTGCTCCATCACCTCGCGCTGTTTGTCGAGCTGCTCGGGCGTGAGTTCCTTCGCGTAGCCCTGCGCCGTCTGCCCCATGTCGCCGAGGTCCACTTTCACAAATTTCGCGCCGAGCGACTTCACCTGCTCCTCGACGACGGGCCGCGTGTCGAACGCCTCCACCACAGCGCCGAGCCGCTTCGCCGTCGCGATGGCCTGCAGGCCCGCGACGCCGACGCCGATGATGAACACCTTCGCCGGCGGGATCGTTCCGGCGGGCGTCATCATCATCGGGAAAATGCGATCCAGCCGGTTCGCGCCGAGCAGCACCGCCACGTAGCCCGCGAGGCTCGCCTGCGAACTCAGCGCGTCCATCTTCTGCGCGATCGTCGAGCGCGGAATCATCTCCATGCAGATCGCGCTCACGTCCGCCGCCGCGAGCGCGCGCACCGGCTCCAAATCGGCGAACGGATCGAGGAAGCTGATGTGAATGCAGCCGCGCTTGAGTGCCGCAATGTCCGTGGCCGGCGGCTTGCGCAGCCGCAGCACGATTTCCGCGGACGCAAAACCCTGCCGGCGATCCGCGATGATCTCCGCGCCCGCCTCGCGGTATTCCGCGTCGGAAAAATTCACGCTCGTGCCGATGCCCGCCTCCACTGCCACCTGCGCGCCGAGGGCCGCGAGCTTCACCACGCTGGCCGGGACAATCGCCACCCGGCGCTCGGAGGAGTCGGTTTCAGTCGGGGAAAAAATCCGCATCGGAGAAATGAAATGCACCATTTGCCCGCCGTGCGGGAATAAAAAAATGCGATTGCAGCGCAATGAGCCCGCTTTGCGCGCTTGTCAGGCTCCGTTTCTGCCTCTGCACATCCGCGCCGCCGGCGCGGAAAAGTATGCAGCGCAATGGTGGGTTTGGATTTTCTTGCCGCCAAGCCGCCCACGCTCAACTGACGCCGCACGGTGTCTGCACGGCCGGCGCACTTTCACTAAAAACAGTACCACACTGTGATCCCATCAAACGCATCCTCGCACTTTGCCGCCGTGGGCGGTGACGCGCGATGCGCTATTCAGCGGTGAACAGCGCGCGCGGGGCCTTCGGGAATTTTTCCTTGGCCTTCTCCATCAGGCTGATGTCGCCTGCGAAGTTGTGGTGGAGGACTTCCCATCCGCCGTCGTCCGTCTTGCGGAGGAGGGCGAAGAAGTCGAGGTCCAGCGCCAACTTGGCCTCCTCGCTTTTCGGCGGCTTGCCATCGGTGGGGGCGACATTGCCAAGGAAGCGCGCCCATGCTCCGACGACCCGGACCTGGCCGGTGAAGGTGACGGGCTTGCCGATCTGCTTCGACACGGGTGCGCGCATGGCATCCATGATGGCCTTGCGCTCGGCTGAGCCGGGCTTTGGTTCGTACGGGGCCTGCGCGGAGGCAGGGAGGACGAGGCCGAAGAGGCCGAGCAGAAGGAAGAGGAGTGTGGTGGCTTTCATGGATGTCTTGGTCGGCGCGACATCACCGGGAATGGCGTTCGTGTGTCAAGCTCGCGCCCATGCTGCACAGACCGCCGCGGCCCGGCGTTTGCAATGCGGCAGAAAATTGAGTTTCCCTTTCTTCCCGACATGACCACTCCCATCGCCGCCCTCCGCCTCGGCATCATCGGCTGCGACACCTCGCATGCCCCGGCCTTCGCGGGAATCCTCAACGATCCCGCCGCTCCGAATCATGTGCCCGGCGCGGAGATCGCCGCGGCCTGCAGGACCTTCAGCCCGGACATGGAGTGGTCGCGTACGCGCGTGGATGGCTTCGTCGCCGAGATGCGCGAACGGTGGGGCGTGAGATTTGTCGGCAGCATCGCGGAGCTTTGCCGCGGCGTAGATGCCGTCCTCGTGTGCAGCGTGGATGGCCGCGCGCATTTGGAGCAGGCGCGCGAAGTCATCGCCGCGGGCCGGCCCGTCTTTGTGGACAAGCCTCTCGGTGGCACGCTGCGCGATGTGCGGGAAATCCTGCGGCTCGCGGAGGAGGCGCGCGTCCCGCTGTGGACGGGCAGCGCGTACCGCTGGCATCCCTCGTTCACCGAGTTGCTGCGCACGGATGTCGGCGAAATCCGCGGCGCACTCTCCTTCGGCCCCGCGCATTTCGATGCGCACCACCCCGACCTCTACTTTTACGGCATCCATCCCACCGAGGCGCTCTACGCCGTGCTCGGCGAGGGCTGCAAAAGTGTGACCCGCACGAAGACCGCCGACACCGACGTCGTCACCGGTAAATGGAGCGGCGGCAGGACCGGCACGCTCATCGGCCTGCGCACGCAGCCGCTGCCGAACCAGGTCACCCTCTTCGGCAGCGCCGGCTTTGTTCAGCAAAAGCAGCAAAAGGGCGGGGCACCCGACTACGCCCTGCTCGTCGCGCAGATCGTGAAGTTCCTCCAAACCGGCCACCCGCCCGTGAGCCACGCGGAGACGCTGGAGATGTACGCCTTCATGGAAGCCGCCGACGAAAGCACCCGCCGCGGTGGGGTGCCGGTGAAACTCGCGGACGTGCTCGCGAAGATTTGTCCGCCGTGCGAGTGCGTGTGAGGCTCTTCCTTCATGCGAGGGGGAAGCCGGCAAAGCGTTTCTTTGCAGGGAAGTGGCAGATTCCCTTTGTTTCCGGTGGGCAAAATGTGGAAGCTCCGCGCTGTGAACATTAGCGCCGCCGAGACTCTCCCACCGCGTGAGGCTGGTGTCATTTATACCAAGCCTTGGATGGTGGAACTCATTCTGGATTTGGCGGGTTATTTGCCCGAGCGCCCCCTTTTCAAACTTGTCGCATTGGAACCATCGGCTGGGGACGGCGTTTTCCTTCAGGGCATGGTCCGCCGTTTGGTTGAATCCTGCCGATGTCACGGTGTTCCGCTGACCCAAGCTGCTGGAGCAATCGGGGCATTCGAGATCGACCGTGATGCTGCCGAGCGTGGCATTGATTTGGTCGAATCCACGCTGATCGAACTGGGCATCTCACCAACTACTGCTTTCGATCTCGCTCGCAGTTGGATCAAGATTGACGACTTCCTCGAAGCATCGCTCGCATTTCCGATTGCCGATTTCGTCATCGGCAATCCACCGTACATCCGACTCGAAGAAATCCCCGCAAACAAAGCCGCATTCTATCGCAGCGGCTTCAGCGCCATGCGCGGACGTGCAGACATCTATGTGGCCTTTTACCAAGCCGCGCTGCTGCAACTGAAACCGGGCGGAGTCTGCGCCTTCATTTGCGCTGATCGTTGGATGTTAAACGACTACGGCAGTGCTCTTCGTGAATTCATCACTACGGAGGGATACAATGTGCGCTGCGTCGTCGAAGCCCATGATGTATCCGCATTTGAAACGGAGGTGTCAGCCTACCCGGCAATCACGATTATTGCGCAGGAGAAGCAGGGACCTGTCGTTGTCGCCAAGGCTCTGCCCGGGATTGAAACAGCGAGACGAGAGATCGTCGTCGAACTTCTCAAGAATGCCCAGTCCGACCAAACTCTCACGTCTGCACGTTTTCCCAGTTGGTTTCGTGGGCGAGAGCCTTGGCCGTGCTCCTCACCTGCTGCACTGCAACTCCTCAAACGACTTGAAGCCACATGCATTCCGCTTGAGAGCAAGATCACGGGCACGCAGATCGGGATTGGCGTCGCGACCGGTGCGGACCACGTCTTCATCACTGACGAAAAACCCGACATCGAGCCTGACCGACTGCTGCCTCTCGCCATGGCTTCGGATCTCAAGGCAGGCCGTGTGAAATGGTCCGGACATTACCTTGCGAATCCATGGAACGAGAATGGACTGGTCAATCTGCAGTCATACCCGCGGCTTGAGGCATTCCTGCGACCACATTACACGCTGCTTACGGAGCGACACACCGCAAAGGAACGTCCGCAGCAGTGGCACAAGACGATTGATCGGGTGAATCTCGCCCTCATTACTAAGGAGAAGCTGTACGTCGCTGACATCAAGGAACGCCTCATCCCCACTCTCGATCGCGGTGAAACCTATCCGCAGCACAACCTCTATTGGATCACGTCGGAAAAGTGGGATCTGCGCGTGCTCGGCGGCCTGCTCATGTCGGCAGTCGGGGAGTTCTTCATTCACTGCTATGGCGTGCGAATGAGGGGTGGTTTCATGCGATTCCAAGCGCAATATCTTCGCCGGATTAGGGTGCCGGCCCCGGAAAGCATTTCTCCCGAGATCGCACAAACCCTGCGTGACGCCTTCGACGCTCATGACGTGGCACTCGCGACCAAGGCAGCCTTGAAAGCATACCAAATCGAATCCCTCCCATAATGGCCGAGACCGTCGAGACCGAACTTTTCCGCTCAGCCATTGATCACTGGTGGAAATCCAAGAAATGGAAACCCAAAAAATCGTCAAAGCCGAAGAAGGCTCAGGGAGGAAATCGCGACCCAAATCTTCACGGGAAAACCATGGACGGATTCGCCGTCACGCTCCGGGATTTTCTAGTCGGTCTTGGAGTCAATGAGGAGCACATCATCGCAGGTGGCCATCTTTCCACGACGCCCTCGATTCTCCCGTCTTATTTTCGTCCATCCAAGAACTGGGATTTAATCGTTCTGGAAAACAGCCGATTTCACTCTGAGAAAGGCGCTCATGGTGGCCCTGTGCTCTACGTTGCGGTTGAGTTCAAATCGCAGGACAAGAGCATCGGCAACAACCAGAACAACCGGCTCGAAGAAAGCATCGGCAACGCTCACGACTTCTGGACCACTTACGGGCAGTCCGGCTTTGAACGCCAGCAACCCCGCCCGTGGCTCGGCTATCTCTTCGTCGGCAAGTATGAGCCGGACTCGGATGGGAAGCCCGTGAAGATCAGGCAGCCGCATTTTCTCGCCATGCCACCATTTCGTGTGGCGGGGAGTGATGACACAGAGACTTTCAAAGGCCCGTCATACGCCGAACGCTATAAGATTTTCATGAAGCAGAGCGTGGGAGCGCGCCTCTACGACGCAGGTGCTTTTATCGTCACAGACGAATCGATCAACGGTAAGAACCCAAACTACCGCATCCTTCTGCCTGAGTTTGGTCCGGCCAATTTTCTTCGAAGCCTGAAGGCACAAATCCTGGCGCACTACCCGGGAGCCAGAGTGAAGCCGGGAACGGTTGCATCATTGCTTTAGGGTCTTGTGGAACCATCTGCGCCGGAACTGGCAGCATGGGAAGTGTAGGAGCGCGCACGATCGTGGGCTGAGAAATAATCTGGTGTCCGCGTAAGCCTGCGTGCCTGTGGGGCTTGATTTCGGTGCTGAGCGGGCGTATACGACGCAGCCAGCGTGCCACAAGATGCAGTGGCTCACTTTTTCCGCAACCACTCGTAATAGTGCTTGCGCGCCGTTTGCGGCCTTTTCATCCTCCACGGCCACAACCCCCGCAACCGCACACGAATCATGTATCTCAAGAGCCTCGAAATTTTCGGTTTCAAGTCATTTGCCCCCAAGACCGTCCTCAATTTTGACCCCGGCGTGACGTGCGTCGTGGGGCCGAATGGGTGCGGCAAATCCAACGTGCTCGACGCGATCCGCTGGGTGCTCGGCGAGCAGTCGGCGAAGGCGCTGCGCGGCGGCGAGATGACGGACGTGATTTTTTCCGGCACGGACTCGCGGCCGGCGCTGGGCATGGCGGAGGTCTCGATGACCTTCAGCGAGTGCGAGGAGCAGCTCGGGCTGGACTGGCATGAGGTGAAAATCACGCGGCGCGTGTTCCGCGAGGGCGGCTCGGAGTATCTGCTGAATGGGACGCCGTGCCGGCTGAAGGACATCCACACGCTGTTCATGGACACGGGCATCGGGCGCTCGGCGTATTCGATCATGGAGCAGGGGAAGATTGACCTCATCCTGTCGTCGCGGCCCGAGGATCGGCGCGCGATTTTCGAGGAGGCGGCGGGCATCACGAAATACAAGAGCCAGCGCAAGGAGGCGCTGCGCAAGCTGGAGGCGACGGAGGCGAATCTCGTGCGGCTCGCGGACATCATCCGCGAGGTGAAGCGGCAGATCGGCAGTGTGCAGCGGCAGGCGGCAAAGGCGCGGCGCTACCAGGGGATGCTGGACGATTTGCGCGTGCTGGAGACGCACAGCACGAAGCGCCAGTGGGACGAGCTGGAGGGTTCGCGCATCGCGGGTGCGGAGGAGTTGGAAAATCTCGTCGCACGGCAGTTCGAGATTGATTCGCAGATCGAGGGCGAGGAATCCACGGCGCACGACCGGCGCATGGCGCTGGAGGAAATGGAGGGGCGGCTCGCGCAGGCGCGGCAGTCGGTGCAGGAGTTGCACGCGCGCATCGCGAATCACGAGAGCCGGCTGGCGTTCAATGCGGAGCGCGTGGAGGAATTTGGTCAGCTCGCGGATCGCTATCGTTCGGACATCGCGGGCGCGCAGGAGCGTTTCCAGGACGCAGAGTCGCGGCTGCGTGAGGCGGACGTGCAGCTCGAGGAAATCAGCACGCTGCTCGCATCGGAGCTGCGCCGCATGGAGGACGTGCAGGCGCAGACGGCGGCGCTCACGGGTGAGCGGCAGCAGGCGGATGCACTGATCGCGTCGCTCGCAAACGAGGCGGGGAAAATCGAGAGCAAGCTGTCGAGTCTGCGCATGGGGATTTCGTCCGCGCAGCAGCAGCAGGACGGCGCGGAGGCGCGGCTCGCGGTGCTGGCGAGTGAGGTCGCAGCCGCGACGGAAGCGGCGACGCGGCTCGGCGAGCAGCGGGCTTCGGCGACGGCGCAACTCGATGAGGCGACGAGGAATCTTGAATCGTGGACCTCGGCGCTGACGGAGGCGACGGGTGCGGTGCAGACCGCGACCGCTGAAAAAGCGCAGGTGGACAAGGAACTCGCGGAAGCACAGCGGACGCTCAGCGAAAAGGCGGGCAGCCTCGAAGTGCTGCGTCAGCTCGCGGCAGAGGGCGAAGGTTTCGCCGAAGGCACGCAGGCGGTGCTGCGCGGACTCGACAACCCGACATTTTTCCAGCCGGCCATCGCGGGCGCGCTGACGAATCACCTGACGGTCGAGCCGGAATTTGTGACCGCGATCGAGGCGGCGCTCGGGCAGAACTTGCAGGCGATTTTGATGAAGGATGCGATGGTCGCGGAGGCGGTGATGAAGACGCTCGCCGCGAAGAAGTGGGGGCGCGCGACGTTGTTGCTGCGCGAGCTTCAGCCCGCGACTCCGTCGCAGGGGCAGTTCCTGCCCGAGGGCGCGCTCGCGTGGGCGATGGACAAGGTGCGCGTGGACGACTCGATGCGTCCGCTGCTCGCCGCGCTGCTCGCGGATCATGTGATCGTGGAGAGCGTGGATGCGGCGATTCGCATCCAGCAGCGCGCGCACGCGGAGAACCGCAGGCTGTGCGCGGTGACGCTCGCGGGCGAAGTGCTCACGACCGAGGGCTTGCTCACCGGCGGCACTGCGAGCGATGCGGGATCGTCCGTGCTCGCGCGCAAGAACCAGACGCTCGCGCTCGAAGAGGAAGTCGCGCGGCTGCGCGCTGCGCATGATGGCATCAGCGCGCGGCAGGGTGAGATTTTGCAGCGCATGGAATCCGCAAACGCACAGCTCACTGAGGCGCGGGAGGAGAAGCAGGATGCGACGGTGCGGCTCGGGACATTGCAGGGGCAGCTCCAGATGATTGATTCGCAGCTCGCCGAGACGACGCGACGCAATGAAAGCCTCGACTGGGAACGGCAGAGCGCGGAGTCGCGCCGCGCTGAGGCCGAGACGAAGATTGCGGAACTCGAGGGCGAGGTGCGCGGGGCGATGGAGGCATTCGAATCCGCGCTCGCGCGGCGCACCGAGGCACAGGGATCGTTGGAGACGCTGCGCGCCCGCGAGAGCGAAATCGCAGCGGAGCTGAACGATCTGAAGATCAAGGTGGCCACCGAGCGTCAGCGGCATTCGTCGCTGCATCACCAGCGGCAGCCGATGGAGGCGCGCATCGAAGAACTTCGCGAACTGATCGATCAGCGTCAGCGCGACATTCAAAGCTACGAGGAGCGCGCGGGCGCAATTGCAGCGGAGGGCGGTGAGATCGAGGCGAACATGGAACGGCTGCGCGGGAGCATCGCGCAGGCGAGTGATCATGTGGCGACGTTGCAGGAGGAGCGCGCGGGAGTCGTCGCCGCAGCGGAGGAAATGGCGGATCGGATGCGCCAGTTGCGCCGCGATCAGTCGCACTGCATGGAGCAGCGCGGAGCGATTGAGGTTCGTTCGACGCAGCTCGAACTGAAGGGCGCTGCAATTGATGACCACATTCAAAAACGCTACCAGGTCACGCTGCGGGAGTTCGTGCCGGACGGCTACGCGCTCGCGTCGTGCATGAGGGAAATCGGGAAGCGCGTGCGGAAGCTCGACGTGCAGGCGCAGAGCGAGACGGCGGGTGAGGGGACTGCCGACGAGGGCGCTTTGACTGCTGCGGACGCAAGCGTGGGGACAGCCGGGACGGACTGTCCGACTGCGACCGACGAGACGTCTGTCCCACTCGGGCAGGCGGACGCTGCGGACGGAGCCGAGGCACTCGCCGGCGGGACGCCAGCGCTCCAGATTGACTGGTTCCGCATCGAGACCATCGTGCGCGAACTCGACACGCGGCTCGCGGGCATGGGGCCGGTGAATCTCGACGCCATCGCAGAATACGAGGAACTCGAGCAGCGCCACGTTTTCCTCGAAACGCAAATCGCCGACACGACGAATGCGAAGGACGAACTGCTCGGCGTGATCAACAAGATCAACACGACGACGAAGACGCTCTTCGCGGACACGTTTGAAAAAATTCGCGTGAACTTCCAGGAGATGTTCCGCGAGCTGTTCGGCGGCGGGCAGGCGAACCTCGTGCTCACGATGGAGGACGATCCGCTGGAGAGCGGCATCGAGATCATCGCGAAGCCGCCGGGCAAGCAGCTCCAGAGCATCACGCTGCTCTCGGGCGGTGAGAAGACGATGACGGCGGTCGCGCTGCTGTTCTCGATCTACATGGTGAAGCCGTCGCCGTTCTGCGTGCTGGACGAAATGGACGCGCCGCTCGACGAGTCGAACATCAGCCGGTTCATCAAGATTCTCGACCGCTTTGTGCAGCAGTCGCAGTTCGTGGTGATCAGCCACAACAAGCGCACCATCGCGCGCGCGGATGCACTTTACGGCGTGACGATGGAGGAGCACGGCGTGTCGAAGCTCGTCGGCGTGAAATTCCGCAGCCGCGACGAGGCGCACGAAGGACGCGACATTCTCGGCAATGACAATCCGGTGCCGACGCCGAGCATCGCCGAGGCTTTCGGCAAGAGCGGCGATCTGCACAGCGAGGGGATCGCGGAAGCCGGCGGTGTTGCGTGAGGCAGGGTAGGCGAGGTCATGCAACCTCGCGCGGGCGAGCGCAGGCGGCCCGCCTGCCGTTCCCGGCGGCCCGCCGGGAACACCGGGCAATGTGACGCGCGTTTTTTGCAAATACGCGCGAACGGAGAGCGCTTTTTGAAATCACGCGCAAGCTGAATCCGGTGTTTGCGGCGGGCCGCCGCAAACCACAGGCGGGCCACCTGTGCTCCGCGGTGATCCGCGCTCCGCGCCATCCCGCCGCCTCCGCCCGTCCTGCCGCGCGAGATTGGAAATCTCGCCTACATTGCTGCGCTTGCCTCGCGGCTCGCACTCTGCAAAATCACTTTCATGGATCTCACCGCACAACTCCGCTCCACGATTCGTGACGTCGCCGATTTTCCGAAGCCGGGAATCGTCTTCAAGGACATCACGCCGGTGCTCGCGGATGGCGGGCTTTTTCTCGCTGTCACGGATCGTTTTGCGGATGAATTGAAGGGCCTCGGCGTCACGAAAATTGTCGGCATTGATGCGCGCGGTTTCATTTTTGCGGGAGCTGTCGCGAGCCAGCTTGGGCTCGGCTTCATCCCGATCCGCAAGAAGGGCAAGCTGCCTTGGACGACGCGCTCGGCGGCTTACAAGCTCGAATACGGCGAGGCGGTCGTGGAGATGCATGTGGACGCGGTGGAGAAGGGCGAGAAGGTGGCGCTGATTGACGATGTGCTGGCGACCGGCGGCACGGCTGCGGCGGCGATTAAATTGCTCGCGGAATGCGGGGCGGAGGTGGTGCGTGCGGAGTTTTTGATGGAGTTGGGTTTCCTCGGTGGACGTTCGCAACTGGGTTCGACGCCGGTGGTGAGTCTTGTGATTTACTAGACGGAATATAATTTCTATAACTTGGCACGACGCTGGCTCTCTTTCGGCCAGCCATGCGAAATCAGCCCAATCAGTCCAACCTGCATCGCCTTACCCGGGTGCCTGCGCGAGAGCCGCGGAGGATCCATGCGGCCGGGGGGCTGGCCAGTGCGGCCTTTGCCGCCGTTCCATTTCCGGGGGATGGATTTGTGGCGATGCCGATGGAAACCGGATCCGTTCTCACGGTCATCCTCGCGTTGCTCGCCGGCGTCCTCGGGCTCTCGGCATCGCTGCTTTACCGGCACATGCACCGCCGCGAAGAGGAACTGAAGCGGAGAACGGACGATGCCGAGGCGGAATTGCGCGGGCTGCTGATGATCACCGACGAGGCCGTGCTTGTCCTTTCCGCCGACGGAAATGTCCGCGCAGCGAATCCTGCGGCCGAGGAACTCTTTGGCCGGGCGGCGGACGATTTCGTCGGGGGATCGCTCGTTGGGATTATCGCGCAGCCTCTCGCACTCGGCGAGTTGACGAAGCACGGGCCGGTCAATTTTGAAACCATGGCGAAGCATGGCGAGGCCGGGTTCACGCAGGTCGAGATGCTTCTGTCGCCGGTGGAATTGAGCGGGGGCCGCGGATATCTCGCCGTGGTCCACGAGGCCCGCGAGGCGGAGTCTGCAGACGCTGCGAGGCACACGGTGGCGAGCGCGGACATTCGCGGTTCGGTCGGAAAATTCACACACGACCTGAACAACCAGCTCACCTCGCTGCTGGGAAATCTTTCACTCGTCCTCATGGCGCGGCCCGGCGACCCGAAGACGCACGAGCGCGTGCTGAATGCAAAGAAGACCGCGATGTGCGCGCAGTCGCTCAGCCAGCAGATGCAGTCGCTCATCAGTCGCGACGGCGAAGAATTTATCCCAACCACCACAACCACCGAGACACCGGCCAGCACTGACATGAACTGCACCATCCTTCCCATGCCGAATTTGAATGCGTCCGCGAGGCGCACGCCGGACCCGATCCCGGGGCCTTCGCGGATTCTGATCCTCGACGACGAGGAGGCCATCTGCATGCTCGTCTCCAGCGTGCTCGACGCGGCGGGCTTTGAAGTGGCGACCGCGACCTCCGTCGCCAGTGCGCTGGGCCAGTGCGGCGAGGCAATGCAGTGCGGCGCACCTTTTTCCCTCGTGATTTGCGACCTGAGCCTGCCTGGCGACGCGGACGGGATCACGGCGCTGAAGCGACTCCACGAGATCGATCCGAACCTCAAGTCCATCGTCTCCAGCGGCTATGACAGCGATCCCGTCATGCGCGATTGCCGGAAGTTCGGATTCACCGCCGCGATGGCGAAGCCGTACGATGTGAACCGCCTCGTGCGGACCGTCGGCAGCGTGCTGGCCGACAGCGGGGCGGCGCTTCTCAAGACAGCGTGAAAATTTCCCTGGGCCCGGAATTCGAGGGCGGGGTTTCTCGGTGCGACTGACATTGGGCTGACAGTCGTGCTGGGGCTCCGCCTTCGAATTCCGGTTCCAAGGAACCGGCGAAGGCGTCGGAAAAATCGCGAAACGCGCCGCGTCCGCTGCGCGCTATTCGGTCTTCAGGACGATGTCCTTGAACTGCACCGTGAACGGCGCGCCCGCGTGAATCTGGAGCGCGAGGACGCCCTTCTTCGCGCCTTCCGCCGTCTCATCGGTGACATCGATCGTCTGCTTGCCATTGATGAAGTGCTGCAGGTGATTGCCCTTCGCGACCACGCGGTATTCATTCCAGTCGGCCTGCTTGATGCCCGCTTGGATTTCGGCTGAGTCGCCGACACTGCCGGTCACTTCGATCTTCGGCTTCTTCGGGTCTTCGCTTTGGTGCATCACGACTTTCTCACCGCGCTTCGCGAGGATGCCGCGTCCTTTTTCCTCGTAAAGGATGCCGCTGTAAGTCTTCCCGATTTCAAAGTCCGCCTGGTAGCCCGCGACCACGTAGCCTTTTTCATCCACGACCTTGCTGCGGTACTGCACGCCGCTGTTGCCAAAGCCCACGCCTGCGCCGTCCTTGTCGGTGATCTTGTATTTGAAAGTCAGCTCAAAGTCAGCGACCTCGCCATCCCACACGAGGAATGTGTTGCTCTTCAGCGTGGACTTGTTTGGGTTTTCCGGATCTGCGTGGGTTTGGCCGGTGATGGTGCCGTCCTTCACGGACCAAAGTTCCGTGAAGCCCTTCCAGCCTGTGAGATCCTTGCCGTTGAAAAGTTGCTTTTCGCCAGCGAAGGCGACTGTGCCGAGAGTGAGGAGTGCGATGAGGGTTTTCATGTGAGTCGGGTTGTGTCGCTGGCTTTACCCGCGAAGGCAAGCCGCCTTGGACAAATTATCACGGGCGTCCACGTTTCGGCTTTTCCAATGATGCACCGCCCGATAGCATGGGAGCTTCGGAGCCCGTCGCATGACCCCAAAGGAAAATGGCCGCAAAATAAACGAGGAGATGCCCGCCGCATCGGAAGGGGACGCTTTGCGGCCCCGGCTCACGGAGAAGGCACTGCGCGAGAGTGAGGCGCGGCTGCGCATGGCGGTGAAGGCGGCCAACGTCGGGTTGTGGGACTGGGATTTGCGGACCCACTCCGTGCATTACTCGCCCGAGTGGAAGACGCAGCTCGGTTTCCGCGACGAGGAAATTTCCAACCACTTTGATGAATGGAAAAGCCGCGTGCATCCCGACGATCTTGATTCGGCACAGGGCAAGATTGCCGCATATTTGGAAAATCCCCAGCACCGGTATGAGATTGAGCTCCGCCTGCGCCACAAGGACGGGAGCTACCGCTGGATTTACTCCCAGGCCGATTTCATCCGCGACGACGACGGCAAGCCGGCGCGCATGCTCGGCTGCCACATTGACATCACCGAGCGCAAACGGGGGGAGGAGGCGCTGCGCGAGAGCGAGGAGCGCAACCGCATCCTTTCAGAAGCAGCCTTTGAAGGCATCGCCATCAGTGAGAACGGGGTGATGATGGACTGCAACGAGCAACTGGCCCGGATGTTCAGGCGGCAGCGCAGCGAACTGATCGGCAGGCGCATTATGGAGTTCATCGCGCCGGAATCCCGCGATCTCGTCGCAGAGGCTCTGCGCTCAGGCCGCACTGATCCCTATGAGAACGTTCTGCTTCGTGCAGACGGAAGCCGGTGCCAAGTCGTGACGCGCGCCCGGTATGCACAGGTAGGAGGGCGGGAGGTGCGGATCACCGCCGTGCAGGACAACACTGAGCGCAAGGAAGCCGAGGCGTCGCTGCGCGAGAGTGAGGCGCGCTACCGCCAGATCGTGGATACCGCGGAGGAAGGCATCTGGACGATCGACACTCAGGAAAGAATCAACTTTGTGAATCCGAAAATGGCGCGGATGCTCGGTTACACGATAGAGGAGATAATGGGGTGCGGGCTCTATGATTTCATGGACGATGAGGCGCGCGCCGAGGCCATCGAATACGTCAGGCGTCGCAAGCAGGGCGTCACCGAGCAATTCGACTTCAGGATGAGGTGCAAGGACGGTTCCGCGCTCTGGACGCTGGTGTCCACGAATCCGATCCAAGATGCCGGCGGCGCGTACGCGGGTGCGCTGGCGATGCTCACAGACATCACGGAGCGCAAGCAGGCGGAGGCGGCGTTGCGTGAAAGCGAGAAGCGATACCGGGAGCTTTTCGATGCGAACCCGCACCCGATGTGGGTCTATGATCTCGCGTCGCTGCGCTTTCTCGCCGTGAACAACGCGGCCATCGCGCACTACGGCTACAGCCGGGAGGAATTCCTCGCGATGACGATGAAGGACATCCGACCGGCGGAGGACATTCCCGCGCTGCTCGCGAGGGTCCAGGCGATGTCGGGGGGCTTCGGCATGTTTGGTGTCTGGCGACACTGCAAGCGGAACGGCACGATCATCAATGTGGAGATCAGTTCGCATGTGATTGAATTCGCCGGACGGCGCGCGGATGTCGTGCTGGCCCACGACGTCACGGAGCGCCTGCGCACGGAAGCGCGCCTGCTGCAGGCCGAGGACGCCGAGCGCCGCCGCATCGCGAAGGAACTGCACGACTCCACCGCGCAGGATCTCATCGCCGTGACCATGAATCTCGGCGCGCTCCAGGAATCGCTCGCACCAGGCGACACGAAGGCCGCGCGCATTCTCGCGGATACCATCGCGCTGGTGGAAAACAGCGTGAATGACATCCGCACGCTTTCCTACGTGCTGCACCCGCCGCGGCTGGATGAAACGGGGCTCGCGGGCGCGCTCACGGAATACGCCGCCGGCTTCACGACCCGCACGGACACGCGTATCCGGGTCGAGGTCGCACCAGATTTCGGACGGCTGTCGGAGGACATCGAGATCGTGCTCTTTCGCGTCGTGCAGGAGGGAATCGCCAATGTGCTGCGCCACGCGCAAAGCGACACGGCGACGATCCGCCTCGAGCGCGGAGATGGGAATGTGATCCTGGAAATCGAGGACTATGGCCGCGGAATGGCCAACGCCGGCACGCACGGCGTGGGCATCGCCGGGATGCGTGAGCGCCTGCAGCAGCTCGGCGGACGGTTTGAAATCGAATCGGACAGCGGCGGGACGATTGTTCGTGCCATGCTCCCGCTGCGGGAAAACCAGATATGAAACGCCTGAAAATCCTCATCGCCGACGACCACGAACTCATCCGCGAAGGACTGAAGGCGCGGCTGGAGAAGCAGGAAGGCTGGCAAGTCTGCGGCGAGGCCGTGAACGGGCGGCAGGCTGTGGAACTTGCCCGCACGCACATGCCCGACGTGGCCGTGCTCGACATCAGCATGCCTGAGCTGAACGGAATCGAGGCCACGCGGCAAATCCGCAGGGAGTGCCCGAAGACCGAGGTGCTCATCCTCACGATGCAGGAATCCGAGGGCCTCGTGCGCGACGTGCTCGCGGCGGGCGCACGCGGCTTTGTGCTGAAGACGGACACCTCGCGGCTGCTTGTCTCCGCGGTGGAGGCGCTCGCGGAAGGCAAGCCGTTCTTCACCGGCAAAGTCAGCGAACTGGTGCTCGGTGCCTTCCTCGATCCCGGGCACGCCACGCGCGCGGCCGCCGATTCGGGCCGCCTCAGCCCGCGCGAACGCGAGATCGCACAGCTCCTCGCCGAAGGAAAAACAAACAAGGAAATCGCCGCGAAGCTCGGCGTGAGCGTGAAGACCATTGATGCGCACCGCGCGAACATCATGCGCAAGCTGAATCTGCATTCCGTCGCCGAGCTGGTGCGCTACGCGATCCGCGAAAGGCTCATCGAGCCGTAGTGCTGCGTCAGCGGTGAAATGATGGCAGCGAAGAATGTTTTTGTCCCGCAGGGGCAAAAGACATGCACGAATCCAGCACTTCACGCATGACATGGCAGTAGGGCATCGCGCTGGAATAGGTGAAACACCCTAGGCGGAATTCCCTCCCGAATTAGGGAATCCCTCCAGTTTCCCCCGCACGGTTGGCGTGCATCGTCTCCCCGCGGGAAAATGAGCGCCCCACGCTCCGATTCCCCATTTCGAGCGCCCCACGCTCACATCCCGAAACATGAGCTACAACAATCCCGTCCCCAACCCACCCCTCGCCAGCGAAAAACTCGAAATAGACCGCAAGGTTTTCTTCCTCGACTTGAAGGAAAACGACCGCGGGCGTTTCATAAAGATCACCGAGGACGTCGGTGGCCGGCGCGACACGATCATGCTCCCCATGGCCGCAGCGAAAGACTTCCACGAGATGCTCGGGCGGCTGATTGATTTCGAGGTGACGCTGACGCAATGACGAAACCGGAGCCGCTCCACGGCTGAGTTTTTCAAACCCCTCGAGGGAACTTAAACGCAGGATCTGAGTCCGGGGCCATCCGATGATTTGCCGCCGCTGCCATCACATTTTTCCCAGTACTTGCGACTGGTGTCTGACTTGCGGGCGCCGCAATTCCGGCTCGAAGGCCGAGCGGTGGTTTAAGCTTGCGGCCATCCTCTTCGCGTGCGGTGCGCCCGTGCTCGCGGTGTATCTCGGCAAAGCCATGCGGTAGCGGCCGCGGAAAATTCCAACACCGATGTTTTTGCAAACCCCCGCCGGATTTCCGGCCAGTCGCCGGATGGTGATTCAGGCACGCGCGCTCACGGCCAAACCGGATGAACTGATCACCACCCATCGGCGGCGCATGGAACGGGTCGCCATCGTCCCTGCGATCCCGCCGTTTGCGATTCGCATTGCCGCGCCCGTTTTGCCGTACTAGCGTCCAGCGCATGGTCAAATCCGCCCTTGGAAAAGGTCTCAGCGCACTCATCAATCCGCGCGTCGCGTCGCCCACGCCGCGCGCGGAGGACGGTGAGCGCATCCAGACAGTTCCCATCGAACAGATCATCCCGTCGCCGTGGCAGCCGCGCACGGAATTCCGCGACGAGAATCTCCAGGAACTCGCCGAGAGCATCCGCGAAAAGGGAGTCATCCAGCCGCTGATCGTCCGCAGGGCAGGGGAGAAATTTGAACTCGTCGCCGGTGAGCGCCGCTGGCGTGCAGCTCAGCTTGTCGGGCTGAAGGGCGCGCCGGTCATCGTCCGCGAGGCGAGCGACCAGGACGTGCTCGAGCTCGCGCTGATCGAAAATTTGCAGCGCGAGGATCTGAACGCGATCGAGGAGGCGCGTGCATTCCAGCGGCTCGCCAGCGACTTTCACCTCAAGCAGGAGGACATCGCGCAGAAGGTCGGCAAGAGCCGCGCGGCCGTCGCAAATTCCATGCGCCTGCTGGACCTTCATCCGCAGGTGCAGACGTGGGTCGTGCAGCAGCGCCTCACCGTCGGCCATGCAAAGGTGCTGCTCAGCGCGAAGGGTCACGACGACCAACTCGCGCTCGCGGAGGAATCGCTGCGGCGCGGCCTCACCGTGCGCGGCGCGGAGCGGCTCGTCGCGGATCACTTTGCGGGAAATGGATCGCGCAAGCCGAAGCGCGGCGCATCGAGCAGCCCGCAGATCGAGCCCGCGATCGCGCATTTGCAAAACCGGCTGAGGCAGCACCTCGGCACGCAGGTGGCGATGCACCACGGGGAAAAAAAGGGGCGCATCGAAATCGAGTACTACGGCAACGACGATCTCCAGCGGCTGCTGAAGCTCATCGGACTTCCCGACGAGGAATAGCATCGTGGTGAGCCCCGCGGTTTTTCGTTTGGCACGTCGCGCATCCTGCGCTGCTCTTGCAGCGGTGATCGTTGCGTGCGCGGGATGTTCGCCGAAGAGCCAGGGCGATGTGAAATCCGGTGGAGCAGGCGAGATTCCGCCGCGGCTGTGGGAGCAGTTCTCCGGCGAAAATGCGATGAAGGACGTGCGGCGGCAGGTGGAAATCGGGCCGCGTCCCTCGGGCACCGCGGCGCTCGCGGAGGCGCGCGCGCGCATCACGGAATCGCTGCGGCAATCGGGATGGGAAGTGGAGCCCCAGGAGTTTGAGCACGCGCCCGTGCCGAAGCAGGGCGGGATGCATTTCATCAATCTGATCGCGCGTTTTCCCGCGGACAAATCGCGGTCCGCGCCGCGCGATGCGCAGAGCGTGATCATCGGCTCGCACTACGACACGAAGCGCATGGACAGCGTGCGCTTTGTCGGCGCAAATGACGGTGCCTCCTCGACCGGCGCGCTGTTGGAACTAGCGCGCGTGCTCGCAAAGGCGCCCGCGCTCGCGTCGCGGATCGAGCTGGTTTTTTTCGACGGCGAGGAGGCCGTCGTGCAATTCGGCCCGCCGGAGACCGGGCCGGACGGGCTCGTCGGCAGCCGGCACTACGCGACCGTGCTCCGCGACACGGGGCGCGCGAAGCAGTTCAAATTTGGCATCGTGTGGGACATGATCGGCGACGCGGACCTCACCGTCACCCTCCCGCGCGACACGCCGGCTGCGCTCTCGGCGAGTCTCTTTGCGGCGGCCGAGGCGCTCGGCGTGCGGGGGAAGTTCGGCTTCGCGAACGGTGACTTTACGGACGATCATTCACCGCTGAATCTGATCGCGAAAATTCCTGCAATGGACGTGATCGATTTCGAGTATCCGCCCTGGCACACGTCGGCGGACACGATGGACAAGCTCAGCGCGGCAAGCATCGAGACGATCGGCCGCGTGACGCTCTGGATGCTCGCGAAGGAACTCGCGAAGTAGTCCCGCATCCGGGAACCAAACAGCCTCCGCCCGGTGGCCTGGACGGAGGCTGTGGTGAGTCGCGCTGTGCGCGCGGAATTACTTGGTCGCGGGAGCCTTCGCGGGCTTTGCGGGCGCGTCTTTTTTGTCGTCGGCCTTCACGTCCACGGTCGCGGCGGTCATCACGTATTTGATCGTGACCTTCGCGCCGACCTTCAGATCGCCGGTGACTTTCGTGTCGGCATTGCGCGCGACCTCGAATTTTTCGCTGCCTTTCATCACGACGATTTTCGTGTCGCTGACTTCGCTGACGGGGCCGGTGACTTGGTATTTGTCGGCCTTCTCGGCCTTCGGAGCTGCGGGCTTGTCGGCCTTTGCAGCGGCGGGTTTATCTGCGGGTTTATCTGCGGATTTGTCTGCGGCGAATGCGCAGATGGGGAGTGCGAGGAGTGCGAGGAGGAGTTTTTTCATGGGTTGTTTTTGGTTATTCGTGGGGCTGACTTTTTGCAACAGCGGGAGTGCCAGTGCAAGGTCGGCCGTTCGCCAGTGATTGACGCGGCTTCGGTGCGGCTATTCAGAAAATCGCGCGCGCGGGATGCATGGGGGGAGGGTGGGCGTCTGATGCTCGCCGAGCCGGGCATCCTGCCTGAAACAGCAGGAAAGGACGGGGGCTCTTTTCGGAACTCGCATCGGGCCATGCCCGATGTCCGACGCAGGATGCGTCGGACGGCAGGCGAGGACGCCCACGCTACCCGATGCACGCTGTCCTGCTTCCTGTGCCGGGCGGAATCAGTGCGCCAGCAGTTCCCGCAGTTTCGCGGGATCGGTCACGGGTGCCTGGCAGGTGAAATTTTCGCAGACGTATGCAGCGGCCTTGCCATCCACGGGTGTGACGCTGCGGAAGAAATCGAGCTTGGCCCCGAGCCATTCCTGGTGCGCCGCACCGTCGGCGAGGAGCACGATCTGGTTCGGCGAAAAGACGGCGCGCACTTCGCGGAGCAGCGCCTTCGTGTCGGCGGCGTCGCGCTTGCCGGCGATCACGATCTGGCGCGGCTTTGCGAGAGAGGCGTCCACCGCGCAGAGCATCTGCGTCATCGCGCTGGGCAGTCGGTCGAGTTGGGTGGATGCGCTGGCGATCGTCCTGTCCGCGCGGTCGCGGAGTTCCTTCGAGTCGGTGAGCTGCGCGAGGCGCAGGAGGTTCGACGCGGCGAGGCTGCCCGGCGCGGGCTCCGCACCGTCGTAGTCTTCCTTCGTTCGGAACAAAATGTCCGATGCGCCGGGCGCGGTCTGGAAATATCCGCCGTGTTCCTTGTCGAGAAACTGGGCGTCCATTTTTGCCTGCAACTCGGTCGCCCACTGAAGCCATGCGGTGTCGAAATCCGCCTCGTACAGATCGAGCAGCCCGGCAATGAGCGCGGCGTAGTCGTCGGCAAATGCGGCGACGTTCGCGGGGCCGTGACGGAAGCTGCGGATGAGTGCGCCGTCGCGCCACAGGTTTGCGCGGATGAACTTCGCGCTGCGCTGCGCGGCGGCGAGGTAGCGCGGCTCGTCGAGCGCCTGCGCTGCGCGAGAGAGCGCGGAGATCATCAGGCCGTTCCATGCGACGATGATTTTGTCGTCGAGGTGCGGGCGCGGACGCTTCGCGCGCTCGGTGAAAAGTTTCGCGCGCGACGCGGCGAGCGATGCCTCGATTTCGGCCTCGGACTTTTTGAATTCCTTCGCCGCGTCGGAAACTGTGAGCCGCTGGATGAGCGTGTTCTTCCCGGTGAACTCGTGCATCGGATCGCTGCCGACAGGCGCGTTGCCGCCGGCTTCCACACCGTAGAATTTTTTGAAGAGCGCGGCGTCACCGCCGAGAAGCGCTTCGATTTTCGCCTGCGTCCAGACGTAGAACGCGCCTTCGCCGTGCTCGGGCTTGCCCTGTGCGAGCAGCGAGTCGGCATCCTCGGCGGAGTAGAATCCGCCGTCCTTGTCCGTCATGTCGCGGAGCACGTAGTCGAGCACGTCGCGCGCGATTTTTTCCCAGCGCGCATCGCGCGTGAGCTGGAATGCGTCCACGTATGCGCGCGAAAGCTGCGCCTGATCGTAGAGCATTTTCTCGAAGTGCGGGATGTGCCAGTACGTGTCCACCGAGTAGCGGTGGAAGCCGCCGCCGACGTGATCGTGCATGCCGCCCGCGGCCATTTTTTCGAGGGTGAAGAGCGCCATCTTCCGAGCGCGGCCGCGATCGGTCTCCTCGCTCTCGGGTGTCGCGCCGAGTCCGCGGCGGACGGACATGCGCAGGAGAAAATTGATGATGCTCGGCTGCGGGAATTTCGGCGAGCTGCCGAAGCCGCCGTGCTCGTCGTCGAAGCGTTTCACGAGCTGGCCGAGCCCGCCGTAGAGGCTCGCGCGCCCCGGCTTTTCCGCAGCGGATGCCTCGCCGGCGGCCATCTCGTTGAGCTGCTTCGCGACTTCGTCGCCGTGCTTCACGATGCTGTCGCGATCGTTTTTCCATCCGTCGGCGATCCGCGTGAGGATGTTGCGGAAGCTCGGGCGCCCGCCGCGATCCTGCGGCGGGAAATACGTGCCGCCGATGAAGGGTTTCAGATCGGGCGTGAGCCACACGCTCATCGGCCAGCCGCCGCTGCCGGTCGTGGCCTGCACGAAGGTCATGTACACTTTGTCCACGTCGGGCCGCTCCTCGCGATCCACTTTGATGCAGACAAAATTCTCGTTCAGGTATTTCGCGGTCGCCTCGTCCTCGAACGACTCGTGCGCCATGACGTGGCACCAGTGGCAGGTCGAGTAGCCGATGCTGAGGAAGATCGGCTTGGCCTCTTTTTTCGCGCGTTCAAATGCCTCCGCGCCCCACGGCATCCAGTCCACCGGATTGTGCTGGTGCTGGAGGAGGTAGGGCGATTTTTCCTTTGCGAGGCGGTTGGTGAATTGTGTCTGAGCTGCCACGGGCGTGTTTGGTTTTGGCTTTGGCGAGTCGGCTGCTTGACACATGATCACCGATGGGATGAGAAGTGCCACTACTTGCAGCCATGCGAATTTTGACATGAAAAACATCCCCGCAATCTTCCGCGAACCCGCAGCCTGTGGCAAGGTGCGTCGCACGCTCGCGCGGCTGGCCGTGTGCGTGGCGGCGTGCATTTTCTCCGGCTGCGCGGGCGGAGTGAAGGACACGAGCCGCACGTTCTCCGGCGTGGTGCTCGATGCAGGGCACGGCGGGCACGACAGCGGGACGACTTCACGATACGCAGGGCGCGAAAAGGACGCGACGCTCGATGTGGTGATGCGGCTGCGTCCGAAGGTGGCCAGCGGCGGATTCCATACGGTGCTCACGCGGAGCAATGACACATTCATCCCGCTCAGCACGCGCGCCGCGATCTCGAACCGGCAGCACAATGTCATCTTCGTGAGCGTCCACTTCAACGACACGCGGCGCTCCGGAATTCGCGGGACGGAGGTGTATTACACTTCAGGCTGCTCTGCGGAGATTGCGCGGAATATCCTGAGCCAGGTCGCCGCGATTCCCGGTGCCTCGTCGCGCGGGATCCACACGGCGAATTTTGCGGTGCTGCGCAGGGCGCTGTATCCTGCGGTGCTCGTGGAATGCGGTTACTTCAGCAATCCGATCGAGGGACGCCGCTGTGCGGATGGTGCGTATCGCGAGCAGCTCGCGGCGGCGATTGCGCGCGGGATTTTGATCCAGCGCCGCGGCTCCGCCACGATGCTCGCGGCGGAGTAGTGGAGTTATTTTTTGGCCGGCTTCGCACCAGGCGCTGCCGCAGTTGCGGCGGGGGCCTTGTCAATGATCGGCTTGTAAGCCGAGTCGCTGAAGTACTCGCCGAGCACCTTGCCGTCCTTGATCACGCGGACTCCGTAGCCCATGATTTTTTCACCGGAGGCAGCCACTTTGGTGGTTTTTCCGGCCTTGCCGCCCTTGCCGCCGGCAGTGGTGCTATTGTGCGCCTCGACGTAGCTCTTTGTGACGACCTCGGTCTCGACGTTGTCCTTGCCGCGCGGTGCGAGTGTTGCCTTGCGCTCGCCTTCGACGAGCACCTTCATCCCATGGTCGGTCATCGAGTGCCCGACGAACCAGTATTTCACAACCAAGCCGTCGAACGCCTGCGTCGAGAGGTTGTCCAGTTGGATTTTCAGCGACCTGGTCTGCGTGTGGTCCTGCGAAGGCTGGCCTTTGGCGCCAGGCTTTGACGCCGTCTTGCTGGCGGGATCGATGGTGAGCCGGATCGGATTGACCTCGGCATTGGCGACGACGGCGGTGGCAGTGAGAATTGCAAGGAGGTGTGGGAGTTTCATAAGCGGATTTCTTGCACGGAGGTGGCGCGAAGGCAAGTGCGTCAGCGTGGCAATTTTGTCGCGCAAAAATATTTCCTCGCGCCGCGATGTCGCATCTTGCGCAAATGATTCGGACGCTCCAATGTGCGTCGCATCCCTGTTGCAGTGCTCCAGTTCTCGCGAAGTGCGGAGCATCGGTGGCGCGGCATGGGGATAGCTCAAACAACCATGATGAATAACTTCACGCCCCGCGCGCAGCAGGTCCTCGCACTCGCCCGCAAGGAAGCCGATCGGTTCAACCACAACTACGTCGGCACCGAGCATCTTTTGCTCGGCCTCATCAAACTCGGCCAGGGTGTGGCCGTGAACGTCCTGCAAAAAATGGGCCTCGATCTCGAAACCGTCCGCATGGAAGTCGAGAAGCAGGTCGGCAGCGGGCCGGATCAGAAAATGGTCGGCAACATCCCGTACACGCCGCGCGTGAAGAAAGTGCTCGCGCTCGCGGGCAAGGAGGCGAAGGCGCTCAATCACAGCTACGTCGGCACGGAGCACATTTTGCTCGGCCTGCTGCGTGAGGGTGAAGGTGTCGCCGCTCGCGTGCTGAAGAATCTCGAGGTGGACATCGAGCGCACGCGGAATGAAATTTTGAAGGAACTCGATCCGAACTTCACGCCGCCGGAGGGCGAGCAGGATTCGCCGCAGGAGCAGCCGCAGTCGGGCAGCAAGAAGGACGGCAAGACGCCGGCGCTGCGCGCATTTGGCCGCGACCTCACGGAACTCGCGCGCAAGGGCGACATGGATCCCGTCATCGGTCGCGCGAACGAAATCGAGCGCGTCATCCAGATTCTCTGCCGCCGCACGAAGAACAATCCCGTGCTCATCGGCGAGGCCGGCGTGGGCAAGACCGCGATCGTCGAGGGGCTCGCGCAGGAGATCGCCGCGGGCAATGTGCCGGAGCTTCTGCGCGACAAGCGCGTGATCACGCTCGACCTCGCGCTGATGGTCGCGGGGACAAAATATCGCGGGCAGTTCGAGGAGCGCATCAAGGCGGTGATGGACGAAATCCGCCGCACGAAGAACGTCATCCTGTTCATTGACGAACTGCACACGATCGTCGGCGCAGGCAGCGCGGAAGGCGCGATGGACGCGAGCAACATCATCAAGCCCGCGCTCAGCCGCGGCGAACTCCAGTGCGTCGGCGCGACCACGCTCAACGAGTACCGCAAATACATCGAGAAGGATTCCGCGCTCGAGCGCCGTTTCCAGCAGGTGAAGGTCGAGGCCCCGAGTGTCGAGGACACGATCCTTATTTTGAAAGGCATCCGCCACAAGTACGAGCAGCACCACAAGGCGCGCATCACCGACGAAGCGCTGAAGGCCGCTGCCGAACTGAGCGACCGCTACATCACCGGACGCTTCCTGCCCGACAAGGCGATTGACATCATGGACGAGGCCGGCTCGCGAGCGCGCATCTCCTCGATGACGCGCCCGCCGGACATCAAGGACATTGACAAGGAAATCGAGGCCATCAAAGCGCAGAAGGAGGGCGCGATCAAAGCGCAGGACTTCGAGAAGGCCGCGGCGCTGCGCGACACCGAGAAGCAGGCAAAGGAGCGCAAGGACTCCGTGCTCAAGGATTGGGAAAAGAAGCGCGAGGAAAAGGAAATCGTCGTCACTGACGAGGACATGCGAGTCGTCGTCGCGAAGTGGACCGGCGTGCCGCTGCACCGCATGGAGCAGGAGGACAATGAGAAGCTGCTGAGAATGGAGGCCGAACTCACCGGCAAAGTCGTCGGACAAAACGAAGCCGTCGTCGCCGTCGCGAAGGCGCTGCGCCGTTCGCGCGCGGACCTCAAGGATCCGCGCCGCCCGATTGGCTCGTTCATTTTTCTCGGCCCCACCGGCGTCGGAAAAACGTACCTCGCGCAGACACTCGCCGAATACATGTTCGGCGCGCGCGATGCGCTCATCCAGTTTGACATGTCCGAGTATCGCGAGGAGCACACCATCTCGCGTCTCGTCGGCTCGCCTCCCGGCTACATCGGCCACGATGAAGGCGGCCAGCTCTCCGAGCAGGTGCGCCGCAGGCCGTACTCGGTCGTCCTTTTCGACGAGATCGAAAAGGCGCACCCGAACGTGCTGCACCTCCTCCTGCAGGTGCTCGAAGAGGGCAAGCTCACCGATTCGCTCGGGCGGAAAATTGATTTCCGCAACACCATCATCATCCTCACGACAAACATCGGCGCGGAGCAGATGAAGAAAGTCACGCTCGGCTTCGGTGCGGACAAGGAGGACGGCAACTACGACTCGATGAAGGCCAAGGTGCTCGGCGAGGCCAAGCGTGTGCTGAAGCCCGAATTCATCAACCGTTTCGACGACCTCATCGTCTTCCACCAGCTCGCGAAGGTGGACCTCAAGCAGATCGTGGATCTCGAAATCGCGAAGCTCGTCGAGCGCATCAAGATCAAGGAGATCAAAGTTGTCCTCGACGACAAGGCGCGCGAATTCCTCATCGAAAAAGGCTTCGACCCCGCGTACGGCGCGCGTCCGATGCGCCGCGCCGTCGAGCGCTACCTTGAGGATCCGATGGCCGAGGAGATGCTCAAGGGTGCCTTCAAAGCCGGCGACACCGCCGAGGTCACCGCGAACGAAAAGGAGCTTATCTTTAAGTCCGTTGGCACTGCAAAAGCCAGCGAGCCTGCGCCGGCCACGTAGCGCAGAGAAACAGATTCCTCCCACAAGGGCGGGCGAGCATTCCCCCAAGTCGAAAGCTCGCCCGCCCTTCCTTTTTTCCGTAGCCGCCGCCGGCGGGAGGCGGGCTGTTCACTGACGGGTGCCGAATGTGCGGCTTGCAGCAATCGTTCTGCGCGGCATCGTCTCCGCGCATCATGCAAAAAGTCCGAGCCATCATCATCCGCGAGCACGGCGAGCCGCAGGCCGTCGCGAAGATCGAGACGGTCGATCTTGCTGCGCCGGCCGCGGGCGAGGTGCGCGTGCGGGTGAAATTTTCGCCGATCAATCCGGCGGATATCAACGTGATCGAAGGCAAATACCCGATCCGCCCCGAGCTGCCCGGCACCCCCGGAGTCGAGGGAGTCGGAATCGTCGAGGAATGCGGCGCGGGTGTCGCCGGCATTTCGCCGGGCGACGCGGTGCTGCTGCCGCACCGCTTCGGCGCGTGGCGCGAGGCGGGAAATGTGAAAGCAATTGAGCTGGTGAAAATCGGAGCCGGCGTGCCGCTGGAGCAGGCGGCGATGCTGCGCATCAATCCCGCCACCGCACTTGTAATGCTCCGCGATTTCGTCCCGCTGCAACCGGGCGAATGGATCGTGCAGAATGCCGCGAACTCCGCTGTGGGCCGCTGCGTCATCCGGCTCGCGCGGCACTTCGGCTGGCGCACGGCGAATGTCGTGCGTCGCGCAGAACTCGTGGACGAACTCAAGGCCGCGGGTGCCGATGCCGTGCTCACCGAGGGTGAAAAGATTTCCGCGGAAATCAAATCGGCGACCGGCGGCGCGCAAATTCGTCTCGCATTGAATTCTGTCGGCGGCGACAGCGCCACTCGCATCGCCGGCGCGCTCGCGTTCGGCGGAACCATCGTGACCTTTGGCGCGATGGCGCGGCAGCCGGTGAAGATTCCGAATGGCCAGCTCATTTTTCAAAACATCGCGTGGCGGGGATTCTGGATCACGCACTGGTATGAGCGTGTCGGCCCTGCTGTCGCCGCAGCCCTGCTCGGCGAACTCGCCGCACTTGCCGCGAGCGGTGTCATCGCCACTCCCGTCGAGGCCGTGTATCCGCTCGATCAAATCGCCGGCGCACTCGCGCACGCACAGCGCCCGCAGCGCGGCGGGAAGATTTTGCTCCGTTGCTCATAGCCCATGCCAGACGAACCACTCGCACTTCAGCAGCACGCCGCGAAGCGCACGCTGCGCCTCACATTCCTCGTCATCGCGCTCACGGTCATCGGCAGCCTCGCGTATCACTGGGTTGACCATTGGCAGACGAGGAAGCGCCTCGAAGCCGAGTGGAGCCGCCTCGGCCCGCTGGAGCCGAGCGGAGGATCGTATCAGCGCCCGCGGCTCGAATTGAATGTGCCGATCTTCCGCCAGGCCGACGATCGCTGGCGCAGCGACATGCTCGGCAACACGCCCGCGACGCTCGGCGCGGAAGGCTGCGCCGTGGCATCCGCCGCGATGGTGCTCGCGAGCTACGGCATTGACACCGATCCCGGCCGGCTGAACCGCCAGCTCACCGAGTCCGACGGCTACGAGGGCGAAGGGTGGCTGCGCTGGGAGAAAGCCGCGGAAGTCACCGGCAACATCGCGCGCAAGGCCTACGAGGACGAACCGAGCTACCGGCTCATTGATGAAAACCTCGCGCGCGGAAATCCCGTGATCGTCCGTCTGCGCACGCAGGGCGGTATCACGCACTTCGTCGTCATCGCCGGAAAGGACGGCCACGACTACCTCACGCGCGATCCCGGTGCAGGCGCTGAGAAGGGGCTGTATCCGCTGAAGGAATTTGGCAGCAAGATCGAGAAGTTGCGGTATTACGAAAAGGTTGCCGGGAAGTGACGGGGCGTGGCAGAAAACGGTCGCGCGACTTGGCAATCCACGATCAGGCAGCCGGAGAAAGCGCGTGCGCGCTCTTTCTTACCGCTGCCAGCGGCGGGCCTTGAGCTCGAAGCGCGGCAGCGTGCCGCTCGCGACGCGGGTGACGGGGATGCGCAGCGTGAAGGCTTCGGTGAACTTCGCGGCGACGCGCGCGGCGGCGGTGTCGTCGTCGGATTCCACCTCGATGGAAAGCTCGGTCATCTCGCCGTTGCGTGAGACGAACACGCGGTATTCGGCGACCTCGGGAAATGCGCGCACGACGGCATCCACGGCGCTCGGGAAAATGTTCACGCCGCGCACGACGAGCATGTCGTCGGTTCGCCCGAGGATTCCGCCTTCGAGCACGAAGCCGGAGCCGGGCCGCTTGCGCACGAGGTCGCCGGTGCGGTAGCGGAGCAGGGGATTCGCCTCGCGGCCCAGCGGTGTGAGGACGAGTTCGCCGGTCTCGCCGTCGGCGACAGGTGCGCCGGATTTCGGATCGATGATTTCCGCGAAGTAGGATTCTCCGATGGTGTGCAGCGCGTCGGGCTCGCCCGTCTTTTGAAATGCCACCGGGCCGACTTCCGTCATGCCGTAGTGGTCGAGCACCTCCGCGCCATTCCAAGCGGCGGAGATGCGCTCGCGGACGGCGGGGACGCTGCCGCCGGGCTCGCCGGCGACGAAAATTTTCCGCACCGCGGAACCGCGCAAATCCACGCCTTCGCGCGCGGCGACCTCGGCGAGATGCAGCGCATACGTCGGCGTGCACATCAACACCGTCGCGCGATGCTGCACGATGCCGCGGATGCGCGCGGCGCTCGAAAGCCCGCCGCCGGGGATGCACAGGCAGCCGTATTTCGCCGCGCCCTCGAATGCCGTCCAGAACCCGAGGAATGGCCCGAATGAAAACGCGAAATACACGCAGTCGCCCGGGGTGATGCCGCACTCGCGGTAGATGCGCGCCCAGTTGCCGAGCATCCAGTCCCAGCTCTCCGCGGTGTCGAGGATGGCGAGCGGCTGCGCGGTCGTCCCGCTCGTCTGGCAGAAGCGCGTGTAGCGGGCTTGTGGAAAAGTGAGATTCGATCCGAATGGCGGATGCGCCGCGTGGTCCGCGACGAGGTCGGCCTTCGTGGTGAAAGGGACGCGCGCGGTGAAGTCCGCGACGCTCCCGATCTCGCCGAGCGCGGCGAGGCGCGAGGCTTGGAAGCGGTTGCCGGGAATCGCAGCGGTGAGCGCGCGGAGTCGGTCGAGCGTGTTCATGCGCCGGTTGTATTCAGCGGCCCGAGATGCAGCGCGACCTGCGTCTCCAGTTCCTCGATCAGTTCCGGCTGCATGCACTGATACTCGTCGGGGATGTGCAGCGCGATGACGCGCTTGCCGTCGAGCGCGCCGGGGAAGTCCTGCCGGAGCCGGTTGAGGTGCGACTTTTCCATCACGAAAATGATGTCGGCCCAGCCGATGTGTCCCTCGTTGACGACGATGCGCGCCTGCGGCTGCGTGCCTGCGGAGCGCACTTCGTAGCCGGGGATGCCGGAGAAGATCCTCTCCGCCGTGAGACTCCGCATCCGATTCCGGCTGCAGACGAACAGCAGCTTTGTGGCGAAGGCATCACGGCGGGGCATCCGCGCTCAGTGCTTCGCCGGCTGCTCCGCTACGGGCGACGTGGCGGGTTTGGCCGGGCCTTTCACCAGCTCCGGCTTGTAGAGCGCGACGAGACTGCCGCCGAGCGCGGCACAGACGATGCCGATCCAGAACTGCGGCTTGATTACAAAACTGGCGCCATCGTGCCCGCCCGCTGGGCTAGTCGGGCCGTGCGTCATGTACATCGAGACGAACGCATTCACGATCGGCGCGCCCGCGAAGATGATGCACATCACGACGGGCACGTAGCTCGCCTTCGGCTGCGGCGCCGCGCCGAATGCCAGCAGCACGCCGAACGCGCCGACCGCGCCGACGATGCCCGCGATGAGCGACCACATCTGGCCCTTCATCGGATACGCGAGGAAGTTCGTGTCGCCCGGTTTGCCATTGAGCCGCAGCATCACCAGAGGCGCGATCACCGCGACGAGAAAGTATGCGAAGCCGACGAAGAGGAACGCCTTCCAGCGGCCGTTCGCCATGTCGGCCATCTCCGTCTGGCCGCGGTGGAGATACACGCCATACACGCCCCAGCACGCGACGGTGAGGAACGAGAAAAGAATCCAAGTGGAGGAGGACGATGCGGGTGCTTGTGGTGGCATAGGTGGTGAATGAAACAGTGTGCGTTACGCGGGCTTAGATGAAAAGACTGCGAGCATTTCCGCAGGCGCGGGCTGGATGGATGCACGGATCGCCTCGGGAATCGCCACCGCACCAAGCTTGCCGGTCGTCTTGTCCACAGTCGCGCACACCGCCGTCACCGAGCCGCGCGCGATCTCCACGCGCTCGCCGGCGTCACTTTTCCAAAAGCGAAATGCGTAGCGGATGCTGCGCGGGCGCACCTCGGCGACGAGGAGCTGGATGTCCACGACCTCCTCGAAGCGCAGCGGCTTCAGGAATTCGCACGACGCATTCACGCGCGGCCAGCCGATGGTCGCGGAGCCGTCGTGCGCGTGGATGCTGAATCCGAGCGAGCGGAAAAACGCGTGCTCCGCATTTTCCATCATCCGGTAGAAGTTTGCGAAATGGACGATGCCCGCCATGTCGGTCTCGGAAAACTCCACGCGGTGGGAGAGGGTGAATTCGTGCGGCATCAGTCCGCACAGGCTGCGCAAGCGCACCGTGCGCTGCAATCCCGGAGTGCGCGCCGAGACGATGCGCGCGAAGTTGTTCTCAGCGGCGGCCCAGCTTTCCGCGCGAAATTTCGATCTGCCGCCCGAGTTCCGCCTGATGGCCGGGCTGCAATTGGATCGCCTTGTTCCAGTCGGCGATTGCGCCGTTGTGGTCGTCCGTGTTGGCGCGCGCGTATCCGCGGTTGTAGTATGCGAGCGCGAGGTTCGGATCGAGCGACACCGCCTTGTTCGCATCGGCCAGCGCGCTCTTCCAGTTGCGCTTCAAAATGTAATCGTTCGCGCGGTTGTTATATGCGAGTGCGTGATTTGGATCGGCCTTGATGGCCCGGTTGCAGTCGGAGATCGCGCCATCCACATCGCCTTTGCTGGCGCGTGCCGTTCCGCGAATCACGAACGCATCGGCGGGATTCGGCAGGCCCAGCGTGAGCGCCTTGTCTGCGTCCGCGATGACGCCGTCGTAGTTTTTCTTCCGGAGGTACGCGCAGGCGCGGTCGAAGTACGGGATGCCGCTCGTGGGAAGCAGCCGGATTGCCTCAGTGTATTGCGCGATCGCGCCGTCCATATCGCCAGCGTTAAATCGCGCCATACCCTGCGCCACATGATCTCCCGCCGGTGTATTGTCGGCTACCGAGCCCGGCCGTGCGGTGATCAGACCGGGTGGAACGATGTTCACATGTTTGGTCGGTGTTTCACGCGTCGGCGGTGTTGGCGGGGTGGTCGTCGTCAGCGGTGTGTTGATCAGGCCCGGGGGAGCGATGTTCACATGTTTGCCCCGCTGCTCGCCCGGCGGCGGAGTGAGCGGGTTGGTCGTCACCGGCGGCACCGGCGGCCTTTTCGTGGGATTCTCCGAAATGATCCGCGCGAGCTGATCCTTTGTCACGGTTCCGGTTGCGTTCTCGATTTTCACCTGGATCGAGTCCGCGGCGATCCCGCTCACCCGTCCGCTGCCGACGGTAATTTCATCTTCGCCGCCCGGGATTTTGAAAAAAATCTCCACCTTGTCCCCGATATTTGGGAGCAAATCCGAGATCGTGACGATGCTTGCCCCACCGCCGGTTGCGTCGCGCACGCTTCCCTTGATCTCGATGGCGGAGGAAAGCCCGCACGCTGCGAACAATCCCGCGAATGCGACTGCGAGTGTTTTTGTGTTTGTGCGCATGGCGTGAGGAGTCCCGTGCTGTCAGTCTTGACGGCGTTTCAAATCGAAAACTTCTTTGCTCATCATCCGCAGCTTGTACGTCTTCGTCGCGCTGTCGAAGCCCGTCACCTCCATCGTGGCAAAGCCGATCATCTTGTCTCCCGATGTTTGCACGACGACGCGCACGACCCAAGGGCCGTCTGAATCCTTGCCCTTTTTCTCATAGGTGATCCGGTTGCCATCCACGAGTTGGTCTTCATCGGTCTCCTTGAAGGACATCGGAAGGGTCGCGTTCCCCGGCAACGTGGTGAAAAACCTCCCGTCCTTGAGGCGGATGCGAACGTTCCGCCCGCGGACTTGGCCAACGCCGCCGGAGTAGGCGGCGACCGTTGTGGCTGTGCCGACCCACTCACCTTCCAGTTCTGCAGAGCGCCCGGTCGGCGGCCCCAGTTCATCCGGAGGGCCGGCGGGCTTGTCCTTGAACGCGCCCCACTTGATCAGCATCACGGTTTTGGTTGCGGGAATTTTTTCACCGGAGGCAGGCGTGGTGCCTTTGATCGTGTTCGCCTTTTCCTCCGCAGGCGCCTTCCCGCCCTCCGAGATTCCGCCGATGCTGAGGCCCGCTCCGGCCAGCTTGGCCTGCGCGGCATCCAGGCTCAGGCCGGAGACGTCGGGGATCGTGTCCTTGCCGCCCGGCATGGCAGCCGCCGTGTCGTCAAATTTTTGGTAGATGGAAATGCTGACGACCGTGCCGCGTTTCACCTTCGTGTCGGGCGCGGGCGACTGTCCTGCAAATTTGAATTCCATCTCCTTCTTCGGCGGCTGACCTTTCGCGCTGAAGCTCCCGGTGAGCCCTGCGTGCGCGAGGACGGCCTTCATTTCCGATACGTTGTCGAACACGGCAAGATTCGGCACGGTCACGTCGTCATTCGCCGTGCCGCCCGAGGTCGGGCCGAGCGGTGGAGGCGGTGGCGGCGGCGTTGTGGGCGGAGTCTCGGTGCTTGGTCCGCTGGTCGTTCCGCCCGCAACCATCGGGCCCGTCTCCGTGCCGGATGTGCCAGATGTGCCGGTGCCGGTGCCGGGCAGGCCCGGAGATTTTTCTCCGGTGTTCGTGGAGGTCACTGCGTCCGCTGGCGCAGCGCCGGATTTGATCTCGCCAAAACAGTGCGTGGCACGCTGAAGCGCCTGGTAGCGTTCCGGGCCGGTCGAGAGCGCGCTCGCGCTTGCGCGCAACTCGTCGGCGATCCTCAGCGCCTCATTTCCCGCGCTCAAGATTGCATCCATGTCCACCTTACCGATCGCCTGCTCGACGGTCCTCTGGCCACCCAGCGCGGCTTCGACCACGGGCGTTGCAGCCGCAAGCAGTGCGGAAAAATCGAACATGCCCGGCGCCTCGATGCCCTTGCCGATGCCGGCTGCGGTCGCATTCACGATTCCCGCACTCGGATTCGCCGCGAACGGCGCGAGGATTTCGTTCACCTGCTGCGGAATCGGGCGGATCTGATCGAGCAGCGGCGCGAGTCTCGCACGCGCGGCCACGGCTGCATTCGCGGCAGCTTTCGCCGCGGCCAGCGCGCCGTCCGGCGTCACGCCTGCGCCGTTGGCGATGCCGCTGCCTATTTTGTAATTGGTGAGCGACGTGCGGAATCCGCCGAGCACCCCGATACTGGTGCGGAGCCGGTCGCCTGCGACGCCTGCGCCATCAATCTTCGCCTGCGCGTCATTGAGCGCGCTGCTTGCGGTGGAAAGTTCGTTGGTTGCATCTGCGCGCATCGTCTTGATTTGCTCGTCAGTCGCCGTCGCCGCTTGCGCCACCATGCCGCAGATTTTCGTCGCCGCCTGCTCGCAGCGCGACCCTGCGGCGGTCATCATGCTCAGTGCCGTCTGCAGCGATTGGGTCTGGGAAATGACCGCTGCGGTCTGCGTCTGCACGTCATTCGCGGCCACCGGCACCTGGGCGAGGCCGCTCTCGCCGATTGCGCGCACGCCCGCGACTGTCACCGCGCTCTGCAACTGCGACTGCGCCTCGGCCTCCTGCTTCGCGACCTCGGCTCCGGCTTCGCGCGCCGCCTTTTCGGCGGTGTAGCCGATCTGGACGAGGCCTCGCGCCTTTTCCAGCGCAGCCTCGAGCGCCGCGTCGCCGCCCGGTGTGTCTCCGCCCTCCTTCGGTTTCGTCGGATCATTTTTCGCCGCATCCGGCCCGAACTCCTTCGGCTTCACGAGGCCCTCGAATGGCCCTTTCTTTTTCCAAAGGTTCTGGCTCATCCCGATGATTACCTCGTCAATGTCCTGCGGATTGTTCGGATCCACCGTGCGGCCATCCGGCAGCGGCAGCAGGCGGCCCGGTTCCTCCTTTGCGATGCGGCGGATTTCTTCCTCGAGCTTTTTGCGAATCTCCTTCGCGAGCTGCCTGGCCTTCAGCGCATCGCCCTCTGCGCCGTACATCTTGCCAGCGTAGTAGTCGGTCTCGGCGATGAGATACGTGTCCGCCGCCGCGCCGAGCGCCTGCAGGACGGGTGCGGCGACGCGCAACGCGCCCTTCGCCCCGCGCGCGAGCCATGCGAGCGTCCCTTCCGCCGCCTCCTCCGCAGCGTGTCCCGCGGCCTCGCCCGTGCCGCGCGCGGCCGCATTCTCGGCACTCTTCGCTGCCGCGGCGTTCGCTGCCTTTCCCTGCGCTCTCAATGCCTCCGCTTCCGCCTTGCTCAAAATCAGCGCCTCGTTGTTTGCCATGGCCCGGTCGATTTCCGCCAGCCGCGCGGCGGAAATGCCTCCACCCTCGGCCGCACCGCGTGCGGCCGCCCGTTCCGCGGCGGCCTGCTTGATCGCCTGGACTTCCGCCTTGCTCAGCTCGATCGCCTCGTTGTTCGCGAGGGCCTTCTCGAGCTGCTGGCTGCGGGCCGCTGCTGCTGCGGCATCTGCCGCTACCTGCTGGGTTCCCTTCGCCGCCTCCGCGCCCGTCTGCGCGGCGGCCTCTTCTTTCACGACTTGTGCCGTGTTGCTCTTTCCGACACCCCACGCGCGTCGCGCCGCAAGTGCGGCTTCATTGGCCGCGGCCCTTTCGCTTTGCTCCAGCGTGGCCCTCGCCTGCTCGGAATAATGCTCCAGCGGATCCACGCCCAACTGCTTCATTTTCCCGGCATACTCGGCCATCTTTTCCTTCGCGAGAACGCCTGGCACCTTTTGGTCCGCCCAGTTCATCAGCGTGTGGCCGTATCGCAATTTACCGATCTCATTCAGCCGCGCGAGTTCCGCGTTGCGCTGCGCCACCGCCGCCGCCGCCGCGCGCACCTGCTCGGCGGTGCTTGCGGGATTTTGCAGCGCGCGCTCGGCGGCCTTCTGCGCCATGTAGGCCTCGCGCACCGCGGCTTTTTCACCGTGCGTGAGCATGTCGTAGCCGTTGTTTTTCGCGCCCGCCACGACCCTGCTCGTGCGGTCGATCAATGCCTCCTTCGTGTTCGGATCGTGCAGGACATTGCCCGCCGCGTCCTTGAGATACTCGGTGTGCTGATAGTTCTCGTACACGACCTCATCCCAATATGCCGCGCCCTGCGGATCGCGGTAGCGCAGCGGATTGTTCGCGGCGTACGCGTAGGCGTTGTGCGACGCCGGGACGCCCGGCGTGCCGATGAGCGGGTCCATGCTGATGAACCGCTGCATCTGCGGATCGTAGTAGCGCTGCCGAGCGTAAAAGAGGCCCGTGTCGTCGCGCAGCATCCCCGCGAACATGGCAAAGCGCACGGTGCCGGACGAGGTGTCTATGTTTCCATACGGCGTGAAATTCACGCTCGTCACCACCGCGCCCTTCGTGTCGAGCAGTCTCCGTGTCGAGCCCATCCGATCCGGGATGAAGAAAAAAGTCCTGCCATCCGAGCCGCACATCGCCAGCGGGTGATCCGTACCCGGCAGGCAGACGAGGAGCCATGTGGTGTTCTGCGCGTCCCTGAAACCCGCGAGCCGGTCCGACAGATGCGCATACCAGCGTTTTCCCGCGGGCGCCTGCATCCACAGCCGGTCGCCATCCGGCAGATAGCCAAAGGTCCACGCGTCCTTGCCGTCGCTGCGCCGCACGAGCCGGCCTGCGGCGTCGAATTCATTTTCGACCTTGCTGAATGCCGACTGCGCCCGCGCGAGATTGCCCGCGGCATCCCACGCAAACGCGGTCGCGCCCTGCTGCGCCGGACGTCCGAGCTTGTCGGGCACCCAGCGCCGAACGTGACCGTCCGTCGTGCGGCACGCGAGATTTCCGTCAATGTCGTAATCAAGCGTGTAGGTCTGCTTTCCCAAATCAATCTTCGTCAGTTGGTTCGCCGCATCGTATCCGTATTTCTGCGGCGGACCCGAATCCACGGTTCGCTGTGCGACATTGCCCGCCGCATCGTACGAACAGCGCTCGCTGAAAATCGCATTGCCCGCCGGCTGCTTCGCCTCGATCGCCACGACGCGATCCGCCTGATCATACGCGATCTTCACCGTCGCCGTGCTGCCGAGTTCCAGCGCAGTCGCCCGTCCCGCCTCGTCGTATGCCAGCGTGATCGCCGCGCCGCCGGGAAGATCGATCCGCGAGACCTGGCCGCGGGCGTTGTAAATGTAGGCGCTTTTCAGTTCGTTCAGCTCGACGCCCGCGGGCCGCCCATGCGCGTCGCGCGGCAGTTTCAGATCCATCTTCGCCGGCTCGTAAATGCGCCGCGCGAGCGTGCCGTCGCCGTGGAAGTATTCCTCGATCTGCCAGCTCTCGGACTTGAGCGTCGTGTGCAGGCCGTTTGCATCCGCCGCATACGCGACCTTGCCGCCGGGCAACTCGCTCTCGATCCTTCCGCCGCCCGCGCCGTATTTGTGGGTCGCCGCCGGACCCGCCGCCGAAAATTCCTGCAGCAGCCGTCCCGCCGCATCGTAGCGATACTGCCGCCACGCCATGCCTCCGCGCGTGACCGTGAGGGGCCGCCCCGCCGCATCGCGTGCGATCTGCGTTTTCATCCCGCCCGGCGAGAGGATCGCCGCAAGCCGCTGCTCCGCGTCATGCTCGTACCGCCACGCGAAGCCGCTCGGCGGAATCACGCTCTGCAGCCGCCCGCCCGCGTCGTATCGGAAGACAGTCCTGCGCCCGTCCGGCCCCGTGCTCGTCAGCGGCTGCCCCAGCGCGGTGCTCTCGCTGCTCGAACGGCCAAGCGCCGCGCTCTCGATGCCCGTCACGCTCGCGGACGGATGGCTCACGGACACCTTGCCGTGGATGCTGTCCTCCTGCGCCGTGCGCCGTCCCTGCGCGTCGTAAAAATACGCCGTCCGCAGTCCGTTCGCGTCCACAAATTCCACCAGCGCCCCGTCGGCATCGTAGTGCCAGCTCCGCGTCTCGCCGGACGACCACGTTTCGCTCTGCAGGCGGCCCGAGGGAGTGTAGTCGAACGTCACCTCACGCCCGCCGGAGTATTTGATGCGGACGATGCGATCCGCATGGTCGTAAGTGTAGCGCTCCTCGATCGCCGGGGCGGATCGCTGTGTCTCGATGCGCCCGGCGGCATCGTAGGAAAATTCCACCCAGTCGCCCGCCGAGCGCTCGTCGCGGAGCAGCCGCCCGTATTCGTCGTAGAGAAATTTTTCGGCGGTGCCGTCCGACTTCGCGATCAGCGTCGGCAGATCGAGGTTGTTGTACTTAAAATGCGCCGCCGTTCCGTCCGGCTGCTGCGACACCGCGACACGCCCGAAGGCGTCGTAGGTGCAGCCCGCACGACCCGCTGGCGTCGTCACCACCGACATGCGCCCGGCGTCGTCATATTCGTAGGATTTCGGCCCCGGGCCATTCGCTACCGACTTCACGCGGCCCTTGTCGTCGAACGCATACTTTGGCTTCGCCGTTTCCGTCGCCGCCGCGATCCTCGGCACCGCCGGTGCCGTCGTGAGCCGCGGACGCTCCGCCGCAGTCACGGCAAGCTCGTTGCCGAAATGATCCTTCGCCGAGACCAGTGTGCCGTCATCCGCGTAACGGTATTCGATCCTGACCCTCCGCGAATTTGTCACGCCCGCGAGCCGTCCTTTTTCATCGTAGCGATAGTCGAGGTGGAGACCCTCCGGCCCGCTGACGCTCGCCACGCGCCGTCCGTCCGCGCCGTATTGATACGTGAGCGAATTGTCCGGCCTCGTGCCGACGGAGACGAGCCGCCCGCGCGTGTCGTAACCGTAAATGCACGCCGCGCCCGTCTGCGGTTTTTCCGAAATGAGCCGTCCATCCGCGTCGAAGGACAGCACGAGCCCGTGCGGCATCCGCGCGATCCATCCGTCCGCGGTGCGCTCGATTTTTTCCCCATCGTCCCCGGCGAATGTCCCGCCATTCCGCACGGCCGTGCGCCACCCGCCGCCCCCGCGCCAGATGAGCACCACGTCCTTGTCCACCTGCGTGAGGCGCACGGAATTCATGTCCGACCAGCCCGCGCCGAAATGTGTGTCCGACGTGTCCGTCCCCGCCCACGAGCGGCGCACCGTGAGAATCTCCGCGCCCGATCCGTGCCTGAGATCCGCCGCGACCAGCCTTCCATTCGCAGCCTCGTGATCGGCGGGCAGCGCCGCGACGATGCTCGGTGGTGGAGGAGAAATTTTTTCTGTGCTCGCGCCGCCGCGGCCCGGCCCCGGCTTGTCGCACGCGCTCCACAGCACCGTGCAAATCGCAGCCAGCACGAAAGCCTTCATCGCGTTCCACCTCGTCCGGTTTGTCTGGTTGCGACGCATAGAACTGCGGCAAGCCCGCGCTTCGGGCGCAGAAATGTCAAGCGGCATTGTGACAAATTTTCCCTCCCTGCGCGCCTTGTGCAAAAGCGGGGCGCGTCTTCAGGCGGCCTCTTCGGCAGGCCCATTCTCTGCTTTCTCCAGTTCGCGAAATGCACGATGCCCACCATTGGTCTCGGAAAACTCCCCGCGGTGGGAGACGGGGAATTGGTGCGGCCTCGCGCGCGCAGCACCTTTGAGATGAACGCGGCATCGGCATTCCGGGAAGTTTCGTCAGCGTCACCTCGAAAACCACTCTCCCCATTTTTGTGCGCGATGTTCGAGCCGACTCCGCCGCGCCAAAGGATGAGAATGTTTTCGCTGACCAGTGTCAGCCGGATAGCATTCTGGTCGGCCCAGCCGCGGCCAAAGCACATTTCCATTGTCTCCGTGCCCTTCCATCGCCGGGCCACTGTCAGTTGGAACACACCATTCCCGTGTGTGAGATCGCGTGCGGAGAATCCGGTCTCAAAGTCGAACAAATGATCCGTTGGAATTGCGGCCCTGATCCGCGGCGGTGGGGCCTGGGGGGGCGGAGTGCCAGAGGGGGTCTTGTCGCATCCTGTGACGAAGACAACCGCAAGCAACGTGAGGAACACCGAGCGAAGGTGCGTTTTCATGCGGAGGGGAGATGTTGAGGAACGTGTGCAGTTTGCTCCTCCTGACATCAGCATGTCAAAACACACTGTGGCGTGCAGTCTGGACTGCGATCCCTACCGCCCGTGCTCGCGCAGGATGCGGCGGACTTCCTCGATGGCCTTGGCGTTCTGGTGCGCGCTGTGTTTGGAGGGGACGATGAGTTCGCTCTGCGCGCCGTCGAGATGGCTGCTCCAGTAGGGCACGAAGCTGTCGTTGCTCATGGGCTTCGTGTGATCCTTGTGCCCGCCCTTGCCGCGGTCGCCCATGACGGAGTGGTAGGGCACGCCGGGCATGGTCGGGATGGCATTGATGGTCCGGATGAAGTGGTCGTCCGGGCGGAGCGTCTCGATGCTGTTCGGCGTGAGGCCGGCGATGCGCGCCTCCGGCGGGAGGACGCGGGTCTCGGTGTACATTCGCCGGAGGAAGTCGGGCGCTTTTACGAGCCACCTTGAGACTGTCCCGAGCCAGCCCATGGCCGACTCGCTGCCGCGATGCGGCGTGGAGATGAAGATGATGCGGCTGACCTCCGGGCGATGGCGGAAGATGAGCGAGTCGGTGAGGAATTTCCGCGTCTCGGGCGAGACGGCGAGCTTCTCCGGCGGCTGCTGGAAGTAGGCGTTCCAGAGTTTCATCCCGCTGTCGGTGATCAGGATGCGGCTGAGGATTCCGCCCATGCTGTGGCCGATGAGCACTTCCTTTTTGTGGCCGGGATACATCTGGTTGATCGCGTCCATGTGCTCGCGCATGAGCGCCGCCGAGTGCGGATACGGATAGCCGCTCGGGTAGCTGTAGAACCAAAACTGGTAGCGCTGCCGGATGGCGGCATCGCCGCGCAGCGTGTTGAGGAATGGCACCCACGTCATCGGCGAATCCATGAGGCCATGCACGCAGATGACCGGAATCTTCGCCGGGTCGTACGGCTGGAGACGGGCGATGCGCGCGGTGTGCGCGTATCTTTGCGGGCGCAGCATCTGAGCCCAGCCGAAGATGAACGGCCTTTCCTCCGCGAGCGCGAGGGCGAGCGGCGCGGTGAAATCCGCGGCGAGCGGGAAGGTGTGACCGCCGAGCGTGGCGCGCTCCGTGGCGAGCGGATCCTCGGTGGTGAGCACGCAGGTGCGCCCCTCGAAGCGCAGCAGCCCCGTCAACCCATAGTACGCGTGTTTGCTCTGCGCGAAGCGCTCGGTCTGCCTGAAATCCCTCTCGTTCCCCGTCACCACGAGCGGTGCGCCGAGGCCGGCCTTCAGCGTCCGCGTGCGGATGTAGAGGCCGTAAAATTTATACCGGTCCGCAGGCAGGATGCCGACCTTGCCGGGCTCGAATTCCGAGTGCGTGCCGTTCCGGAAAGTGAGCAGCCATTCGCCTTCGCGACCCTTCACGCGGAGTGGCGTTTTCCAAGGCTGCAGCTTCGCGTCGTGGATGATTCCGAAGACGCGGCTCAGTGCGAAATTGTAGTCCGTGCGCGCCTGCGTGTCGTCCGGTGCGGTGCGCAGGCGGCGCTCTGCGGCTGCTGCGGAGTCCAGGCAGCTTCCGAGCGCGGACTCCGGGTGCGACGGGTTCTTCGCGAGTTCCTGCGCGATGCGCCTGCCATCCTGCGTCTTCACCGGCTGGGGCGTGTGCGTCACCATCACGGCGCAATACGGCGTGCAGCCAGCGAAGGGCAGCACGAGTCCGAGCAGGATGAGGAATGAGGGAAGGCTGCGCACGGTTTTCGAGTGAAGCGCCGGCCTCACGCCTTCTTCACAAAGCACGCTTTCAGGCCGACAGCGATGCCATCCGCCTTGCAGGAGATCTCGTGGCCGCAGGTCGCGCATTCCCAGCGGCCGGGGTGCTCGAGCACGTCGTCCATTTCACACATCGGGCAGGCAGGTTTGCTCATCGGTGCGCACCGATAGGCGAATCCGTGCCGCGACTCAACCATGCACTTGATTCCGGGCGCGAATGGATCACGCCGTCTCGCGGCTCCTCGCCTCGGCGGTCTTGTGCCTGCCGTAATAGTGGCCGAAGAGCATAAGCAGAGCGCCTTTTTCACTCGTGAAAGGACCGGGGTAAAACTTCACCTTCACGTCCTTCGCCATGCCGGGCGGCGTGTGCGTGATCGTGAGGCGCTTTTTCAAATTCCACGCGTCCTCCTCGGACGCGAAGCCGATGTCCTTGAAAAAAATCGGCGCGCTCCATTCCGGGAGCTGGATGCGGTCGAAATCGAGCGTCGCCTCCGCCCCCGTCCTGTTTCGGAAAACGATGCGCGGAAAATGCGCGCGCACAATTGCCTCATCCTCCTCGTCCTTCGGCATCAGCCGCCACGCGAGATCCTGGCTGTGGTACGATTGCAGCGCCTTCTGCTGCTCGGCCCACATCCGCTCCTCGATGGCCGGTGCCGTCGCGATCGTGTGATACCACGAGTCGTGCGCGGGCTGCTGGATTCCCGTGTCGCGCACTGCCTCGCGCACGTCGAAGCCGAGCTGCGCGAGACGGCTGCCCAGCGTGGGATGTGTGTCGAAGGGATGCGGCACGCGCCGATTCGCCGCGCGGAATATTGCGCCGCCTGCGAGCGCAGCGAAAACACCACGCTCAGCCCCACGATCAAAAACGTGATCCCGATCGTCACGAGGCAGATCCACGCGACGCGCTTCATCCACCGGAAGGTCGCATACGTCGTCTTCACCGAGGCAAACATCGGCTGCATCCGCACAAGCTCCGGATACTCCGAGGCCATCACGCGCGACACGGGGAACGTGCGGTGAAACGCAAGGATCCGCGCCTTGGCCTCCGCATCCAGCCTGCTGCTCGAGCGCACGTCCCCCTCGATCTGCTGGAGAATCTCCCGGTCCGTCCGATCCTCCGCGAAGCCAAAGAACCACGCGGAGAATCCCGGAATCAGGAAGATGAAAAGCACGGGAAGGATGTGCTCCTTAAAAAACGATTTCTTCGTCGCGGCTTGGGCGGTGGCCATGGGTGTGGGTCAGGGTTTGTGAAGACGGAAGTGAATGCGGGCAAATGCAGCCGCCGGTGCATTTCTGCTGCCCGGCATCACGGCATCGCCATGCGGCATGTAGAAGATTGCGTGCCGCGTTCCCGTGCAAGCCGGGAAGGGAAATCCTGAGCTTTTCTTTGAAATTGCGGACAGGGCTTAGGGGAAGGAAAACACAGCCATGTGAGAAATCAGCAAGTTCGTTCGGCGATGCGGCCGTGAGTTCAAGGAAAAGGCCATTGTGCTCGTTCTCGGTGGACGCAGCCAGGGCGAAGTCGCCCGCGTACGGGCATAAGAACAAGGGACTGATTAGCGGGATAGCGTCAGGTGAGAACTTTGACTAAATGCCGATTATGCGTCAGGAGCGGCCAAATGAATCCAATGTTCAGTCTATCCCTCGCGCTGCGTCGTGCTAATCAGCACGTTTGTCCGCATTGAAATTTCCGGCCTTAATTTTGGCGATTTCTGAAGGGAGGACAATGAAAGGCAACAGAGTTACGACAATGCAAAGCATCCATATGAACATGACTGCACCGCGAGCCCCCCACATTTCATAAATCATCTTTTCCACAGCCTGCACGCTGATACTTGAAACCTCTCCGGCTTCAAGAGCGCGGAATTTTGCTTCTGTATGCCTGGCAACCGGAAAAAGGCAAATTCCAATCAAAACAGAAGCCACAATGGAGAGGATGATGGGTGCGTGCCGCACCTTCAACAGGCGCCTCCCAACTTGCTTGCAAAACTCGTCCACAGTCCCGTGTGTCTTGCTGACCATTACCATGCCAACAAGCGATATTGCTGCCAAGCTAAGGGCGATGAAAAATATGATTAAGGGAATATCCATATCGCTGGCTCATTTTATGCAATCAGACGCACGACTTCATCAGGGGGGTAGGCTTCTATCTCCCATTGTGGATGTTTTGGCAAGGATGACGGGTGGGGGGGCAACGCCCTATCTTGAACCACGGAAGGTCACCGGGGAAACACGGGATATGTGCTCCTCGGTGCATGCCTCAGTCATACTCTGTGGCGTCCTGCCTGCGCTTCGAATTTTGACACTGCTGGCTGTCTATGCACCATTACTGCGCGCGTCACTTGCGTTAGCAAGAAACCTGACAGGCACGGTGCTCCCCTGCAGCCTACTCGCAACGCCACTGTTTCAACCGGGCGGCGAGGAATTCGAGGTTCGACGCGCTGTCGATGAGCGGCGGGAAATCCGCGAGCAACTGCCCGGGCGTGGGGACGACGCCCCACGAGGTGACGCGGAAGACCTCGACCGCGTGGGCGCCCTGGATTCCGAGTTCGCGATTCTTCCGATCGAAACGGGCGCGCAGGATTTCCGACCACTCGGCTTCCGATTTCGGCGGGACCATGTGGTGACGGCCGACCCACGGGAGCCATTCGGTGACCTGCGACTGGTGGCACCAGGTGAGTTCGCGGATTTTTGAAAAGGCGTCCTCCACGTCCACCGCGATGTCGTGGGAATTCGCGCCTGACATGTAGCCGTCGTACACATTCACGATGACGGGCACCTTGCACGGGCGCGACGCGGTCTCGTCGGCGGGATACTCGGGCGTGAAGGCATGCGGGACATTGATCATGTAGGCGACGCGCCGCACGGCGTCGGCGATGGTGATGTGATCATTGTGGACGCCCGCGAGCGGATCGCCCGGCAGCGGCGGGCAGAAAAGGTAATCCGGCTCAAAGTCGCGGATGGCCTTCCACAGCGCGGCGAGCAGTGGGATGGACACTTGCAGGCAGGCCTCGCGCGGCACCTCGCCGTCGGGGAGGCGGAGCAGTTCGAATTCATAGCCGCCGAGATTTGCAGACGCGATTTGTTCATCGAGCCGGATGCGCGCGGTTTCCCCGCGAGGCCGGAAATGATGTCCGGCTGCGCCATCCGTGCACACAAGCACCTTCGGCTGGAATGCGCTCCCGAGTTTTCGCCGCCACAGTTCGAAGGTCCCGGCAGCGGTGAATTCGTAATCGTCGTAGTGCGCGTGGACGTAGAGGGCTTTCATCGGACAGGTGCCGGAGTCTGTGCGTGAGGAGCCGCCGGGACGACAAGCCCGGAATGGCGGCGTGCTGCAGCGGGTGGAGTGCAGATCTTACTCTTTGTCCTGCTCCTGCTCCTGCTCTCTTCGCCCCGGATGACGGAAGCTGGAGCAGGAGCACGACAAAGACGGAAGATTTCAAGACGCGTGACTCCGCTTGCCGAGGAGAGTTGCGTGAATTTCATCGCCACGTATCCTCGCGCGCAAATGAGCGACGACTGGAAATCCGAATTTCAAAACGTGTGGAACCGCGGAATCGCGGCGTGGAAGACCGGACGCAATTCCGCAAAGGCGATGTTCGAACCGACGGATGCGGCCTTCCTCGCGGGCATCGGCTGCACGGCGCAGGAGATGTTCGACTTTGTGGATGACTTCCTGGGCTGCGGCGATTTCGACTTTGAGACCGTGCTCGGAGTCACCGCGATCCGCCGCGAATATTTTCTCAACGTGATGCACGGAAAATCCACCGGACGCGTTGTGCCGATGGATGAACTTCCCGCGAAGTCCGCCACGGTGCAGGGCATTGCATGGCTGCCCCGGCTCATCGCCAAGGCGCGCATCAAGCTGCGCGGCGAGATGAACCCCGACCTCATGTACGGCTGCGCCGGCGACAGGCCGTTCCTCCGCGAGCGCGGGATGACGCTGCCGCAGTTTCTCCAACTCGTCCGCGACAAGGGCGACGATGACCGTGCGATCATCGAGGCGGTGAAGAAATCCGCGGCGCGCGGCTGAGCGCACGCTACCCGTAGCCGCGCGTGTAAAAGAGCGGGCTGACTTTACGCACCGGGTGCCGCGCCGAAAGGGCAGACGATCAGCCCGCGCTTTTACAAGCGCGGCTACGGGTGCGGCCGCCTTTCTCAATTCGCGGCCCCGACCATTTTCTAAGAAACCGCCGCCACCATCCGTCTCATGGCCGAACGATGTCTCCTGACTCGCCACGAAACCCAGACTGCGTGATGCTCCGTGCATGATTCCGCCACACCCCCCGATATGGCGATGAGTGCGCCGGAGGAAGCCAGCGCATCCCCGCAGGAATGGGCGACGATCGAGCAGGTCTTCGCCGCTCTGGAGTCGCCGCTGCTCGGGTATGCCCGCAAGCTGGTCGGCGATTTCGCGGTCGCGGAGGACGTCGTGCAGGACGCCTTTATGAAACTCCACACGCAATTCCACCAGGTCCGCACGCCGCAGCCGTGGCTCTACCGCACGGTGCATAATCTCGCCGTGGATCATCAGCGCCGCGCGAGCCGCATCGTGTTCGTGGACGATCGCGCGACCGAGGATACGCCTGCGAATGACACCGCCGATTCGCAGCCGATGCCCGACGAACAGATCGCGCGCTGGGAGGGCATCGGCCTCGTGCGCCTCGTGCTGGAGACACTCGACGCGCGCAGCCGCGAACTGATCGAGCTGCGTTTCCACGAGGATCTTTCGTACAAGGAAATCGCCGAACGCACCGGGCTCACGGTGGGAAATGTGGGCTACATTTTGCATCACGCGCTGAAGGCGATGGCGCTCGAACTCGAAAAAACGGAGGTCACGAAATGAGCGCGCGATTTTTTCTCCTCGCACATCGGACAGAAACCGGAGGACGGGCGAATCTGCGACGCAACCGCGCGCGGCAAAAATGTAGCGCCGACGATTCGTCGGCACCGCGCGCCCGGGCTGGAGCGGAGCATGGAATCCTGCTGCGCGCTTCCTCGTGCAGCCTCGTGTGCCGGTGTGTTCGCGGGTGCGGCGGGGCGCGATGCCAGACTCGTGCGCGGCGCGACTTTGGACATCGCTCCTGCTCTCGCGCCTCCTCGCCGACGAATCGTCGGCACCACTTTTGCCGCACCCCTGCCGCGCACCTTGTCCCGGCAGTTCACCCAGCTTCTTTCCCAGTATGAACCCGGAATCACCACGCACGCCACGGGAGGAGAACGAAATCCGCATCACCGCCATGCTCATGGGCGAGCTGTCGCCCGACGAGGCTGCGGCTCTGCAAACGCAAATCGCCGCCGACGCAGAATTGTCCGCACTGCACGCGCGTCTTCAGCGCGCCGCCGGGTTTGTGCGTGAGGCAAGCGCCTTCGACGAAAAGTCCGCGCCCTCCGCACCGCCGCAGCCCGCGCAACTTTCCGCCGGGCGGCGCGCGAGGCTGTTCGCGCATTTCAAGGGCGGCACGCCCGCAGCGCCAGCGTCGGTCATCGTGAAGCCGAAGCGCGAATGGAAATGGGCCGTGCCTCTCGGACTCGCCGCTTCGCTGATGGCGCTGATCGGCGGGGCGATGTTTGTGAACGGCTTCGCGCTGCGGAAGGGGACACGCTTCGCTCACGGGGCGGTCTTGAGTTCTGATTCGGACACGGACGGGTTCTCGAACCGGGAGGAGTGGCAGGGGCGGACGGCTGATGCCAAGGACATGGCGCGCTCGGATTCGGAGGCAACGCTGAGGTCATACCATTTGCAGAGTTCAGTGGATGAATGGTTTTATTCCTCGAAGGAATCGGCGTCATCGGCGTCGTCCACGGCGAACTCTCCGAGTCGGGGAGTGGCCGGCGCCGACAAGGACGCGAATGGCCGTGCGTGGAAATCGCAGCCGGGGACGATCCCCAGGGATTCGCAAATTGACAAAAGTCAGTTTGCCGTAACCGCAAACTCCCGGAGTCCGGAGCTAAACTTGTTCGGACGCCCGAGGATCTCCAGCTTCCCGCAGGGCTCCGCAGCACCTTCAGCAACACCGCGCCCCGACGTGGCGGCGAAATTCGCAGACGCCGGTGAATCACGCAAAAGCGGAGTCCTCTACCTCCCCAGCGCCACTCCTGAGGCTCCTGTTCTGGACCTCTTCAGTATGCCGATAGCCTCGGCAGGAGGCGCTGGAGAGACCGGACGCAGGTTGGGTGGATACGCAATTTCCGAACCGTTTTCGACGGGCGGCAAAGTGAACATCCCGTCGGAGCTGAAACCATTTTCCGATGCGAAACGCGCGGAGCGCGGTTCCGAACAAGAATCCGATCCGGCCAGTCGGGATGGAGTGGTCTCTGCGACTTCTGAGCGTGTCTATTTTGCCACTCCGCGTTTGACGGCAGGCAATCCCGTTGCGAATCCCGAACCTGCGCCCAAAGTGCAACTGCATCCGTACGCAAGAAACGACGAGCACGGTGCGAGGGGACCTGCCCTGCCTGCCGGACCAGGCGATGCGACGAACAACAGCGGGAAGGGCGGAAAGGCCGCCGACTTCGACAGCGGAATCGGTCGTTTTCCAGACGGAGCCTTAGCGGGAAATGCGTCTGATTGGAAAGCGCAGCCGGAGGTTTTTTCCGACCTGAACCAGCCCGCCATGCCGCCCGTTCGCGCAGGCATTGCGTCCGCGGACGAAGTGAAGAATTCCCCGATGCCTGATCCCGCACTTGCACCTGTGCGCCTGTCGGAGAACGACCAAAAGGGAGCATACGCGATCGAAGGCGTGGAAATCAGCGCTGACCGAACGGCAGGTCGCGTCGATCCCAACAAATTTCCGGAAACGACGGGAGGCGTCCTTGGCACCGGCGGCGTGACCAAGAACGGCAACGGGACGCTCGTGCTCTCGGATGCCTCCAGCTATACGGGAGGAACGTCGGTCACCGGTGGCACTTTGCGCATCAGCGCTGCGGATACCGATGCCGACAACGCGTCGGCGAAACTCGGCGACGTCCATAAAATCAAGCCAGACAAGGAGCGTGCGGAAGCCAACCCCGCGTACTATGCCGGATCATTCTGGGAGACGCCGCGGGTGCAGGGATATTTCGAGCGGGGAGTAGCTCCGGAGCCAGATGGCTATCGCGGTGGTTTGTCGAGTTCCCAGCCGACACAAGACGAGTTTCAGAAATATCCGGGCCATCCGTCCACGACCTCGCTGGGACTGGTGCTGGATTCTTTGCCGAACTTCGATGGATTCGTGAACTACGGCAGCCCGATTCAGACGCCTTCTGGAAATCAGACGGCTGGCTTTACGAGCGAAAAGCTTTACTTTTTAACCCCGCGACTCATGGCAGGTGGCAGGGCGACAAAGACGGTGTCGGGCAAGCCCGGTGACCAAAAATCCGACGGGGAACGGAACCGTGAAGGAGAGAAGATCGTCGGGCTAATTGCATCCTGGAGCGATGACGACACTGCGAAGGTGAACATCAACACCGCACGGGGATTCGATTTGCCGCAGACGGACCCCCTCGCGATTTCTGCGGGCGGTGCGAACAACAGCACCGCATTTTCCGGGGTCATCAAGGGCACCGGTGATGTGACCAAAGGCGGCACGGCTGAGTGGCAACTGGACGGGACGAACGCATTCACCGGCGGAGCGGCGGTGAATTTGGGCACGCTGAGTGTGCCAAAAGGGAACCCGGCAAGTTCGACGCCGGCCGCACCGAATGCCTCTCCGGACGTCGTGAACATCTCGGGGAACACGCGGACGAAGGACAAGGTGATCCACCGCGAACTCGACGTGGCATCCGGCGACATTTTCAAACTGGATACGCCGATCCCCGCTCCTTCAGAGCACTCATTCGACTTCCAAGCAGGGCTGTCTTTTTCCATCCCTGACAAGACGATCAAACTGAATACGCCGGACTCCGCACCCGCTGTTAGGAGCGATCGCGAACGCGCACTCGCCTTACAACTCAAGGGAGGCACGACTTTCGACATTGAAATTCACCCCGCTGCGGAATCCAAGCCCGTCTCCGACAAAGCCATCTCCGAAGCCGTGGATGCGTTGAGGCGGAAGGTTGACGGCGATTCCGAACTGGGCGGAAGATCCACCGAGGCTGCGGCCAATCGCGAAATGGCACGTCGCATCAGTCGCGAGGAAGCCGGGAAAAATGAGACGGCGGCTGGGCGGACGGCGTTGGAGAAGAAGGATTACGAGGCCGCATTTTCGCACTACAAGAACGCCTCGGAGAACATTCCCGCGGGCGTTCCAGCCGTGGCCAGCAGCCACCACGCCGCCGCGGAAGGTCTCGCCGATGCCGGGATGAAACTCGCCGAGCAGCGAGTGTCGGAAGGCTATTACGCGAGCGCCGTTGAGACCTTGCAGGAAGTGCTAAAGAAAAACCCGGACTCCAAACAGGCCCAGCGTCTCTTGTCGCAGATCGAAGCGCCCAAATATTTCAACAAGCAGATCACGCCCCAGCACCGGGTGAAGGTCGAGGAAGTGAAGCAGCTCTTCACCGAGGGGAAAGGCTACACCGACCTCGGGCGCTACGATCTCGCCGACGGGAAATACCAGGAAATCCTCGCCAAGGATCCCTACAATCAAGCCGCGCAGAAAGGCCGGGAGGAAGTGGCAAACCTCAAGATGCGCTCCTCACGCGCGGGCTACGACGCCACCCGCGCCATTGCCGCGTGGGAGGAGGAAAAGGAATCGTCGCGGCCTGTCCAGCGAGCAGATCGCAAGGCAGACGCAAAAAAGGGCGCGCAGGAAACTACCCCGAAAGCCGTCATGGAAGAATCTCTGGTTGCGGCTACGGATTTTGGAATTGCCGAGCAGAAAAAATCCGGCGGTGAGAATGGCACGGACGCCTTGGCTGATGTCCGTGAAAAGCTCGGCGATCTCGAAGCGAAGTCTGCTGTGGACGAGAAGCCGATTGCACAGGCAGAGCCGAAAGCACTGGAGAAGAAAATCGAGGAGCAGCGCAAATTGAAAGATCCCGAGCCCGTCGCGCCCAAGCCCGCGCCGAATCCGCTCGTGCCGCAGCCGGAAGTTCGCACGGGTGAAAATGCGTTCTCCACGTTTTCGCTGAATGTCAGCGACGTGGCGTTCAAGCTCGCGGCGGCGAGTCTGGAGCGCGGGACGATGCCGGATGTTTCGACGCTGCGCAGTGAGGAGTTCATCAATGCCTTCGACTACCGCGATCCGGAGGCTGCGCCGGGTGCGCCGCTGGCGTTTGTGTCGGAGCGAGCGCGGTATCCGTTCGCGCAGAATCGCGATTTGCTCCGGCTTTCCGTGAAGACTGCGGCGGCGGGACGGCAGGCGGGGAAGCCGCTGAATGTCGTGCTGCTGCTCGACAATTCCGGCTCGATGGAGCGCGCGGATCGCGTGCGCATCGTGCGCGAAGGGCTGCGCAAGCTCTCGGCGCAACTCCAGCCGCAGGACAAGCTGAGCATCGTCACTTTCGCCCGCACGCCGCACCTCTGGGCGGACGGCGTCGCGGGCGACAAGGCCGCGGAGGCGACGGCGCGCGTCGGCGAAATCACGCCGGAGGGCGGGACGAATCTCGCCGCCGCGCTCGACCTCGGATACAAGACGGCGCTGCGGCATTATCAGGTCGGCAGCATCAATCACGTCGTGCTCCTCACCGACGGCGCGGCGAATCTCGGCGACGTGGATCCCGCGGCGCTGAAGCAAAAGGTGGAGGCGCATCGCAAGCAGGGCATCGCGCTCGATTGCTTCGGCATCGGCTGGGAGGGGCTGAACGACGACATGCTCGAACAGCTCTCGCGCAACGGCGACGGGCGCTACGGATTCATCAACACGCCCGAGGAGGCCGCGACGAATTTCGCCGGGCAGCTCGCCGGTGCGCTGCGCGTCGCGGCGTCGGATGTGAAGGTGCAGGTGGAGTTCAATCCGAAGCGCGTCACCGCGTATCGGCAGGTCGGCTACGCGAAGCATCAGCTCACGAAGGAGCAGTTCCGCGACAACACCGTGGACGCCGCCGAACTCGCCGCCGCGGAATCCGGCAACGCGCTCTACGTCATCGAGGTGAACCCGCGCGGTGAGGGCGATCTCGCGACGGTGAGGGTGCGGTTCAAAGTGCCGGGCACTTCCGATTACCGCGAACACGAGTGGCCCGTGCCGTTCACACGCCCCGCCGCACCGCTGGAGGAATCCAGCTCCACGTTGCGTCTTGCCGCGACCGCCGCCGCATTTTCCGAGATGCTCGCGGGGAGTCCGTTCGCGACGGAGGTCACGAGCGATCGTCTGCTCAAGCTGGTGAACGGCGTGCCTGCGATTTACGGCGCGGATCCGCGCCCGCAGAAACTCGAATGGATGATCCGCCAGGCGAAGAGCCTCTCCGGGAGATGAGAAGAAATCCTCCGATCTCACTCACCGCGCAGACAGCGGACAGGCGTGTCTCGGGTAGCGCGGGCGTCCCGCCTGCCGTGTTCCGCGTCTCGCGGAACACACTCGAACGTATTTGTGCGTGGGCACGCCGAGAGACGTCCGCCGGGTGCCACGCGAGACGCGCGGCACGGCAGG
>JBBRYC010000009.1:0-101165 GCA_038238025.1 Chthoniobacterales bacterium
CACGGCGCCCGGTCGTGGCGACGCGCGTCAGCGCGATTCCGGAGGTCGTCGCCGATCACGAGACGGGCTTTCTCGCGGAGCCTCGCTCTGCGGAATCGGTCGCCGCCGCACTCGTGAAACTCGCGGATCGCGACCTTCGCGCACAGTTCGGCGCGGCGGGATTCCGGCGCGCAAATGAACACTTCACGCTCGATCGGATGTGGAAGTCCACTGACGCCGTTTACGCCGCCTGCCTGAATGCACCGGCCACCCGCGCTTCAGAATCCGAGCGCCTCAAGCCATCGCACGTTGCCTGACCATGCGCCTGTTGATCGTCATCCCAGCGCTTGTCAGCTACACCAGTTTTCTGCGCGAACTGTGCCGCTCCCTCGTGGCGGACGGAGCGGAAGTTCACCTCGCCTGTTCCCCGAAAAAACTGTGGGACGAGCGCGACCCCGTCAATGAAGACGGCGTGCATTTGCACGGCATCAAGTTCCCACGCGGGATGAATCCAGCGGCTCACCTGCGAGCGGCGCGCGCGCTGAATCGGCTCGTCGAAAAACTGCGGCCCGACTTCGTGCATGTGCATTTCTCGTCCGCGATTTTCACCACGGCGCTGGCGCGCACGCCGCGCTGGCCGGTGACGCACGCGACCTTTCATGGAGTCGCATTTCTCGCGATGACCGGTTGGAAATCCGCATTGCTCCGATTGATGGAGACATGGGCGGCGCGGCGCTTCGATGTCGCGTGGGTGCTGACCGACGACGACCGCGAGCGGTTGTCCGCGGCCGCGCCGCGAGCGGCTGTTCGCAGACTGCCGGGCTTCGGCGTCGGCTGTGACATCGGAAAATTTCAGCCCCTCGCTCCGAGTGAGCGCGAAGCGCGGCGCGCTGAACTCGGCTTCGCGCCGGACCACGTTGTTTTCGTCTTCGTCGGCCGCTTCGTGAATTTCAAAGGCTTCGGGCAGGCCGTGCGGGCATTTTTCCGCGTCGCTGAAACACACAACACCGTGCGGCTCCTGCTCGTCGGATCAGGCGATCGTTTGCATCCGACCGGACTCACCGCGGTCGAGGAGGAGGCGCTGCGGGCGTCTCCGCTCGTCCACGACGCGGGCTTCCGCAACGACGTCGAACGGTTCCTCCCGGCGGCGGACGTGATGGTCTTCCCGAGTCAGCGCGAGGGGATGCCCGTGTGTCTCATGGAAGCGCTGGCGGTCGGCCTGCCGGCGATCACGCGCGACGCACGCGGATCCCGTGAAGTGGTGCGCGACGGCGTGGACGGATGGGTGCTGCGGGACTGCACGGACGAGAACCTTGCCAACGCGATGGCCAAACTCGCGAACGAGCCTGCGACCCGACGCGAGATGGCCGCCCGCGCCCTCGAAGGACGAGAGCGCTTTGCCCGCACCCGCTTCGTTGCGGAGCAGACGCGGATTTACGAAACCTCCCTCCAAACTTCGGGCCAGAGCGTAGCCGTGGAGGGCGTGAAATGATCGTGCGCCTGCGCAACATCATCAAGCGACTCAGGACGGAAGGCGTGGCCAGCACGCTGCGGCTGGTGCGCGCGCGGATCGCATCGCTGGGCCGTTCGCTTACGGAAGACCGGCGGCGCGGCGTATCCACGGCGCGTGAGATGACGGCGGACGAACTCGGCATCACCGACCTCCGCAACCACTGGTATGTGGCGACCGACTATGAAACCTTTCACGAAGCGATGCAGCATGTGGACATCCGCCCCGGCGAGGATGTGTTTGTGGACATCGGTGCGGGCATGGGCCGGATCGTTCTGCTGGCTGCGGAGCTGCCGTTCCGGCGGGTGATGGGCGTCGAGTTTTCGCGGAAGCTCACGGACATCGGGCGCGAAAATCTGCGGACTGCGCGGCGCGGGCTGAAGTGCCAGGACGTCGAGTTGATCCTCGCCGATGCCACCGCGTGGGCGATTCCGCCCGATGCCACGGTGCTGTTTTTTTTCAATCCGTTCGACGGCGAAGTGCTGGCCAAAGTATGCGCCAACATCCGCGCCTCGCTGGCCGCCGCGCCGCGCAAGCTGACGATCATCTACGTCCGTGCGGACAAGTTTTTTGAAAAAGAAATCGCGTGGCAGGATTGGCTCACGCGGAAACACGAACTGCCTTGCGTTGAAGGCAAGGTCGCCATTTACGAAAGCAAGCCACCGGTGTCGGCGGGAGCGTCCGATCATCTTCAATCTTTGGAGATGCACTGCCGATGAATGTCCTCCTCACCTGCGCCGGTCGCCGCAGCCACGTCGTCACCGCTTTCAAAGCCGCGGTGGGCCACGCGGGCCGGGTGCTCGCGTGCGATGCGAGTGCCGAGGCTCCGGCCTTGCAGGAAGCGGATGAGGCATTGCTCGTGCCCGCCGTGAGCGAGCCGGGCTACATTGATGCGCTTCTGGCAATCTGCGAGGAACACCGCGTCCGCTTGGTGATTCCGGCGATCGAGACGGAGCTGCCCCTGCTGGCGGAGCATCGGGCGCGCTTTGCGAATATTGGCACGCTGCCGATGGTTTCGTCCCCGGAGGTCATCGCGAAATGCCATGACAAACTGGAGACCGCCCGCTTTCTCGAATCCTGCGGCCTGGCTGCACCACGGACGTTTCTTTCGCTGAAGGCGGCACGCGAGGCCCTCGCGAGTGGAGAGATCTCGTTCCCCGTGGTGGTCAAACCCCGATGGGGAGTCAGCTCGATCGGCATGCAGATGGCCGAGGACGACGAAGAACTTGAGCTGGCGTTTCGCCTGACTGGAAAGCACATCGCCCGCAGTCTCCTCGCATACATCAGCGCCACCGATCCGGAGCGCTGCATTCTCATCCAGGAGCGCCTTGCCGGGAGTGAATACGGGATGGACGTGGTCAACGATCTCAATGGACGCCACGTCTGCACCTTCATCAAACGCAAGCTCCGGATGTGGGCCGGGCAAACCGATCGCGCCGTGACCGTAGCCGACCACCGGCTGGAAATGCTGGGCCGCCTGCTCGGGGAAAAGCTCGGACACATCGGCATGATGGACTGCGACGTATTTGTGAGCGGGAACGAGGCTTGCTTTATCGATCTCAACCCAAGGATGGGCGGCGGCTATCCATTTTCGCACATAGCCGGCGCCAATTTCCCTGCGGCCTTGGTCGCGTGGGCGGACGGCCGGGAGGCCGATCCGCACTGGTTGCGGGTCGCTCCCGAGGTCACCGCCTCCAGATGCGACCGCTTCGTCGTGATGACTTCAAACCGCTGCACAAAAAAAACATGAACGCACCAATATCTGCAAGCTGCGCCCGCCCACCGCGCGCGAACAGCCGGCCCGGGTGCCAGGTCGCCATCATCGGAGCGGGGCCGTATGGCCTCGCCGCAGCAGCCCACTTGCGCGCAGCAAAAATCGAGACGCACGTGTTTGGCGAGGCCATGGAATTTTGGACGAAGCAAATGCCGGAGGGCATGATCGTGCGATCCATTTGGGAGGCATGCCATATTTCCGATCCGCACCGTGCGCTGACGATGGACGGCTTCGCGGCGGCCGCAGGCCGGCGGATTCCGCAGCCGGTTCCGCTCGCGGACTTCGTGGACTACGGACGCTGGTTCCAACAGCAGACCGTGCCCGATCTTGATTCGCGCCGCGTCGTACGCATTGAGCGCGCCGGGCAGGGTTTTCGTCTGCTGCTGGATGACGGCGAATCGTTCCATGCGCAGCGGGTCGTCGTGGCCGCCGGGATCGCAAAATTCTCGCGCCGGCCGCCGGTGTTCGACGACTTCCCTGCCGAACTGGTTTCCCATACTTCGGCGCATCGGAAGTTGGACGGCTTCCGGGGAAAGAAAGTCGTCGTCGTGGGTGGCGGGCAGAGTGCGCTGGAGTCGGCCGCATTGCTGCACGAAACTGGAGCGGAGGTGGAAGTCATCGCACGGCAACCGCGGATCAACTGGCTCGACCAAACCCGGAAGGGGAGATGGCTGCGGAGCCATGCGAATCCGTTGCGGCGTGTCTTTTACCCGCCCACCGACGTCGGCCCGCCCGGCCTGAACTGGATCGTGGCGACGCCCGCGCTGTTCCGTCTGCTCCCTCGTGAGACGCAGGAGTGGGTGGCTTATCGATCCATCCGTCCCGCTGGCTCGGGTTGGCTGGTGCCCCGTCTCCGCACCGTGCCGATCAGGACCAGCCAGCAGGTCACCGCGGCCACGGCTTCGGGCGAACAGGTCGCCCTCAAACTCGACGATGGCAGCGAACGCCAGGTGGACCATGTGATGCTCGCCACGGGCTATCGCGTGGACGTGAGCCGCTATCCATTCCTCCCCCCGGAGCTGCTGAAAGAAATGCACATCGTGGATGGCTACCCACAGCTCACGCGGGGCTTCGAGTCATCCGTGGCGGGCTTGCATTTTCTCGGCGCGCCGGGCGCGCGCTCGTTTGGCCCGGTCTGCCGCTTCGTCTCCGGCACGACCTATTCCGCGCGGGCTCTCGCGCAGCACGTCGCCGGGAAAGGTGCTCACCAATGGAACATGTTCTGACAGCCGCGAGCCCCGCGATGAAAAGGGATCTCCAGCGTGGCAAACCAACGCTGTCCGACGTGCCAATCGTCGTGGCGTTCTTCGCCGAGCTCGATCGGCGCGGGATCGCCTGGGCGATCCTCGGCATCGGCAGCGACATTGACTTTGCTGTCCCTGACGCGGTGCTGCGCGAAATCCCGCCGCTGCTCGCGCGCGTCGCGCGCTCTCTCGGCTGGGTGGTCGCGCAGACGTGGCAGCACGAGGTGCGCTCATTTTACAGCGTGGCGATCAACCCGGAGAACCCAGCCGAGCACGTTGCGTTCGATGTCTGCTCGCACTACACGCGCAGCGGCCGGCTGCTCATTCGCGACACGGCGCTGCTCGACGGGCGCACTCGCGACGCGAGCGGTTTCTTCGTCCCGTCGCCGGCGTCGGAATTCATCTGCCTGCTCACGAAGACGCTCGTCAAAAACCGCCCGCTCGCCGATGTGCTGCCACGGCTGCGCACGCTGCGGGAGAGCGATCCGAACGGCGCGGCGCGGCGGTTCCGCGAAGTTTTCGGCGACGGGGATTGCGGCGATTTCGAAAAATGGGAGACCCTCCGCCCTCGCGCACGCTTCGAGTTTGGAATGTTCGCTGGCGAGGTGTGCCGGCTCGCACGGCGCGCATTGCGCCCGAGCGGATTGCACATCGCGCTGCTCGGGCCCGACGGCGCGGGCAAGTCGGCGCTCATCGAAAACCTCCGCGCGACGCTGGGCCCGTGCTTCAGCCAGCAGCGCGTCTTCAAGTTCCGGCCCGACGTTTTCGGCCGGATCAAGGTCGCGACCAACCCGGCGCCGCACGATCGCGCGCCGCGCAGCGTCGCGGTGAGCTGGGCGAAGATCCTCTATTACTTCGCCGACTGGTGGCTCGGGTGGTTCGCGCGGATTGTGCCGGTCACGCATCGCGGCGGGCTCGTGGTGTTCGACCGCAACTTCGACGACCTGCTTGTGGATCAGCGGCGCTATCTCGTGCAGGGCGTCGCGCGGCTCGCGGGCGTCCTCCGCAGGCTCATGCCGCGCGCGGATGCCACGTTCGTGCTCGAGGCCAATCCGGACGTCATCCACGCCCGCAAGCCGGAGCTGCCGGTCGAGATGCTCGGCCGCCAGCGCACGGCGTATCGCGAACTGGCACAGACGAGCGGGCGCTTCCGCATCGTGAACGCCGAAGCGAGCGCGGAGGAAGTCGCGCAGTCGGTCAGCCGCGACATCCTCCTGCTGATCGCCGCACGCGAGGAGCACCGCGAGATTCCGTGGAGCAAGCGCGCCTTTGATATCGCGATCTCCCTGCCGCTCGCGCTGCTGCTGCTGCCGCTGATTGCAGTGATCGCCCTGCTGGTCGCGCTGATGCACGGCCGGCCAGTCGTCTTCCGCCAGCAGCGGCCCGGCCTGCATGGCCGTCCGTTCACGATTTACAAATTCCGCACGATGACCACCGCGCGGGATGAAGACGGGAAGCTGCTGCCCGACGCACAGCGGCTCACGCGTTTTGGAAAATGGCTGCGCAGCACGAGCCTCGATGAATTGCCCGAGCTGCTCAACGTGCTCAGGGGCGAGATGAGCCTCGTCGGCCCGCGGCCTTTGCTGATGGATTACCTGCCGCTTTATTCCGCGGAGCAGATGCGCCGGCACGACGTGCTGCCCGGAATCACCGGCTGGGCGCAGGTCAACGGTCGCAATGCTGCGAGCTGGCCGCAGAAATTCCGGCTCGATGCCTGGTACGTGGATCACCAGTCGCGCTGGCTCGATTTCAAGATCCTCGTGCGCACCTTCTGGACGGTCCTCAGGCGCGAGGGAGTCAATCAACCGGGCTTCACAACGTCGAAGCGTTTCCGGGGCGAACAGTGCGAAGCCGATGCATGAACCCATGAGCACGACGCGAGATCCCATCACCGTTCTCGTCACCGGAGTCGGCGACACCGTCGGCCAGGCGCTGATCAAGGCGCTGCGCATGTCGGCCGTGCCGTGCCGGATCCTCGGCACCGACCGCGACGAACTCTCCGTGGGGCTGAAATGGGTGGACCGCGATTTTCTCCTGCCGCACTGCGGGAAGGCCGACGCCTATCTCGCCGGGATGCGCCGCATCTGCGCGGGCGAAAATGTGCGGCTGATTTTTCCCGGCTCGGAAAAAGAGCTCGAGCTCCTCGCGACGAACGCCGCCGACCTCGGCGCGATCGTCGTCGGCAGTTCGCCGGACGTGCTCCGCGTGGCGCTGGACAAATGGGAGACGTGCCGCTTCCTCGAACGCGAAGGTCTGAACTTCCCGCGCTACGCAAAGCTGGGCGCGACCGCGGAAGTCGAGCAGCTCGTCGAGCAATGCGGCTTCCCGCTCATCGCGAAGCCGTGCCGCGGCACTGGCGCGCGCGGCCTCATGACGCTCGGCTCGTGGAAACAGATCGAAGTGGCGCGCGGGCTCGGCGTCGAGATGGTCGTGCAGGAATACCTGCTGCCGGATGAGGAGGAATACAGCGTCGAGGTCTATACGCTGAAGGACGGCACGCAGGCCGGCTCGATTTGCTATCACCGCCGGCACATCGTCGCGGGCGACACTTACAAGGCGCGCATCTTGAAAAACGAAGTCGTCGAGGCGCAGGCGCGCGCGGTTGCCGCGGCGCTCGGCCCGGCGGGGCCGTGCAACGTGCAGCTCCGGCTCACCGAGCGCGGGCCGGTGACGTTCGAGATCAATCCGCGCTTCTCCGGCGGCGTCTCGATGCGCGCGCACTTTGGCTACAACGAGCCCGAAATGGCGCTGCGTGATCTCGTGCTGAACGAGCCGGTGAGCGCGCCACGCGTGCGTCCCGGTGTGGCGCTGCGCTTTTGGGAGGAAATGTATCTCGAGGAGGAACCGGCGGCATGAAAACGCTGCGCATCCTCACCACCGACAACGCCGCCGAGTGGCTCGACGTGCTCGCGCATTGCGTGCAGCACGACTTCCATCATCTGCCGCAATATCACCGCGTCGCGGAGCAGCGCGGCGAGGGGACGGCGCATCTCTTCACATGGCGCGAAGGCGAATACACCATCGCGCTGCCGGTCTTGCTCCGGCCGGTGGACGAAGCCGAATCCGACGGCTGGCAGGACGCGACCTCGGTGTATGGCTACGCCGGTCCGGTCGCTTCGCACGAGCGCGTGCCGGAAGTCGTCGTGCGAAATTTCCAATCCGCGCTGAGCGAGGCGCTGCGCGCGAAACGCGTCGTCGCCGTTTTCTCACGGATGCACCCGCTCATCGCGCAGCACGACCTGATCGCCGGCATCGGCGAGTGGAAGGCGTGCGGCGAGACGCTCTCGATTGATCTCACGCTCAGCGAGGAGGAGCAGGCGGCGCAGCATAACAAGAGCTGCCGGGCCGCCCTGCGGAAGCTGCGCGAGCGCGGCTTCATCGGGTTCCACGATCGCGAGAAGCGTTACCTCGCCGAGTTCACGGAGATTTATCTCGAGACGATGCGGCGGGTCGGCGCGCAGGGCTCGTATCATTTCGATCAGCGTTACTTCGAGCTGCTCACGCGCGAACTCGGCGACACGGCGCAGCTCTTCGTCGCGCTGTGTGACGGGCGGGTCGCGGCGGCGACGCTCAGCACGATGTGCGGCGGCATCGTGCAGGATCACCTCGGCGGCACGCGCGACGAGTTTCTCAAATTCTCCCCCGATCGTCTCGTCGTGGACACCGAGCGGCGCTGGGCGGCGCAGGCCGGCGCGCGGGTCTTCCATCTCGGCGGCGGCGTCGGCGCACAGCGCGACTCGGTCTTCCAATACAAGTCGGGCTTCTCCAAGCGCACGCACCGCTTCTGCACCTGGCGCTGGATCGTGGATGCGGCTGCTTACGAAGAAATCTGCGCCAGCAAGGGACACTGGAACCACGCGATCGGGCTCGATCCGATTTCCGGGGATTATTTCCCGGCGTATCGCTGTCCCACCGCGCCCGTGCAGCCGCGTGTCGAAGTCGTCTCCGAATCCACAACGCGGGTGCTCACCACCCGGCAGGCCGGCGAGTGGCAGCGCGTGATCGAGCGCGCGGTGCAGCACGATTTCTATTTTCCGCCCGGCTACCACGCGCTGGCCGAGCAGCGCGGCGAAGGATCGGCGCTGCTCGTCGTCCACGAACAAGCCGGCTACACCCTCTCTCTGCCGCTGCTCCTGCGCCCAGTGGATGAAAACGACCCGCACGGCTGGCAGGATGCCACCTCGGTGTATGGCTACGCGGGGCCGCTCGCGTCGCACGCGCACGTGCCGGAAGCCATCGTGCGCGGCTTTCACGCAACCATCGCGGACGCTTTGGCGGAGCGACGCGTGATCGCGGCGTTTTCGCGGCTGCATCCTCTCATCCCGCAGCGCGAACTCCTCGCCGCTATCGGCGAGTTCCGTCCGAACGGACACACGGTCGCGATTGACCTGACGCTATCGGCCGAGTCGCAGTGGGCGCAATTTGCCCCCACCTGTCGCTGGCGGATCAACCGGCTCCGGCGCGAAGGCACCCTCTGCCTCCGGGACGGGGAAAAAAAGAATCTGCCCGAGTTCGTGGAAATCTATCACGAGACAATGCGCCGCGTGAACGCGCAGCGCTCCTATTTCTTCGATGCAAGTTATTTCACCGCATTGGCTGATGGGCTCGGAGACAAATTGCAGTTGTTCGTGGCGATGTCCGGGGAGCGAATCGCGGCGGGCGGTTTGTTCACGATCTGCGATGGCATCGTGCAGTACCACCTCGGAGGCACGCGGGACGAGTTTTTGAAGCTCTCACCGACCGGGCTGATGTTCGATACGGTCCGGCAGTGGGCAAAGGAGAAGGGAGCGCACACCCTTCATCTCGGCGGGGGCGTCGGGTCGAGAGAGGATTCGCTGTTCCACTTCAAGGCGGGATTCTCCGACCGGCGGCACGACTTTGCGACGTGGCGATGGATCGTTCTGCCGGAGATTTATCGCGAACTGTGCGATCGCCGGAAGCTCGCGAACCAAGCGCTCGGAATCGAATCGCCGCCGTCAGATTTCTTCCCGGCATATCGCGATTCCACGATTCCGGCCAGCGAGCCTCGTGCAGTCGAAGCATGCCGGCCTGGGCAGGAAATGGCTTGCGAGACTTTGGAGGCCGGCAACACGAGCGAGGAAAACAAGGTGATCGTCATCGGTGCTGGCGGACACGCGAAAGAAGTCATCAGCACGGTAAACGCCTGCGGGCGGGAGGTGCTCGCGGTGGACGATGATCCGGAAAAATGGGGGAGCGACGTGCTCGGGGTTGAAGTTTCCGCCCTCGATGAAAAATGCGGGAATGGCGCGATCATCGCGATCGGAAACAATGGCCGGCGAAAGGATCGCGCCCGGAGTCTGAGCTTCCGCTGGGAAACGATTGTCCATCCCGTGGCCTGGGTCGCTCCTTCGGCCAAGCTCGGACAAGGCACCGTGGTGTTTGCCGGCGCGATCATTCAGCCGGATGTCGTGATCGGCGAGCACGTCATCGTCAATACCGGCGCGACCATCAGCCATGACTGCGTGGTCGGCGATTTCGCACACATCGCGCCCGGAGCGCATCTGGCCGGTGGCGTGCAGATTGGCGAAGGAGCTTTGATTGGCATCGGCAGTTCGCTGATCCCGCAAGTCAATGTCGGAGCGTGGACCACCGTCGGAGCTGGTGCCGCAGTCATCGGGAATCTTCCGGAGCACGTCGTGGCAGTCGGGGTGCCGGCCAGAATCAACAAATCATGAATACGCGAATCTATCTGTCGCCGCCCCACATGGATGGCGTGGAGTTGGAGTTAGTCAAAGAGGCGTTTGCGTCCAATTGGATCGCGCCGCTCGGGCCGCATGTGGACGCCTTTGAACGCGAGCTCGCAGCCTATACCGGTGTGCCGCACGCGGCGGCGCTTTCGTCAGGCACGGCCGCCCTGCACCTTGCCTTGCGCCTGGTCGGATTGCAGCGTGGTGACGAAGTGCTGTGCTCGACCTTCACCTTCAGCGCCAGCGCGAACCCGATCGCCTATGAAGGTGCGACGCCCGTTTTCATAGACTCGGAAAGCACGAGTTGGAACATGGACGCAGGGCTCCTCGCCGAGGAACTCGACGCCTGCGCAGCCCGCGGTCAGCTTCCCCGCGCCGTCATCGTCGTCGATCTTTATGGCCAAAGCGCAGACTATGCGCCGATCCTCGAGGCCTGCGCCAAGTATGCCGTGCCGGTCATTCAGGATTCCGCGGAAGCGCTGGGAGCGACTTATCGCGGGGCGCCCGTCGGACAGCAGGGGCACTTCGCGGTGTTCTCATTCAACGGCAATAAGATCATCACCACCTCTGGCGGCGGGATGCTCGTCTCCAAAGACGCCGGCATGATCGAGCGGGCGCGCTTCCTTGCCACACAGGCGCGCGATCCCGCGCCTCATTACCAGCACTCGGCGATCGGCTTTAATTACCGCATGAGCAACGTCCTGGCCGGCATCGGGCGTGGACAGCTATCGGTGCTGCCGCAGCGAATCGCTGCGCGCCGGAATAACTTCCAATCCTATCGGGCGGCACTCGGCGACGTGCCCGGCATTAGTTTTATGCCGATTAGGCCCGACAGCGAGCCTAACTACTGGCTGACATGCATCACGATCGATCCGGAAAGATTCGGAGCCACGCGGGAGGACGTGCGTCTGGCGCTCACCGCGCACAATATCGAGTCGCGTCCCCTCTGGAAGCCGCTCCATTTGCAGCCGGTCTTCGCCAGCAGCCGCGTGCGCGGCGGGGCTGTTTCGGAAGGACTGTTCGAGCGCGGCCTTTGCCTCCCGAGCGGCTCGAGCCTTTCAACCGATGACCTGAATCGGATCTGCGCACTGATACTCGAAACGCCGCGAAGCCTTGCGGCCCCCTGCTTATGATTCGGGCATTCGGCCGTCCCATCCTGCAACGCATCCTGAGGGATCGGCCGATCCGCCTGATCGGCCTTGCCATCACCTATGCACTCGTTCTCGGACTGAGCGTCATCTTCGCGTATCTGTTGCGGTTCGACTTTGATATCCCCGCGTGGATCCGCCCGAGTCTGCTTCCGGTCTGCATGGCCACGGTGGGCGTGCATCTCCTGTGCATGTTCTGCTTTCATCAGTTCGATGGGCTGCTCAGCTACTTCAGCATACCCGATCTGAGGCGACTCATGCTCTCATGCACGACGGCCGTGTTCGCGCTCGGTGCGATCCGATTGACTCTTGGGACCGAATTCGCGCCGCCGAAGGGCGTCCTTCTCATGCACTATCTCCTAAGCACGCTGGCGCTCAGCGGACTGCGCCTGAGCTTCCGGCACATCCGGCAGATTGCGTTCGCAAATGGTGGACGAACGGCCGTAAAGCCGCGCCGTGTGGGTATCGTTGGCGCGGGCGATTGTGGCGCCGCACTCGCAAAGGATCTCCTGGCGAAGCCGTGGCTCGCTTTGTTGCCCGTCGCATTCTTCGATGACCACCGCAGCGCCAGTTGCAGCATCCACGGCGTCGCCATCGCAGGCATCCCGGAGCACCTCGCCGAATTCAAGGCCAAGCTTAATCTCGACGAGGTCATCATCGCCATGCCGTCCGCTCCAGCGAAGCGCATTCGCGAAATCTTGATCCTTACGCGCGAGGCCGGACTTCCGTGCCGGACGGTGCCTTCCGTGGATCAACTGGCGACCGGCCGTGTGAGCGTGAGCAGTCTCCGGCCCGTCGAGATTCACGACCTGCTCGGCCGCGCCCCGGTGGAAATCAAAGGTGACGCCGTGCGGGAAGTCATCGAGGGCCACACCGTCATGGTCACAGGCGCCGGCGGAAGCATCGGCAGCGAACTGTGCCGTCAGATTCTATCGTTCGGTCCCTCCGCTCTGATCCTTGTTGAGCGTTCGGAGCCGCAACTTTTCGTGATCGAGCAGGAACTGCGCGGTCAAAACGGTTCCGCCACATTGCTTCCAGTCGTCGGTGATGTCACACAGCGCAACCAGATGCTGGAGATTTTCCAGCGCTTCCGACCCCACGTCATATTCCACGCGGCCGCGCACAAACATGTCCCGATGATGGAATTCCAGCCCGGGGAAGCCATCCGCAACAATGTCTTCGGGACTGCGCTGCTAGCCGACCTCGCCATCGAGCACGCCGTGGAGCGATTCGTCCTCGTCTCCACCGACAAGGCCGTGAACCCGACCAATGTGATGGGCGCGACCAAGCGGCTTGCGGAGATGTACACCCAGTCTCTCGCGACGCGGTCTTCAAGCACAAAATTCATGGCCGTCCGGTTCGGCAATGTCCTCGGCTCATCCGGGAGCGTCGTGCCGACATTCAAACAGCAGATCGCGGCGGGAGGACCGGTGACAGTCACCCATCCCGAGATCACGCGCTATTTCATGACGATTCCGGAAGCCGTCTCACTGGTTCTCCAGAGTTCCGCATTCGGCAGGGGCGCCGACATTTTCGTCCTCGATATGGGCAAGCCGGTGCGAATTTTCGATCTCGCACTCCAGATGATCACACTCAGCGGCCTCGTCCCGCACAAGGATATCGAGATCAAGTTCACCGGGCTGCGTCCCGGCGAGAAACTCTACGAGGAACTCAGCCACGGTGGCGAAAGCGTAAGTGCGACGCCGCACCCGAAAATCGCACGGCTGCTCTCAACACCGCTCCACCACAGTTTCGCCGATGCATTCCTGATGGAACTGTACCGCGCGCTAAAGGAAGGCCCATCGGACTCAGACAGCCTCAAAGCACTGCTGACAACAATGCTGCCCGAATACACTCCATTTGTAACCACGCCACCCGACAGTTCGGTTCTTCATGCGCAGCCGAGCGCTCTCGCTGTCGGTGTTCGCAGTCTTTACCTCTGATAGCTAAAAAAGGAACCCGCGCATTGCACGGATCCCTTTTGTCGTCAACTTGACACCCACGCTGAACCAGCCGTTTGTGCGGATCAGTTCAGCGAAGGGGCATCAAGGCCGACGTGGATATCGAGCAGTCCGTGAAGCGCCTCGGTGCGGCGTGGTAGCTCGATGAGATTGCCCATTAGCTAGAGCGGCCCAAGCCAGGGCACGGCCGTTTTCATGATTCCCAGTTCGGCTCGTCGCAGGCGCGTTCCGGATTTGGATGCCCATCGGGACTTGGCAAAGGCGAACATGCTGTCCCAAGCAGCGGGCAACTCCCCTGCTGCCGCTTTCTGGCTGTGCGAAAATGTGGGAGCCCTGATCGGCCCGAAGGGCGCGCGATGCGCCGCGCTATTTGTTTGCGCCGCCGTCGTCGGTGAAGACCTTCGTGGGATGCGCCTGCCGCTGGAGCGAGCGCGCGATCCGGACGAGCAGAATCGAGCACACCAGCAAGAGGCCCATGCCGGCCAGCGTGTATTCCCACCACATCGAAGTGTAGCTGGCACCTGCGCCGACAGGGGCGAGGTTCAGCTCCACGGTGCGCTCCATGCTCTTCGCTGTGACCTCATAAGTGCCCGTCCCCTGCGAGCGCGGGAATTGCACGTCGAGCTTGATGTCGCAATTCACCGCCTTGCCGACGAGGCCCGACTCTTTCGGCAATGTGACGGCGACCCAGGGCGTGGAGCTGCTCGATTTCTCGCTCGATTTTGCGTAGATGGTCGAGCTCCAGGAGTTCTGGTTGGTCTCGGTCGTAGCGGAGTGAGTGTGGGTTCCCTCGCGGATGCGGGCGTCGGCCTTCCCGTTCCAGTAGCCTTTGATGCTCTCGATTTTGCCGTCCATGTAGATCCGGATCTGATCGCCGGGGCCGGCCACGGGCGGGTAGGCGGCGGAATTGATCGGCCAGCCCCGCGATGCGCGCACGACTTCGGGCATCGCCGCGAGAACCACTGCGGCCAGCACCAGCAGGAGCGTCACTTTGTGAAAGGCGGACTTCGCCGGCGTCGCCAGATGCTTCACCGGGCGCGAGGCGTCGCCGGGCTGGTGCAGGAGCTTGCCCGCGGCCTCATTCCCTGCAGCGCGTGTGACGTTGGAGGAAACATTGCTGTTCGGATTCCAGAGGTTGATTTTCCAGAGGGCTGCCGCCGCAAATGCGCAGATCCCGACGATCACCCACGTCAGGGTGTCAATCTGCACCGTGTATGCCGCGGCCAGGATGAGGCTCACGCCGAAAGCCAGCAGAGCGCACCAGAACACAAGCCACGCACGCTGCGCGCGACGCTGGCCGATCATGTCGGGCTGATAGAGGCCGCAGGTGGGGCAGGGGTGGAGGTCAGTGTCGTTCGCGATGGCCTTTTGCGCGTTCGCATTTGCTGCCTTGGACGCCTTTTCCTCGGTCCCTCCCGTGCCCGAGACTTTCCGGACAAACTCATACGCATAGCTGCCCTCGCAGCCCACGCACTTGTGATGTTTCCAGCAGCGGATCTGAATCGTGGAGGTGTAAGTCTTGGCCATTCTGCGGACATACAAAAAAACATTTGGGTTGAGGAATACAAAAGTTCTCCGCATCGCGGATGCACCGTGCGGTGAATGGCATCGCGGGAAGCGCCACCATTCGCCAATGACAAGTGCGGCGAGATCAATCCTCCGCGCGGTTTGCGCGTTTTCCGTTCAGGACTGCGCTGCGGGCATCGGCGCGGGCGGCTCGTTCAGCATCACCCAGAAGACGCCGATGGTCTTCACCGCCTCGGCGAATTCGCCGAATGCCAAGGGCTTCACGACGAAGGCGTTCACGCCGAGTTCATAGCAGTGGCTGATGTCGGGGCCTTCGCGCGAGGATGTCATCACGATCACCGGGATCGTCCTGAGCTTCGGGTCGCCCTTGATCTGCCGGAGCACTTCGGTGCCGTCCATTTTCGGCATCTTGAGATCGAGCAGGATGAGCGTCGGGTTGCCGTTCTCACGGTTTGCGTAGGCGCCGCGGCAATGGAGGTAGTCGAGCGCGGCTGCCCCGTCGCTCACGTGATCCAGGCCGTTGGTCACGTTGTTTTCGATCAATGCCTCGCGCGTCAGTTCCGCGTCCTGCGGGCTGTCCTCCACGAGGAGGATGCGGCGAACGTGGGTCATCATGTTCATAGTTCGGCCGCATCGTGCGGGGCGGCCATGGCTTCCTCAAGGGTAAAGAAAAATGTGGCGCCTTTGCCCACCTCGGCCTCGGGCCAGATGCGGCCTCCGTGCCGGGTGATGATGCGGCGGACGTTCGCGAGGCCGATGCCGGTGCCCTCAAATTCCGAGGTGGTGTGCAGCCGCTGGAAGACGCCGAAAAGCTTGTCCGCAAACTGCATGTCGAACCCCACGCCATTGTCCCTGATGAAGAGGGTCACGTAGCCGGCTTCGCGCGGGCCGATGCCGATTTCGATCTCTGGCCGTTCGCGCGGCCCGGTGTATTTCACCGAGTTGCCGATGAGGTTTGCAAAGGCCTGCCGCAGCAGCGCGCGGTCGCCGGTGACGGCGGGCAGCGGTGCGATCCGCCACAGGATGTTCCGGTCGCGGATCTGGGATTCGAGCGACAGCAGGCATCCCTGCACGAGTTCGTCGAGGTTCACGGTGCTGCGCTGCATCTCCGTGCGGCCGATGCGGGAAAATGCCAGCAGGTCATCAATGAGCTGCCCCATCTGCCGGCCAGCGTCGGCGATGACGTCGAGGTATCGCGCCGCCTTTTCCGGGAGCTGGTCGCCGGCGGCCTTTTTCAGCAGCTCCACGTAGCCCTGCACATGGCGCAGCGGCGCACGCAGGTCGTGCGAGACCGAGTAGGAAAATGCCTCCATCTCCTTGTTCGCCGCCTCGAGCTGGGCTGCGCGCTGGATGGCCTCCGCACCGAGCCGCGCCACGCTTTCCTCGGCGAGCTTGCGGTCCGTGATGTCGCGCACCATGCCGAGCATCCGCATGGAGCGGCCGGCCTCGTCGGGATAGACGCTGCCCCGCACCCAGATGTGGCGCTCGGCCCCGTCGCTGCGGATGATGCGGCACTCAAAATACGAATTTCCGCCGCTGGCCACGCACTCCCGGAATTTCCCGTCCACACGCTCGCGATCCTCCGGGTGGACGTGCGCGAGAAATGTCGCATACGTCCATTCCTGCTGCGTCTCGTCGTAGCCGAAAATCTGGTCGTGCTTCGGCGAGCGGCTCGCTGTCTCTGTTTCGAGATTCAGCTCCCAGTCGCCGATCTCCGCCGCGTCCAGCGCCAGCTTCAGCCGTGTCTGGCTCCCGCGCAGCTCCTCCTCCGCGCGCTTGTTCTCCGTCACATCGCGCGCGGTCGCGTACATGAAATCCTGTCCCGGCGGAATCGCCGGCGCCTTCCACGACAGCCAGCGGTGCGAGCCATCGCGGTGCAGGAGGCGGTTCTCGAAGGAGACGACATCCACCCCCCGCCGCACTTTTTGCAATTCTGCCATCGAGACCGCATGGTCATCCGGGTGGACGAATTCCATGAGTGGCCGCGCGAAAAGCTCCGCCTTCGTGAAGCCGAGCGTCTTCTCCCACGCCGCGTTCAGCTTTTTGAAATACCCGTCCGTGCCCACGACGCAGATCATGTCCAGCGCCATGTCGAAGAACCGCTCCATCTCCGCGTGCTGGCTGCGAAGCTCCTCCACGCTCGTCGCTGCGGGCCTGTTCCGCCCCGCTGTGCTCCACGTTCCGGATTCGCTGCCTGTCGCGCGCTGTGTTTCGTGGGGCATGGGTTGTCAGTTCCTGATTCTTTTGAAACAGACCTTCTGCACGAAACGCTGCCGCCGGGCACGGGCGATGTCGAGTTTTTCTGCGCGGCGTCAGCCGTGAAATCCGGCCGTCACCGCGGCTTGTTCTGCGTCTTCGTCTTCGCGCAGCGAGCGAAGCCCGCCGTCCCGCGCAGCGGCTAGGCCCAGGCGATGATGCGCTCGATGAAGCTGTGCTTCAGCACACGCTCCGGTTTTCCGCCGCGTGTGATTTTGAAAACCGCGCTGCCATTTGAATACAGCACCGCGCCCTCCGGCAGCAGGTCGTACGAGAGCACGCCGCGCGCGATGATTTGTTCGCCGCCGGATGAGGGGCGGTGGATGAGTTCCCAGTCCTTCGGCACGAGGTCGGGCGCTTCTTCCCTCGGCGCGGCGCGCATCTCCTTTTCGGCGTCAATCAGATTGCCGAAGATCATCATGCGCTTCAGGTCCGCGCCCTTCGCCGCGCTGCCGCCTTCCGAGAGCGGCTTGCCCGTGTAGCGCATGGTGAAGAAATTGAAGAACTGGAAGATCGCCACGAGGAAGCGGTACGGGATGAGGATGAAATCGAGAAGCGACTTCCACCACGGGCGGCGGAACGGATCGCGATGCGGACGGCGGATGCAGAAAAGCTGTCCTTCCGCGTCCCGCTGCGGTGCGAGAAAATCGAAACGCGTGTCTGCTGCGACGGTGCTGAGTTCGCCGGTCGCGAGATCGAGTTCGTGAATCTCGAACGGGCCGTACGTCACGGGATGCCCCTGCCGGTTCCGCCCGAGGCCGGCGGACTGGTACACGAGCACTTCCTTTTTTCCCGGCACCCAGCGCGGTGCGAGATCCATCGAGTCTCCTTCCGTCACCTCGCGCAGACGCGAGCCCTCGGCGGTCATCACGCCGAGATTCGCAGTGCCATCCGGCTCCCACACGGAGCACGCGATGCGCGGCTCTGTCGGATGCCGCGCGAGTTCGCGGATGCGCGTCTCGTTGCTGTGCCACAGCCGGTTTTCCTCCTCGCCGAAACTTTTCAGATGCAGCAGCCCGCAGATGTCGGTCGTCTCCAGCGTGTAGAGCATCTCGCCCTTCTCCGCACCCGGCGCGAGGGCGGTGATGGAAATCTGCATGTCCGCCGCCGAATTCCCCGGCGCCTGCGCCGCCCACATGCCCATGAAGCGCGCGCCTGCGCCCTGCGTTTTCCATGCGTGCCGACGCTCCATCTCCAGCGCGCGCTCGCGGATGCGATCCCCAAAATGGCTGATGACTTCGGACACCTTGCCGTCCTGCACGAGGTGGAGTTTGCCGAGGGAGAGGAATGCGAAATTGGACATCGGTGCCGGGCAGTGTCGCAAGATCGGGGCCAGAAAAGAAGCACAGTCTGGGAGCGGATTGCGGGAATTGAACCGCAGATGAACGCGGATTTCCGCAGATGAAGAGCGGAAAAAAGTATCTGCGTTCATCCGCGTTCATCTGCGGTTCAAAATGTCTGCGTCCAACGCTCTGTGAGCTGCGGTCACTCCTCGAACTTCAGCTTGCGCACATCGCACTCCATTCCCGTCGGCACCGTGAGCGGCGTGTAGAGTTCCGGGCGGCGGGCGCAGATCCATTTGTGGCCGGTGGCATCCGTGAGCAGGCGTGAATCGAGGTCGGCGATCACCATCGCGTCGTCGGCCACGCACGTCTCGGCGAGGATGCGGCCGTACGGGTCGAGGATCATCGCGTTGCCCGTGCGGATCTCGTCGTCATCCACACCCACGCCATTGCTGAAAATCAGGAACACACCGTTGTCGTGCGCACGGCTCGGCAGCCAGCGCATGAGCCAGCCGCGGCCCTTGTCGCTGCGGAATTCGCGCTCGATCGCCTCGGGATCGGCGCGGCGATTTTCCCACAGCCGGCGATCGATCATGCCCATGAGGTTCGGGTTTTTGCTGCGCACCGCGCCGGTCTGGTGCGGCGCGATGATCACCTCCGCCCCGCGCAGCGCGGTGATGCGGACGTTCTCGATGAGGTTGCAGTCGTAGCAAATCAGCACGCCCGCGCGAAAGCCGCCCGGCAGATCGAACACCGTATATTCCGTCCCGCTGCGGATGCTTGTGTGCTCAAAGGCGTGCAGCTTGCGATGCCGGTGGATCGTGCCGTCCGGCAGCGCGACGACGTAGCTGTTGTAAAACACACCGCCGCTGCTGGCCTCTACCCATCCCGCGCCGATCGTGATGCCGTGCCTGCGCGCGAGATCGACCAGCCGCCGCGTGCTCGGCCCGTCCGGAATCGGCTCCGCGAGCGCCGCGAGCTGCGGCACCGTGAGATTGCGGATGAACCAGTAGCCCGTGACGCAGCACTCGGGAAACACGAGCAGCTTCACCCCCTGCGCCGCCGCATGTGCGGCGAACGTTTCCATCTTGCGAAAATTCGCGTCCTTGTCGCCCCGCGCACTTTCAAACTGCACGGAGGCTGCACGAAGGCTGCGGTGTTCGTCGGGGGTAGTTTTCATGGGGCGTTCCTTGCTCCTCATCGAAGCGCATCACCAGCCGATGCAAAGTGCCCGTCTCGTCGGCTACGAGGATCGTGCTCATGGCGCGAAACGTAGCACGCCCCGCGCGCGACTGGCAAGCGCACCACGGCCGCGACGCAGGGGAGTCGCATCAAAAACACCCGCCCGCCTTGCGCTCCCGCGTGACATCGGAAAGATTCAGCCTCGTGAAGCGCGCCCTCCTTTTCCCCCTCCTCGTCTCATTCGCCGTCGCCGCCGACGCGCCGATCCCGGCGAAGGTCGCCTACAACCGCGACGTGCGGCCCATCCTCGCCGACACGTGTTTCCGCTGCCACGGCTTCGACAAGAACACGCGCAAGGCCGACCTGCGGCTCGACGTTCGCGACGCGGCGCTCGCGAAGATTGACGACATTTTTCCCATCGTCCCCGGAAAGCCGGACGCGAGCGAGGTGTGGAAGCGCATCGTGACGAAGGACGACGACGATGCGATGCCGCCGCGCAAGGAGCACCGCCAGCTCACCGCGCGCGAGCGCGAGGTGATCAAAAAATGGATCGAGCAGGGCGCGGAATACGAGCCGCACTGGGCCTACGTGCCCGCGCAAAAGCCGCCGGTGCCGGCAATTCAAAATTCAAAGCCGAGCGGAGCGAGACAGACTGCCGAAGGCAGCCCGAAGGGTGAGGGCGGAGGCCCGAATCAATTCAAAACTCAAAATCCAATTGATGCCTTCGTCGCCGCGCGCCACCTGGAACTCGGCCTCTCATCATCGCCCGCCGCCGACCCTGCGACGCTCTGCCGCAGGCTCCATCTCGATCTCACCGGCCTCCCGCCGAGGCAGGCGGAGGTGGATTCTTTCGTGAAGGACTGGAATGCGTGCGCGGGCGACTCCTCCCAACTCTCAACTCTCATCGCTCAACTTTCCGACCGCCTGCTCGCCTCGCCGCAGTACGGCGAACGCATGGCTGTGTGGTGGCTCGACCTCGTGCGGTACGCCGACACGACCGGCTACCACTCGGACAATCCGCGCAACGTCTGGCCGTACCGCGACTACGTCATCCGCGCGTTCAACTCGAACATGCGATTTGATCAGTTCACCACCGAGCAGGTCGCGGGCGATCTGCTGCCCGGCGCGACGGTCGCGCAAAAGGTCGCGAGCGGCTACAACCGGCTCACGCTCACGACCGAGGAAGGCGGCGCGCAGGCGAGGCAGTACGAGGCAAAGTCCGTGACCGATCGCGTGAAGAGCATCGGCACGACATGGCTCGCGCAGACCTTCATGTGCTGCGAATGCCACGACCACAAATACGACCCGGTCACCGCGCGTGATTTCTACTCGCTCGGCGCATTTTTCGCGGACATCAAGGAGGGCGCCATCGGCAGACGCGAGGAGGGCATGACGATCGCCGACGATGCGACGATCGCGAAGCTGAGCGCGCTCGATGACGTGCTGGCGAAGAAACGCGCAGACCTCGCCGCTCGCGTGAAGGAGGCCGAGGCGGGGCTGCCGGCTTGGGAGGCCGAACTCCGCGAACGCATCACCGCGAAGCCAAAGGATCACGGCATCCCGAAGGACGCCGCCGCAGCGCTCGCGATCGAAAAGCCAAAGCGCAACGCGAAGCAGGCGAAGGCAGTCGCCGACTACGTGCAGCAAAATCACCAGCTGCTCGCGCCTGCGCGCCAGGCACTCGACGCCGCCGAGGCGGAGCGGAAAAAACTCGCCGACCCGCTGCCGAAGACGCTCGTGAGCGTGAGCACTGCGCCCGAGTTTCGCACCGTGCGAATTTTGCCGCGCGGCGACTGGATGAGCGACAAGGGTGAGGTCGTGCAGCCCGCGACGCCCGCATTCCTGCCCGGCGCACCGAAGCCGGCGGAAGGCGCGCGCCTTTCCCGCCTCGACCTCGCGAAGTGGCTCGTGTCGCGCGGGAATCCGCTCACCGCGCGTGTCGTCGTGAACCGGCTGTGGAAACAATTTTACGGCACCGGCCTCGCGAAGACGCTCGAGGATCTCGGCACGCAGGGCGAGGTGCCCGCGCACCAGCCGATGCTCGACTGGCTCGCGGTCGAATTCATGGACTCCGGCTGGGACGTGAAGCACCTAGTGAAGCTCATGGTCACGAGCGGCACGTACGCGCAGTCGAGCATCGCGCCGAAGGAACTCCTCGCGCGCGATCCCGACAATCGCGAACTCGCGCGCGCCAGCCGCTGGCGGCTCGATGCGGAATTCGTCCGCGACAACGCGCTCAGCATCTCCGGCCTCATCGTGCAGAAAATCGGCGGCCCGAGCGTGAAGCCCTACCAACCCGCCGGCTACTGGGAGAACTTGAATTTTCCGGCGCGCGAGTGGGCGAATGACACGGGCGAAAACCAGTGGCGCCGCGGCCTCTACACGTGGTGGCAGCGCAGCTACCCGCACCCCGCGATGATGGCATTTGACGCGCCGACGCGCGAAGAGTGTGCCGCCGACCGCGTGCGCTCGAACATCCCGCAGCAGGCCCTCGTGCTGCTGAACGATCCCGAATACGTCGAGGCCGCGCGCACATTTGCCGCGCGCATTTTGAAGGAAGGCGGCGCGACGCCCGACACGCGCATCGCGTGGGCCTGGCGCGAAGCCACCGGCCGCGCCGCGAAGCCCGTGGAGATCGCCGCACTGCGCGGCCTCCTCGAGCGCCAGCGCGCCGCGCTCGAACAGAATGCCGACGCGGGCAGCGAGATCATCAAGGTCGGCATCGCACCCGCACCCGCGGAAATCTCGCGCGTGGATCTTGCCTCCTACACCGCCGTGGCGCGCGCGATCCTGAATCTGCACGAGACTGTCACGCGCCTGTAGTGAGTGCTCCGTACTTAGCCGGAGCACTGATGCGACTGTGAAAAAAGTGCTGCTTTCAGATTCAGTCCGGCATCCGATTCACTGAGGCCTCACGTAGCACGAAGGAAAAACGGGAGCACACGCTTCCAGCGTGTCCTTTGCGGCATCCTGCCGCAAAGATTTGGAGCGTCGCGGGTCTGCCGTGTTTTTTGTTTCGTCAAGGCTGGCCGCATCCACCGCCCTCGCCCTGCGTCCGGCAGGGATGCCGGGCGCGGCACGCTGGAAGCGTGCGCTCCCGTTTTCCTGTGCGCATCCGGGTGCGCTGCGATTCGGGATGCCGGTGCCGTAACTTTTTCCAACTGACCTCGCGCCCCGTTTGATTCAAAGCAGCGTGATGCCATTCCAAATTCTCCTGCTCGCCGCCGGCCTCGGCCGCAGTGCGCCGGAGATTTTTTTCTACGGCTTCGGCATCGTGCTGTTCGTCGCCGCCGCATTTTTTGCACCGCACCGCGGGGCAAAGTGCCTCCGCGCAATCGAGCGTGTGCTCGCGCGGATCGCGCGCCGCCGCGCGCTCGCGGTGGTGCTCGCGGGGCTCGCGGCATTTTGCATCGTCGCCGCGATGACCGCGATCATCGGCGTGCCGCCGCCGAAGGTGGACGACGAATTCAGCTACCTCCTCGAGGCTGACACGTTCACGCAGGGACGGCTCGCAAATCCGCCGCACGCGATGTGGGAGCACTTTGAGACATTCCACGTCCTGCAGCAGCCGACGTACGCGTCGAAATATCCGCCGGGCCAGGGGCTGATACTCGCGTTTGGAAAAATGATCGCGCATCCCATCGTCGGCGTGTGGCTCGGTGCCGCGCTCGCGTGCGCGGCGATCACGTGGATGCTCATGGCATGGACGCGACCGCGCTGGGCGCTGCTCGGCGGTTTGCTCGCGGCGGTGCATCCCGAAGTGCTCATCTGGAGCCAGCGATACTGGGGTGGCTGCCTCGCGCTCGCGGGTGGCGCGCTGGCGATCGGCGGCTTTCGCCGCGTGATGAAAACGCCGCGCGTCCGCGACGCGCTGCCGATGGCAGTGGGCACTTCGGTGCTGCTCTACACGCGTCCGTACGAAGGCGGCGTGCTCACGCTGCTGCTCGGCACCGTGCTGCTAGTGTCGGCGATTCGGAAAAAGATCACGCTGTGTGATCTCGCGCTCCGCGTCGTGCTGCCGTGCGCGGTCGTGCTGTGTGTCGCTGCGGCGTGGCTGGGATTTTACAACTCGCGCGTGACCGGCAACGCGCTGCGGATGCCGTACCAGATTCACACTGCGCAGTACATGGCCGCGCCGATTTTCATCTGGCAGACCGCGCCGCCGCTGCCCGTGTATCACCATGCGGACATGCACGACTTTCACACCGGCTGGGAATATCGCGGCTACGCAAAGCAGCGTTCGCCTGCGGGCCTCGCGATCGGGATCATCGAGCGCACGTGGCGGCTCATCCGCGGCGAGATGCGGATCTGGTTTCTCTCGATCTCGCTCATCGCGCTGCCACTGGCGCTGCGGCGCGATGGCTGGATGCGTTTCACACTCGCGCTCACGGCAGTGTTTTTTGCGGCGCTGCTGCTCGTGAACTGGACGTTCTTCCACTACGCCGCGCCGGTCTTCGGCCTGTTCTTTTTTTCCGCCGTGCAGTGCATGAGGCTCCTGCGCACATGGCGCTGGCATGGAAAACCCGTGGGTCTTTTCCTCGCACGCGGCTCGGTGATCCTCTGCGTGCTGTCGGTGATTGCGACCGGGCGCGAGGTCGCGGCGCAGTTCCCCGACGGCTGGTGGATGCAGCGGCAGCAGATCATGGATCAGCTTCACCGCGAAGGCGGGCGGCATCTCATCGTCATCCGTTACGCGCCGAATATTGCGAACACGCCGACCTTCGGCTACCGCGACTGGACGCGAAATGGCGCGGACATTGACGGACAGGAAATCGTCTGGGCCCGCGACATGGACGCGGAGCACAACGCGCGGTTGCTCGACTACTTCAAGGACCGCCGCGTGTGGACGCTCGACGTGGACACGAGCGGCGTGAAGCTGCTGCCGTATCCACGCTGACCGCCGCTTTTTCCGATGCGAATCCTCCTCACCAAGCTCAAGCTCATCGGCGATGCGCTGCTGATCACGCCGACGGTGCTCGCGATCCGCGCGCGGTATCCCGATGCGGAAATCGTGGTCGTCGTGCGGAAGGGGACCGAGGGAATCCTCGCGGGCTGCCCGGCGATCGATCGCCTGCTCACCGCCGCCGCGCCCGAGGGGAAACGCAGGGGACGTCTGAACTGGCTCGACGATTTCCGGCTGATCATCGAGCTGAGGAAGAAGCGGTTCGATTTCGCATTCGAGTTGAGCGACGGCGATCGAGGGCGGTGGATCTGCGCGCTCGTCCGCGCGAAAGTGCGCAGCACAAATGCGGGCGTGCTGCCGCTGAATTTTTTCTGGAAGCGAGTGTTCGGACGCGTGTCGGACTTCGGGTGGCTGCGGATGCATCGCGTCGAAAAGGATTTCCTCACCGTGGCGCACGAGCTGGATCTCACAGGCACGCCGCCGCCGCTGTGCTTCGAGCGCTCGCGTGCGGAGGCGTCGGAGTTGGCAGCGCAGGCCGGGGAGAAATGTGTCGTCCTCAACCCCGGCTCGCGGCTGCCGGAAAAGCTGTGGCCCGAGGAGCGATGGATCGCGCTGGGCCGCGAACTTGCCAAGCGCGGCTGCCGGATCGTGGTGAACACCGGGCCTGCCGCGGACGAGATCGCGCTGGGCGTCCGGATCGCCGACGCGATCGGCGCGGGTGCAATCAGCACAAAGTCGGCGCTGACTTGGGCGCAACTCGCGCACCTGCTCTATTCCGCGCGGCTGCTCGTGACGGTGGACACGGCGGCGATGCATCTCGCCGCAGCGTGCCAGTGCCCGACGGTCGCGCTTTTCGGCCTCGTGCCCGCGGGGCAATGGAGGCCGTGGAAATCGCCGAGCCGCGTGCTGACGGCACTCGGTGAATGGGGCGAAATCGCAGCCGAAGATGCTCGCCACGAAAGGCCGATCGAACGCGTGACCACGGAGGATGTGCTGACCGCCATCGCGGAACTGGAGGCCGAGGCAACGCTGCGCGGCGAGACCGCGGGGGTTTGAAAAACCGCGGGCGCTACTTGCCGGCGATCATGTCCTTCAGCATCCGATTCACGGCGTCCATCGCGTCGTTGCGCACACGGTTCCATGTCGCGACGTCATCGCACACGGCGAGCCGCACGGCATCGGGCAGCGACTTGTCGCGGCGGCGATCCTCGAGGTTCCAGAGCGTGATGTTTGCCTCGAAGAGCCGCGAGATCGCGTCGGCGATCGCGTTGAAGACGTCGCCTGCGGGGCGTTCGCCTTTGTAGAATTTGTGCTTCGGCTCCTCGATCGGGATCTCGCCGGCGACTGCGAGCGCGAGGTGGCCGTTGATCTCGGACTTCAGGTTTTCAAGTTTTCGCCGGACGGATTCGAGCGACTCCGCGTCGCCGCGCTCGGCGAGTTTGGTGAGGCGGATGTTTTCGATGGAGAGTTTGTCCAGCAGGCTGCCGAGTGTTTCCATGTTTTCGCGCGGAGAATTGGCGGATGGCGGGGCGATTGCAAGCGGCGCTACGCTGGGGCGAGCGACTTCAGCAGATCTTTCAGCCGCGCGGCGGCGGCGCTCACGGTGTGGTGGTTCTCAAAATCGCGCCGTGCCTCCGCGCCCATGCGGTGACGGAGCGCGGGATCGCGCAGCAGTTTTGCGAGCGCGTCGGCCCACTCGGCGGGAGTTGTCGCGAAAAGCGCGGTCTCTCCTGCGCGGAACATCGCGTGCGCGGCACCACGCGGCGGGAGCACGGTGGGGATTCCGCAGGCCATGTATTGAAGGCCTTTGATCGGCGATTTTCCCTCGGCGAATGCGCCCTCTGGCAGAGGAAGAAGACCGATGTCGAAAGTGCGGAGCGCCTCCGGTTCCGCGCCGGCTTGGAAGGGGATGAGGTCGAACGGCATTTCGCGGAAATGTGGCGGCTGGCCAGAGAAAACGGCGAGGCGTGCATTTGGAAATTCCGTGCGAAGGGCGAGCAGCGCGGGTTCGATGGCTTCGAGATACGGGAGGTTCACGGGATGGCCGGACCAGCCGATCACGGGGTTGTGCGCGTCGTCGTTTGAACGCGGCATCCACGCGGTTTCGTCGAGCGCCATTGGCAGCACGGTGAGCCGCGTCGCGTGCGGGCGGAGGTGTGCGGCGAGCACTTCGTTTGCGGCGAGCGTGAGGTGCGCGGCGCGGACGATCGCGCGCAGACGCAGGCCCGCGCGCAGAGTCGTGAACCACGAATGCCGCCTGCCGTGCGGATGCCAGATCGCGTCGTCCACATCATAGACGAGCGCCTTCGCGCGACGCCGGAGCAGGCGGACTTTTCCGAGGGAGAACAGCTTTTTCTGCACGATGACGGCGTCGTATTCCGAGAGCCGCGACCATTCCGAAAATGAATCCGCAGGCACCGCGGTGAGTTCGATGCCGGCTTCGCGCAGCGGCGCGATGAACTGAAAAATGCGGTAGAACGAGCTGGCCTGTGCCGCATTTCCGAAAGTGAGGGCGAGGACGCGCATCGTGTGTCGGTGCGGTGCGGCTAGAAGCAGACGTCGCGCAGCGTGTCGTGCCACAGCGCGCGCAGTGCGCGGCGGATCCGGTTGCGTTCGCGGCGTGCGCGCCAGACGGAGGGTTGGAGGATCCAGAGCGGGTTTCGTTTGCGGGCCGTGTCGTAGGCGTCCTTCGCCGGACGGAAGGAGCCGCGCAGCGCGGCGAAATGGTCGAATACTTTTTCCAACGCGGCGGCATCGGGCGGCACCGCGCCGGAGGCGAGCGCTTCCTGCAGCGCGCGGCGCGCGATGGCGAGCAGCCTGTCCTCGATGCCGATTTGCTCAACGATGGAAATGGGGCGCACCTTTTCGTGGAGGACGAAGCTCGCGCACACTTCGGGTGTGACGGCGAAGCGCACGCCGATCGAATTTGCGGTGCCCCACGCGGTGTCGCCGATGTGGCCGAAGTCCGTCGCGAACGGCCGCGCCTGCATGACGATCGTGCGGTAAAGATTGCTCGCGGAGCTGCCCATGATGCCCGATGCGCCCTGAAGCACGCAGGCGATGAAGCCCTGCGAACGCGTGAGCGCGGCGGGCGCGGAGATTTTCAGATCGTCGAGCAAGTCGTGGATCGGCCAGCGTTTTTTCGGCTGCGCTGCGCCGGCGTCGTCCACAAAGCCGGGCACGCTGAGCATCACGTCGGCGTCGAACTGCGTCGCGAGATCGCAGAGGCGGCGGAGGCCGGCGGGCGTGGTCGTGTCGCCCGCGGTGGCGATGTAGGAATGGCGCGCGCCGATCTGCGCGAGGCCGAAATTCCATGACGCGTAGAGCCCCGGCGGCCGCGCGAAAAATCGCAGCCGCGGATGCCGCAGCGCGGAGCGGAACATCTCGACGGTGCCGTCGTTTGATTCGCTGTCCACGACGACGACCTCCTCGGCGACTTCGATCACCTGCTGGAGCTGCGGAAGATGATCGCGCCACAGCGCGGCGGCGTTGCGCGTGGGGATGAGGATTCCGACGGGCAGCGGCTTGCTCACGGGATGCGGCGTGCCTGCGCGGCGATTTCGCGGAGTGCGGCGCGGCGCGTGTGTTTTTCCGCACGGCCCGCGCGGGTCGAGGCGCGGAGGAACCACGGGAGCATCGGGTGCCTCATCGCGCGGTACCGCCGGTCCGCGTCGGCGGAGCCACGGATCGCATTTTGAAAATCCGCGAGCCACTGCACGACCGCGGGGCTGGCGAAGTGCCCCGCTTTTTCAACAGCGAGCGCGAGCAACTGGTCGCGCAGTGGCGGGCCGTCGTCGGACGGGCGCATGTGCTGGGTCGCGTGGACGAGGAAGGTGGACATCGCTTCGGGGCACACAGCGAGCCGAGTTTCGAGCGCGTTCGCAAGCGCCCATGCGGTGTCGCCCGCGTGGCCGAACTCGGTCGGGAACGGACGCGCGCACAGCGTTGCGGTGCGGTAGAGATTGCCCGCGGAACTGCCGAGGATGCCGCGCGGTGCATTCGCCGCGCTGAGGAGGAATGCGCGCACGCCGGGCAGTTCCGCGTCGGCGGTGATGCGTTCGTTTTCGATCCAGTCGTGGATCGGCCAGCGATCGTCGGAGGGCTTGCCGTCCGTGCTGATGAATCTCGGCGGGCTGATGACGGCGTCGCTCGCGAATTTCTTCGCAGTCGCGAGGAGTGTGCGGAGGCCGTCCGCGGTGATCGTGTCGCCGATGGTGGAGACGTATGCGAATTCGGTGCGAAGCTGGCGGAGGCCGAAATTCCACGAGGCGTAGAGTCCCGGCGGGTGGAGATAAAATCGCACGCGCGGATGGCGGAGATGCTCGCGCAGAAAGCCGATCGTGCCGTCCTTTGAAAAGCCGTCCACGACGACGATCTCGTCCACGGTGGCGAGCCACGGCTGCATCGCGTCGAGGTGCTGGCGCAAAAATTGCATCGCGTCACGCGTCGGGATGAGCACGCCCACGGGGAGCCGCGCGGAGTTGTCGCTGGTGCCCGTCATTGTTTCGCCGCGGTACTTTTGCATGCGCGCCATGCGCGCAGTTTGCGCAGCCATTTCCGCTCGGACTGAAATGCGAAGCGCGCGAACAGATTCGCGAACCGTGCGCCGAATCCAAGCACGGGCGCGGTCGCGGGAAGTGCGGCTGCCGGCGTCGCGTTGCCGCCGGTGGCGAGCGAGCGGTAGAGCGCGAGATAGCGCGAGGCTTGGAGGCCGAGTTCGAAATTCGCGGGGACGCTCTCCGCGCAGTTGCGGTGCAGTTCCTCGCGCAGCGCGCGATCGCCGGCGAGCCTTCGCATCGCGGCGGCGAAATTTTCGCAGTCGCCGGGCGGCACGAGCAGGCCGGTATTTTCGTGTGTGACGATGTCCGGCACGCCGCCGATGTCGAATGCGAGCGCGGGCGTTCCGCAGCACATTGCCTCGAAGAGCACATTGGGCAGGTTGTCCTCCAGCGAGGTGAAAAGCAGCACGTCGGCGGCGCTGTAGATCGTGGCGAGCGTGGCGTCGGAGTCCACGCGCTCGAGGCAGCGGATGGGCACGGGGAGTTCCGCAAACTGACGGCCAACCTCGCCGAAGCTGACGAATGCGATGCGCCCGCTGTGGACGCCCTCGCGGAATTCCACGTCGTCGAGCGCGGCGCGGATGGCCTCCGCCATTTTTCCGAAGCCCTTGCGCTGCTCGCTGCAACGGTCTGCGCCGAAGAGAAAGACGACGGCATCCGGATCGAGATCGAGCGCGGCGCGGGCCTCCGCCTTTTCGCGCGGGTGGAAGACGCGCGTGTCGAGGCCGTACGGGATCACCTCGACGCGCGTGCCGGAAAACACGGTGCTCCGCCGCGCGCAATCCGCGAGCCAGCGGCTCGGGCACACGACGGTGATGTCGCAGCCGGGCAGCGTGGCGAGCGCGTCGGCGAGCACGGTGCGCGTGAGGCCGTTCGGATCCTCGGTGAGCTGCGGGCACACGTTGCAGTCGCGTTCGTAGCCGTGGCAGCCTGCGGAAAAGTGGCACCCGCCGGTGAAGGCGCGCTGGTCGTGCAGTGTCCAGACAATCGGCTTTTTCAGCGCACGCAGCGCGGCGACTCCGCGCGGCGCGAGCATCCCGGCGACCCAGTGCAGATTGATGATGTCTGCGGCCTGCACCCACGGGTGTACGGAGAGATCGAGGTCGGGCGCGGGGAGGGAAAAATAGGTGTTCGAGATCGGCGTCCGCCGCTGGTGGATGCACTGGCGCTCCATGCGTTCGAGCACGCGCCGCGTGTCTGCGCGGCCCGGGCTGTCGGCTGCGGAAATGGCGGCGACATTTTCATCCGCCGATGCGCGATCCTGCACGAGCATGCGCGAGTGTGCGCCGGCTGCGCGGAGTCCCTCGTGCAGTCGCCATGCGGAGCGCGCCGCGCCGCCGCGGAGGTCGCAGGTGCTGATGTGGAGGACGTTCATCGCGCGCCGGGTTTGTGCACCGGGAGAGTCTTCGCGCCGCGGTGCGCGTTCGGCATTTTCGACGGCATGAACAAGGCTGCGAGCCTATGGAGCGCGCTGCTGCCGCTGCAATGAAATAGGGGGGAATTTGGACTTGATCTGGATCGGTGCGGTTTCCATCGTCCGCGCTCGCTTGCCGATTCCTTCCGACCGTCCCTCTTGCGGCCTGAATCTGCGATGCGGGATTCATCAATGAACGACCAATCCAAAGACAAATCGCGCGTCTGTGTCATCAGCCCCGAGATTGTCGGTCCGCACAAAAACGGAGGCGTCGGCACGCACAGCTACTACCTTTCGCTTTTCCTGAGCCGCGAGCTGGGACACGAGGTGACTTTCCTCTACACGGGTGAGATCGAACTGCACGACGAGGCGCACTGGCGCGAGGCGTTCCGGAGGGATTGCGGGATCGAGTTTGTGTGGATCCCGCCGACGCCGGCGGACGCCCGGAGCGGCGCGGGGGAGCCGACGTGTTACGCGCGCACTTCGTCGCTCGTGTACGAATGGCTGCGCGAGCGGAAATTCGACGTGTGCCATTTCCAGGAGATGCTCGGGAATGGCTGCCGCTCGTTCCAGGCGAAGAGGCTCGGTGTGGCGTTCGCGGAGACGGTGCTGACCTGCACCGTCCACAGCTCGTGGGATTGGATCAACCAGGCGATGCAGACATTCCCGCAGAACGGGCGCACGGAGCTGGAGTCAAAGTGGATGGAGCGCTACTCCATCGAGCACTGCGACGTGCTCCTCAGCCCGAGCCAGTACATGCTCGACTGGATCGCGGCGAACCGCATCCCGGTGCGCGCGGGCCAGCAGGTGGTGCCGCTGCTTTTCAATCCCGACATGAAGCCGGTGGGCAGCCGGCCCGTGGACAGGCACATTATTTTTTTCGGCAGGCTCGAAGTGCGGAAGGGCATCCTCATTTTCCTCGACGCGCTGCGGAAGCTCGCCGCCGCGCCGGACGGATTGGGCGGGCCGATCCGCGTCACCTTCCTCGGCAAGCCGGGCTACACGCCGGATGGCGACGGCGCGCGCAGCATCGAGCTTGCGCGTGCGGAGGTCGGCGGACTTTTCACGCTTCAGGCCGTGACGGATTTCGGCCACCGGCAGGCGATTGAATTTCTCTCCGTGAACAATGACGCGCTGGTGGTGTGCCCGTCGCTCGTGGACAATTCGCCCTACGCGATCATCGAGTGCATCCAGCTCGGCCTGAACATCGTCGCGGGCCGCTGCGGCGGGATCCCCGAGCTTTTCGAGGGGACGGACCGGATCTTCGATCCCACTGCGGATGCGCTCGCGGCGATGCTCCGCGCGGGGCTGGCGAACCGCATCCCGCTGCTCGCGAAACGGTACGGCTCGGAGCGCAGCCGCGAATTATGGAGGGTGCTGAGCGTGCAGACGATCCCGGCATTGCGCCGCGCCGCGCCGGCCCGTGCGGAATTTCCCGCGAGGCCCGTGCATGTGCTCGTGGTCGCGGGCGCGGCGGGCGCCGATCTCGATGCGAGCCTAGCCTCGCTCGCGGCGCAGGACTGGCGCGGATTTTCCGCCACCATCGCGTGTGCGGACGAATGTGGCGCGGGCGCGGATGCCGCACGGTGCTGCGCCGAGCGCGGGTGGAAAATGATCGCGGGCGATGCAGCCGCGATCCCCGCTGGCGGTGCGGATGAATTGCTCGTGGTGATGCGCGGAGGCGCGCTGCCCGATGCGGGCGCGGTCCGACGTCTCGCGCTGTGCATGGAGCATTCCGGCGCGGATGCGCTCGCGTGCCGCGGGCGTGTCACCGGCTGCGCGGCATCGCCGGAGCCGCAGCTTTTCGAACCGCTGGGTGCGTGCTCCGAGGGCGGGATTTTTTTCAATGCGTTCGGCGAGGGCGTGTTCATCGTGCGCGCGGGCCTCGTCGCGCTCGACGCCGCTCGGCTGCGCAGCCTGCGGAATCGCGAGGGCATCTGGCGCTGCCTCGCGGGCCTCGCGGCGGAGGGCGCAAATGTGGACGTCGTCCCCGAGGTGCTCGTCACTTTCGATGCAAAGACATCCGCGCGCGGCTGGGAGGATCTGGACTACACGGCGCACATGGCGGTGCTGGATGCGGCGAGCGGCAGGCTGCCAAACTGGCTGCGATACGCGCTGCTGAACGCCGTGGCCGCGGAGCGCGCAAACCGCGCGATGCAGCTCGAACTTTGCAACCTGAAGAACAAGCCGCGCCGCAGTCTGGCCGCAAAAGTGAGCCGCGAGGCGGGGCGGGTGTGGGGCAAGATGCGGCGCTTCCTCGGCGGCGGACAGGATCGCGGGCGCGGCAATTCGCGGAAGCGCGCGGACACTCTCGCGGTGCCGAAGCTGTCCATTTTCGAGAGGCTGAAGCGCGCATTCCGCAGGCGGCTGGGATTGCCTGTCAGTTGATTTTTTCCGAGCCATGAAAAACAAAACGCAATCTTCAAGGCAGCGCATGTCGCCGTGCCGCGCCGGGAAATCACGGCCATGATCTCCAATGCCACCGACAGCGTCATCGAGCGCGATCTGGAAATTTTCACGGAGGCATTCATCTGCCCGGCGACCCGGCGCAGCCTGCGTGCTGTCGGCGAAATCGGCGTCGCCGCCGTGAGCGGCAGGGCGAATTTTTACCCCGTGGTGAAGCGCCGCATCCTCTTCGCCACCGGCTCGGCGGCGGCGCCGGCAGCCGAGCTGTCCGGCGAAATGCACGCTGCCGCGCGGTGGCTCGCGGGCATCGTCGGCGGCGCCGGGATCGGGGCGGGGGCGATCTTCGGCGAATACATGCCGGTGAATTGCTGCCTCGCGGGAGAGTTGGAAAAACTCGGCGCGCGCGTGACGGGTATTCTCTGCCCGACGGATCCGGGGGCGCCGGCATCCGCGCGCGTGGCGGTCGTCGCCTCATACATGGACATCCCCGCGAGCGCGGAGACATTCGACGGCTTGCTCATTCTCGACCCGAGGATTTGGAGGACAGGAATCGAAGGCCTGCTGTGCGAGGCCGCGCGCATTTTGAAGCCAGGCGGACGGCTCTGGATGCTCGCGCCGCTCGCGGGCGGCGCGATGCAGGGGTGGGCCGCACAGCTCAGCGGGCTGGGAATCATGCGCGGTGCAGTCCGCACACAGATCGCGAAATTGCTGCAGCCCGTCGCCGCTGATGGCGCGCAGGGAATCGCCGGCTTGCTCGCAGGCGGAGCGCGGAAAGTCCGCCGGTGGGAAGGCTTTCTCGACATCGCGGCATTCCGTGCAATGGCCGGGGCGGCGGGCTTCGCCGGCGTGGAAATCGCGGTGCGCGAGATCGGCCTCGCGTATTTGGAAAAGGCCCCGGCTGCCACGTCGCTGTGGCTGCGCGAGTCGCCGCTTGGCTGGGATCTCCGCGTGCCGGATGCGGGCGACGAGGCGATCCGCCGCGACACGGAAAATGCACTCGACACCTTCACGCGATGCCTCGGCGCGATGAACACCACCGCGGACAGCCTGCGCGGCAGGAGCGTGCTCGAAATCTGCGCCGGAAAAAATCTCGCCGTGAGCCTTTGCTTCGCCGCGCTCGGCGCAAAAGCGTTCGCGTATGCCTCGCGCCTCGCGCCGTGGTCGCGCGAATATCATCCGAAGCTCTGCCGGAGCGTCCGCGATGAGCTGCTGCGGCGCTTCCCCGCGGCCAGCGCAGAGCCGTTCGACCTGTGCCTGGAATTCGGCGGCCACGCCTCCGCAGCAGTGTGGGTGCTGCCGCTCGCCGAGAATCTGAGGTCGCTGCCGGAACGCAGCATGGACGCCGCATTTCATCACGGCCCCACGGGGCGCATCGCGGATGCCGCGCTCCTCGCAGGCGAACTCGCGCGCACTGTCCGACCGGGCGGGCTCGCGGTTCATCTGCTGGAATGCCACGACCGCCGCGACGCATCGCGGCCGCTCGAGTTCCTGCTTTCCAGCGAGGAGGATTTCCGTTCGCTGTTCGATTCGTCGGACGGCGCGTGCGGGAGCCGGACGCGGCCTGCGGAAATCGCGGACAGCCTCGGCGCGCACGGGTTCACCGTCGAGCGCGTGGAATCCACAGGCAGCGCGTCGCCCGCATATTTCGCGGATTTTCTCCCGCGGCTCCGTGCCGCGAAGGCGTCGCCGTACCGCGACTGGCCGGAGGAAAAATTGCGCGACACCGGCGCGCTGATCGTGGCTCGCCGCGCGGAGGCGCCCGCGTCGTCGCGCGACTTGCCGGTGCTCGTGTGGGACCGCGAGAAGTCCGCCCATTTCTGGCACCGACTCGCGGGCACCGACTATCTCATCTCGAAGGCCTTCTCGCGGATCTGCGGCGACGACCTGCTCGAGATGCTGCGGAGGGTGCTGCGGAAGGACTGGAAATTTGTGGACTTCGGCAGCGGTGCGAACGGATTCATCGTGGAGAAAATGCTCGCGCGCGGCCTGCACGTCGCGTCCTTCGAGCCATCGCGCGGGCCGGAGTCGCAGCCGTATCCATTCGCGTCGCATCCGCTCTACCTCGGCGAGGCGGCGCACGGGCGCGACGGCGAATTCGACTGCGCGCTGGTCACGGAAGTCATCGAGCACGTTCACAACGAGGATTTCCCCGGCTTCATGCGCCGGGTGCGTGCGCTCGTGAAGCCGGGCGGGTGCGTGATTTTCACGACGCCAAACCGCGAGGATCTGAAGTCCGGCAGCGTCTTCTGCCCGCTCTCCGAGATGCTGTTTCACCCGTGGCAGCACCTGCGCTCGTGGCACCCGGAAGTGATCGAGACATTCATGGCCGGCTATGGCTTTGAGCCGCTGGCGGTGCACCAGGCGGACTTCACCGGGATGTACCCGGAGACGGAAAAGCGACGGCTCGTCGCAGGCATGTCGGACTGGCTCGCGCAAAAGTTTGACACCGCGCCGAGGGAAAATCTTGCGGGTGTGATCGGGCACATCCACGCGATCTCCGCAGCCGGTGAACCGCTGCCGCTGCCCGCGCTCCCGCCGCGCGGTCGCGGGACATACGGCCATTGCCCGAACCTCATTTACATCGGGCGCATCATCTAGCTAGCGACATGGACTACGATCATCTTCAGGAAATCCGGATGCGCGAATCCGACATCATGATCGGCATGCTCGCGCCGTTTCGCGGCGGGCGGCTGCTGGAGATCGGTGCCGGTGCCGGGTGGCAGGCGGGCAGGTTCGCGGAGGCTGGGTTTGAGGTCAGCGCAGTGGATCTTGCGAGCAGCCAGTACCTCGGCATGGGGAAATTTCCCGTCGCGCCGTACGACGGCCATCACCTGCCGTTTGCGGATGAAACCTTCGACGTGATCTACACTTCGAGCGTGCTCGAGCATGTGCCGCACCTGGAGGAATTCCAGGAGGAGATGCGCCGCGTGCTGAAGAAGTCCGGCGTCGCGCTGCATGTGATGCCGGGCTCGGTCTGGCGATTCTGGCAGACGCTCACCCACTATCCCGTCGCGTGGCGGAAGGCGCGGGAGGAGAAGCGTTTTCCGACACGCGGGGAACTCTCCCAGCAGCGGCACGGCGAGCGCGGCAACCTCTGGACGGAGCTGTACTATTTCTCCCGCGGCTGGTGGAGCCGCTTCTTCCGGCGGAACGGCTGGAGCGTCGTCCGCACGCGCGGCAACCGCGTTTTCTATACCGGCAACCAGTGGTTCGGCGGAAGCCTCTCGTGGCACACGCGGGAAAAGCTGCGCCACATTTTCGGCAGTTGCTGCAATATTTTCCTGCTCGCCCGCGGGCGTGATGTGAATCCGGATCTGCTGCCTGCACCCGTCGCGAAAGCCGCGCTGCCGGAGGCGACGGCCCCGGAGGTGGATTTCGACATCACGCCCGAGGTGCTTGAGATTCACAGGCGCGTGAGCCCGTTCACGATGACCAGCCGCGAGGCCGTGTCGTCGTTTGTAGACGCTGTGAGGCACATCCGCAGGCATCGCATCGAGGGTGCGATCGTCGAGTGCGGCGTGTGGAAGGGCGGGGGTATGATGGCCGCGGCGCTCGAACTCCAGCGCGAGGGCGACACCGGGCGCGAACTCTGGCTCTACGACACTTTCGAGGGAATGCCGCAGCCCGGCGAGGCGGATGTGGATCACGCGGGCGGCAAGGCGATTGAGGCATTTCTCGAAAACCAGACGAAGCCCGACGCCTCCGCGTGGTGCGATGCGGCAATCGAGGAAGTGAAGCGGAATGTGATGTCCACCGGCTACCCGGAGGAGCGCATGCGTTTCGTGAAGGGTCGCGTCGAGGCGACCATCCCCGCGCAGATGCCGGAGAAGATCGCGATCCTCCGGCTCGACACGGACTGGAAGGAATCCACGGCGCATGAGCTGAAGCATCTCTACGCGCGCGTGCCGCGCGGCGGGATCATCATCGTGGACGACTACGGCTACTGGCGCGGCGCACGCGAGGCCGTGGATGAATTTCTCGCCGCGCAGCCCGAGCCGATTTTCCTGCACCGCGTGGACAAGACGGTGCGCGTGTGGGTGAAGCCGTAGGCTCGGATCTTTTCACCCCCGTGCGGGCGCAACAGCCCAGCTTTGGGCGATCGAGGAACGAGCGCAGGCCATGTTGGGAAAAATTCAGACGAACTCTTGAAAAAGGCAGTGCAGACCAAATCCGAGAGCGAATGATCCTATCTTTCCCATCCACCTGCACCTCTGGAAAATATGGAATAGGATCCGGCATTCATTTCACAGGCACTCGCTTTCACTCCCTCGTGCGGATTGCACACCGGGTGCGGTCATTTTGACCTAAGTTCACCGCTCTCGTGAAGGCGCATCAGTTCCTTGACGAGAATCTCGGCGTGAAGCCCATGGCACTCGGCATTTGGGTGCGAGTCCAGTTTGTTGAAAGCAAAATTGCGATGGTTATTGTCCCGGAGGTATAACTCGATGTCGATCAATGGCACATTCTCCTCTTTGCACAGTGTTTGAATTAGACGCACCAAAGAAATGTTCTCAGAGTCATCGGGGTATTGGGTGAAGGGCATTACCTGAAAAATTACGCCTTTCGCCTTGCACGCCCCGTGCATCGCCCGGATAGCCTCCCTGAACCGCTCCGTAAAAACTGGATCAGTGAGAATCCCTTTCAAAGGGTATGGGTCGTGGTTTCCTGACGCCTTGAAATCATCCACCGATGCGCAGTATATAATCGCATTGCTTAGTATTGGCAACGCAGTTTTCTCAATGGTCCTCACCATGTCTTCGGCCTGGGTCCCGCGTTTCCCCAGATTGAGGACTTCCACCTCGATTCCACGGGCGCGGAGCAGCCGCTCGGCAACCGAAGCAAGAACCTTATCGTTTTCAACACATTGCCCGTAGGTATAGGAATCACCGACAGTTGCCACTCTCGGCACGGCTGCTTTCTTGGGAGGGAATGGTGTGTTGCGACGAAATCCTTCGCTGTCCAACTCGTGGAAGACACCCATCACCATGAAGCCGGAAGGGCCGAGATTGGCAAAACGCAGTTCCTTGGGAATTTCGGGATGATTGCGAAACCAGACGACCGCTTGGTACACGAGCACTGTTGCCAGAAAGAGCGTAATGATGCTTCCGACCGAAAGTGGCATCCGGTTAACACGAGGGACAATGTCATTCTGCTTTCGCCGAATCCACGCAAGTATGGGGGCCTCGATCAGTCGAAAGGAAGCCGCCGCGAACGCAAACGTCGCAAGCAAAGCCGCCGCTCCTCGCCAGTGCGGAACTGCCGTAACGGACTGTGCCAGACCCAAGGCTGCGTAGATTGGCAGATGAAAGAGATAGAGACCGTAACTAATGCGGCCGATGCCATTGAGAGCGCGGATCCGTCCCAGCCGAGGACAGCACAATCCAAGGGCAAGCAGACCGCCGCAGCCGAGATGCAGCAAGGTTGGTTCCCAAAGCATCCGATCCGTTGCCTTAGTCACCCAGGCGGAGATCGCCAGCCAGGAGGCCACGCTGATGAGAAGCGACGACACCCCCAAGATTAGCAGGCGAGACGAGACAACGTGTGACAGCCTGACGGGGCGTGCCAAAGATCGCTCGAAAATCGCCACGCATGACCCGAAACTAACAGCCACAACCTGCGTCAATGTCAGTCTTGAGATCAGGCCTTCGATGGTGTCCTGTTGAAATCCCCGTGCTCTGAGCTGGCAAAGCACGAAGTAGGTAACCGCAGGTGTCGCCGCGATGCACAGCAGTGGGAGCCAGCGATAGATGCGAGCCGGCAATAGCCAGACAAGGGCAGGCCATAACCAATAATAGTGTTCCTCGACGCACAGGCTCCAGACATGGGCCACCGGCGGTATGGATTCAGTGCCGGCATCAATGTGAAAGTACTCCCTCACGCCCGTGAGATAATGCAGGTTGAACGTAAATGTTGAGGCCCAACCGATTTCCTTGCCAGGCCAGACGAACCACAGCACCAGCAGCATCAAAAAATAGATGGGGAAGATACGAGCGGCGCGACGGTTGTAGAAAGCGTTCAGACCGCGTCCGCTTGACTTGTCGGCTATCAGGATCCGGGTAATCAGGAACCCGGACAGAGCGAAAAACAAGCCAACCCCAGCCGTTCCGATTCTGTCATCCAACCAGTGCAATCCGCGCACCGCTTTCATGTGCGCCACCAGGACCATCAAGCAGGCGAGACCGCGCACGGCGTCGAGTTGCGGGAGATAGCCCTGATGGATCTGGGGTGTTTCGGGGAGCGATTGGATCTTAGAGCGTGTACGGAACTTCATATTGCAGCAGGGCCAAAGGCCCGAAACAAGCCAGCCCAGGGCAACGCCCTGGGAAAACGGATAAAAGCGGACAAAAGCCCTGAAGGGGCGTGACAAGAATGGAGCCGCCCCTTCAGGGCTTTGTCTGGAAAAGATTTCGAGCCCAGGGCAGCACTCGTGCCTCGCTTGCCCTGGGCTGGCTGGCTTGCGCACCGTTGGTGCTCATTCCCAATCGTGATCAAAGTTCCGTAAAGGCTCTGGAAGCCGCCGTCGAAGTTGAATCGGATGGAAAAGATCCCTCAACACCACCTGAGGAACGGGATTTGTCGCTGAGTTTTCGTGAGGCCATTTGCGGGCAATTTACTGCTGCGCGTGAAACCGCACAGCCGCGAACGGGATGTAACTGCTCAGGCTAGCGCCGTGATCTAATATTGGCGTGACAACGACGGCGCAAGCCCGTTCGTGCAGGGCAATCGCGTCAAAAAAAAGGAGCGAGCATTTCAACGTCCAGCATCCAGCGTCCAAAGGCAGAATCCGATCGCGAAGCGTTGTTTGAAATTGGATGTTGGGCGTTGGGCGTTGGATGTTGAGCCCGCCGCGGGTGCAACCCGAACTGTGCCAACGTTCTCATCCCCGAGTCATCGCGCTATCTTGATGAGATGTTCCTGGCGGACTAAGCGAGGCCCATCGTCTTCAGCAGTTTCCCGCACGAGCCGTCCACGCTGTAGGTCGTGGAGATGAATTCCTTCCCGGCTGCGCCCATGCGCGTGCGCAGGGCTTCGTCGGAGAGGAGCCGCGTGCAGGCATCGAGCCAGCCGGCATTGTCACCATCGGCGAGGACGAAACCAGATTCGCCGATCGCCACGGCCTCGGGGACTCCGCCGACGCTGAATGCGACGACGGGTGTGCCGATATACTGGGCTTCGAGGAGGACGTTCGGCGTGCCTTCAAACTCCGAGGTGAGACACACGACCGAGGCGATTTTCATAAGCGTGTAGGTGTCCGCGCGCCGGCCGAGGAGGCGGAAGCGCTGGCCGAGCCCGCGCTCGGCGAGGCTCTTCGCGATGTGCTCCTGATCGCGCCCGCCGCCGGCGTGGAGGACGGTGAGGTCGGGAAATTTTGCGAGGAGCTGCGAGCAGAGATCGACGAAGAGGTCCGGGCGCTTTTCAGGATCGAGGCGGAAGACGCCGAGGAGGATTTTTGCAGAAGGAGCGAGGCTGAGTTCCGTGCGGAGTTTCTCGCAGAGTTGTGGATCCTGGCCGGCATCGAGCACGTCTGTCTGCACGCCATTGCGGATGAGAATGATGTCGGACGGCGGAATCTGGAGCCACTGCGCGTAGTCGTCATTTCCCGCCTGCGAATTTCCGCTGAGAGTCAGGCGCTTTGATTTTCGCAGCGTCGCGTAGCTGCGGCGGACCCAGTCCACCGCGGTGCCCCAGTGCGGCGTGCGCTCGGGGCTCATGCCGCGGAAGGAGACGATGATGCGCGGGACGCCCGCGAGAATCCCGGCGACGGCTGAACAGATGCCGGGCCAGTCCATCTGCGCGTACACGGCCTGCGGCCTGTCCACCATGAAGTGCGTGTAGAAAATCCAGGCGTGCTCGCAGATTTCATTCGGCAGAAGCGCGAGGGTTCTCGCGGCCATGCGATCCTTCGCAGTCGTGCCGATCGCGAGATGGTAGCTGAACTCCTCGGAGGGCGTCGTGACTGTCCGCACGGGCACTGCGCCCTCGGTGAGGGTGGGAAGGTAGTGCGCGAGGAATCCGTTCAGCGGCATCATGCTGTAAGCCATGACGTCCACGCCCATGTCGCGCAGGCGGCGCGTGCAGATGGCAAACTGCCGCTCGGCCCCGCCGGATGAGAGCGACCATGTGACCATGACGGCGCGTCCGGGGATCGCGCGATCGGATGCCGGCGGATCGTCATTGTCCATGCCGATGAAATCAGAGAGTGCCGCCTCGAATGCTTTCCACGGTGCCTCGCCCTCGATAGCCGCGGGCCGGTCCTGCCGCGTGATCCATTGGTTCCCCCCTCCGAAGAGACGCGAGACGAGGGCAGTCCGGCTGCCCAGGCAGTAGCCGACGGTGCCATTTTCGATTCCATCGGGATCAGGCGTGGCCACGATGACCTGGTTGTTCACGACTGTCCACGAGGTCTCCGTGACGAGCACGTCCACGGCCGCGGCGGTCTCGGCGCTCGCATTTCCATCGAGCACGCTCGCGATGCGGCGTGCCAATTCCGGCGTGGCGCGCGGGACTGGCTTTCCATTTTCCAACAGCGTGCGTTTGTCCGCCTTGATGTTCCGCGGCAGCTCCTCGTTGTACGCGAAAACCCGCTGCGTGAGCCTGCGGAATTTCCATTCGGAGAGGATGCGTCCTGCGTCGCGGATCATGTGCCGGCTGGCGCGCTTCACTCCGCCTTTGAAAAGCAGCAGCAAGCGCCGCGAGAGGGTGCCGGCGAGCCGCTGGACGGCGCTGCGCGGCTCGGATTGCGCGTGGTGACGCTGCGCGGAAACGGACGGCGCGCGGTATTCAAAGCGGGTTCCGCCCGCGAGATAGAAGCTCCAGGAACTGATCGTCGGTGACAAATCGAGGATCAGCGAGACGAGCTTCATGAGCGGAGCCACGCCGGTGCTGCCGGAGTTTTCCCTGCCGTAATAGACGACCCCGAACCCGAGCGATTGCTTCAGCCGGAGCGACCCGAGCAGTCCGGCGAGCGCGCCGGGAACCTCCCATGCACATTGCACGTAGTTCAGCGCGGACGATGCGTCGGCCTTGCCGGGCCAGCGCGAGACGATGACACTTCCCGCCGGGAGCGCCCCGAACCATGCGGGAAGTTCGTCCACGCAGAGCAGCAGCACGGGCTCCGCAAACTGCTGGAGATCCACCAGGAGCGGGAGCGCCATGAAGTCCGCCGTGGTGCGGGAAAGTTCCGCCAGTCGTGGCGGCTCGGGGATCAGCGAGATGCGGTGATGCTCGGAAAAGGACGCGAGGATGTTCAGGCTCCAGATCCGGTACGGCGAAAATATTTCCTTCTGCAGGTGGAGAAACTGATCCATCGCGGTCTTCGGGATCACTTCGGCGAGCAGCGACGGCGTCCTCGCGAACTGGCGTGTCAGCCGCGGGATCATGGTCTCCCGCGCCCAGTCCGTCATGGGCAGCCCGAAGCCTTTTTTCGGCAGGTCAATGAGGTGCGCCGGGAGATATTTTTTGGCGATCTTGCGCAGGATGAGTTTGCCGACGCCGCCGCCGTGCAGCGCGGACTCGGGCAGGCGCTCCGCGAAACGCGCAAGCTCGACGCTCAGAAACGGCGTCCGCACTTCGAGCGAATGCTGCATGCTCATGCGGTCCACCTTTGCGAGCACCGCGCCGGGCAGATAGTTTTCCACGTCCGTCTTGCGGAGTGCGTCCACGGCGCGCTTGCTCTGGCCGTCGAGTTCGCGGCGCAACGCGCGGAGGTGCTCGCGCAGTGATTCCGGAATGTACCCGATGATGCGGCGCAGTTCCGGCTCGCTGCTGGTGAGGATCTGATCCGAGTAGTAGCCGTTGCCGAGCGTCCAGTCGAACTGCTGGTAGGCGTCGAAGCGCTGGCGCTCTTCGAGCATCTTCAGGTAGCGCCCGTAGCCGAAGAGCATCTCGTCGCCGCCGTCGCCGGAGATCGCGACCGTGACGTGCTTCCGCGCGACTCCGCAGAGCAGGTAGGTCGGCGCGCAGGACGTGTCGCCATTTGGCTCGTCGAGCATCTGGCCGATGGACTCGGCCATGTCCGCCTGACTCGGCTGGAAGATGGCGTCCTCGTGTTCAGTCCCGAGATGGCGTGCAAATTCCCGCGCGATGAGATGCTCGCTCTCGGGCGCTCCCTCGAAGCCGATGGAGAAAGTTTTCATCTTGCGACCGAGCACGCGTGTGGCGAGCGCCACGGTCGTCGAGGAGTCCACGCCGCCCGAGAGGAATGCGCCGAGTGGCACGTCCGAGATGAGCCGGCGGCGCAGGCTGCGGACGAGGATTTCCTCGCACTCCTCGGCCAGCTCATCGAGCGAACGCGTCTCCCGGCTCTCGCTGCTCGCGGGGCGGAATTCAAAGTAGCGCTGAATGCGAATCTGCCCGTCCGCACCGACGCGCATGAAGTGCCCCGGCGGCAGCTTGCTCGCCGCGCGGTAGAGCGTGCGCGGCGCGCCGATGTACTGGAAGGCGAGGTATTCCGCGATCGCGCCGACGGAGACGGACGTGTCGAAATCCGGCAGCGTCTGGAGCGCGTTCAGTTCCGACGCGAAGGCAAACCGCTGACCGTTGGAGACGTAATAGAGCGGCTTTTCGCCGAAGGCGTCGCGCGCGAGAAGCAGTTCGCCGGTCACCGTGTCGTGGAGGGCAAAGGCGAACATGCCATCGAGCCGCGCGAGCCCCTCGGGCCCCCAGTGGCGCATCGCTTCGAGGAGCACTTCGGTGTCCGTGCGCGTCCGGAAGACCGCGCCCATCGCTTCGAGCAGCGGGCGCAGTTCGAGGTAGTTGTAGATCTCCCCGTTGAACGTCATCGCATAGCGCCCGTCGCTGGAGATGAACGGCTGCGTGCCCGCATCGCTCGTATCAATGATGCTCAGCCGCCGGTGTCCGAGCGCCGTGCGCGACTTCGGGCACACCCACACGCCGCCAGCGTCGGGGCCGCGGTGCAGCATCGTTGCCGTCATCCGTTCGACCGTCGCCTGCAACTCCCCGCGCTCTCGTGACCCGTTGGTGGAAAAAAATCCGGCGATTCCGCACATTGTGGCTTCACCTACGGAGGCGAAGATTGGCTGGCAAACCAAAACTTCGCCGCGCGCAGGCAGTGAAAATTTACGCAGGCTCAGGGGTGCGCCGCGCGACGACCCGGTACGCGGAGGCGAGCGAGTGGACGTGGAGTTTTCCCGTGCGGCAGCGCTTCCGCAGGAAGGGAAAAAAGAAGCGCTTCAGCAGAAAAGTCCGGATCGTCTTCGGCTCTGCGTTCAGCCACTCGATGATGATCCACGCGAGCGTCGTGTACACCGAATGCACGCCATTCGCCTCGATGACCTCGAAGCCGTGCAGTCGCACCTGCCGCTGGAGCCCGTCAATCGTGTAGCGCTGGAAATCCGTCGGGTCGCGATGTTCCGGCTGCATGAACGGCACGCAAAGATACAGCACGCCGCCCGGCTTGCACACGCGCTTGAATTCCGCAAGCACCTGGTCGGGATTCTCGACGTGCTCGAGCACCGCGTTGCAGATGATCGCGTCGAAAAAACCGTCCTCCTTCGGGATCTGGTGCAGCGGCGAGAGGATGTGGATGTTCGCGTTGTGGATGCCCGCCGGGATGTCCTGATTGAAAAGTGTGCCCTCGATGAGATGGCTGATGTCGCGATTGCCCGCGCCCGCATTCAGCACGCTGCCCTTGAAGTAATGACGGTAAGGCCCCAGCTCCTCCTCGATGGGCGGAAAAATTTCCGGCACGGTGAGTCGTGGCGACCGGCGATCGAGCTTGAGGAACCGGTAGAGCCACGAAGGCCGGCGTGGTGCATTGGTGGGTGTCATTTTGCGGCGCGACTCTGAGCCACGTGCCCGCGGCGACGCAAGCGCGCCCCGCCGCCTTGACACCCCGCGCAGTGGCCGATATTCGCGGGCAGATGACTGACACCACCACCGCGGGCGCGGCGAGCAGGGGAACAGCCCGCATTTTGAATCGGAGAACCGCGATGGTGTCGCTCGGGATTCTCACGGCGCTCGCGCCTTTCCTCGCGATCCTCTGTCTCGGCGTGCCCTCGTGGTTCCCGACCGCTGTCGTGCTGGACACGGCGACGGTCGTGCGGCCCGGCGCGGAATGGAATGACCCTTCATGGAGCCTCGCCGGGCGGCTGATGTGGTCGCTGCTGCTCGCTGCGGGCGTCGTCGCGCTCATGAATCTGCGCGGCTGGCCGCGGAGGTGGCTGCCCCTCGCGGTGCTGCTCGCCGGGCTGGCACTCCCGCTGGCGTGCATGTGGGCCACGGGCCAGAGCAAGTCCATGGCGATCGGAGGGCTGATTCCACTTTCCGACGCCGCCGGCTACCTCGACTACGCCTGCGAAATGCTGCGCAACCACCGCATCGTCGCCGGTTTTTCGGACCGCCCGATGTTTGCCGCGATGCTCTCCTCGCTGTTGCAATTTACGGGGCTGAACCTGCAGGCCGTGCTCTCCATCTTCCTCGCATTTTGCGGCGTCGGGATGTTTCTCGCCACGCGCGAAATGCACGCGCGCTTCGGAACGGTCGCCGCGTTTTTTTTCCTGTTCATCCTTTACGTTTTTTACAACCGCTTCACCGGCATGCTCATGACCGAGCACCTCGGCCTCGCCCTGTCGCTGTATGCCTTCCCGCTCCTGCTGCGCGGAATGATCGAGCCGCGCCGCGGCGTGTGGCTGTGCGGGCTGTTCTTCCTTTCCGCGGCGATGTGGGCGCGGGCGGGAGCGCTCTTTATGCTCCCAGTGTTGTGCGTGTTCACTGGGCGGCATTTTAGAAAAGCAGGCCGCTTCTCGCTGCGCATGGCCGTGCTGGCCGGGGCTGTGATGTTCGTTCCGCTCGCATTGGACCGCCTGCTCGTCGCCCGTCTTTTCGACAGGGAGACCCGCCCGAGTTCGAATTTTTTCTACGTTGCCTATGGCATGCTCCGCGGGACGGACTGGCACGAGGCCTACGCAATCTACGGAAACGACCATGAAAAAATCCGCGCCGCCACGCTGCAGATCCTCCGCAAAAAGCCGTCTTCCGTCCTGCGTGCGGCACGCCGCGCGTGGCGGGAATTTTTCTGGGGCGCGCAGGGCTTCAGCTTCATGGGGACGGACTGGTCGCGGCATCTCATTTACGCATCCGCGTTTGCCGCAGCGCTCGGCTTTGCCCGCGCCAGCCGCAGCCCGTACGACGGCTTCACGGTCGCGGCGACTGTCGGCATGCTGCTGTCCATCCCGTTCGTGCCGCCCGCGGACTGCGACCTCATGCGCACATACGCGGCGACCATGCCGCTGCACGCCTGCCTCGCGGCGACCGGCATCGGTGCGTTCATCCGCCTGCTCGCGCCCGCGTTTCGCCGTGGTGACACCGTTCGCGTGAGCTTCATCGAGCCGCGCACGCTGCCGAGCCGCGCGCCATCCGTCGCCGTGGCATTTGGAAGTGCGATGCTCTTCCTCGTGTTCATCGTGCCTCTCGGGCGGGCCGTGCTGTCGCGTGAAGACCGCGCATATTCCTCGATCACCACGACCCTGGACGCGCGAAGGACCTACGCTGTCGCCGAGGGCTATGCGCCCGCCGGTGCGACGCTGCCCACGCAATTTCCGCGCGCGTTTGCGATCCACCTTGTTTCGGACGACGCGACGCGGACGCGCGTTCCGAACATTCGCATCAGCGATTTTCGCAGGCAGCTCAGTGGATTCGAGGGCTTCATCTACAAGAAAGAAGCCGACCGGCTGAGGACCTTGCCCGCGGGCGTCAGCCTCGTCATGTCGGACAAGGCGCGGATTTTTTTGCTGCCCACGGAAAAGCTCCTGCGTGCTGGAAGCCGGTTTGAAATGACGGATGTCGCCGCCGGCAGTCTCCAAGTGTCGAAAGACGCAGAACTCACGCTACCGAATGCCGAAGGCGCACCCGCGCGGCCTGTGGACATTGACACCGCCGATGGCGGGCGATAATGGCACGCGGATGACTGACACGACCACCGCGGGCGCGGCGCGCGGGGGAATGTCCCGCATTTTCAACCGCCGAACCGCGATGATGCTGCTCGGCATTCTCACAGCGATTGCGCCTTTCCTCGCGATCCTGTGCCTCGGCGTGCCTTCGTGGTTCCCGTCCGCCATCGTGCTGGACACGGTGACGATCGTGCGGCCCGGTGCCGAATGGAATGACCCTTCATGGAGCCTCGCCGGACGGCTGACATGGTCGCTGCTGCTGGCCGCGGGCGTGGTCGCGCTCATGAATCTGCGCGGCTGGCCGCGGACGTGGCTGCCCCTCGCCGTGCTGCTCGCCGGGCTGGCGATCCCCCAGGCGTGCATGTGGGCCACGGGCCAGAGCAAATCCATGGCGATCGGCGGGCTCGTCCCCTTTTCCGACGCCTCAGGCTACCTCGACTACGCCTGCGACATGCTGCGGAACCACCGCATTGTCGCCGGGTTTTCGGACCGCCCGATGTTCGCGGCGATGCTGTCCTCGCTGTTTCAATTCACCGGGCTGAACCTGCAGGCCGTGCTCTCGATCCTGCTCGCATTCTGCGGCGTGGGAATGTTTCTCGCCGCGCGCGAAATGCACGCGCGCTTCGGCACGGTCGCGGCGGTTTTTTTCCTGTTCATCCTCTACGTCTTCTACAACCGCTTCACCGGCATGCTCATGACCGAGCACCTCGGTCTCGCGCTGTCGCTGTATGCACTGCCGCTGCTGCTGCGCGGGCTGCTGGAGCCGCGCCGCAGCTTGTGGATGTGCGGACTGCTTTTCCTCTCGGCGGCGCTGTGGGCCCGCGCGGGAGCGCTGTTCCTGCTCCCTGTGTTGTGCGTGTTCACTGGCCGGCATTTCAGAAATGCGGGGCGCTTTTCGCTGCGGATGGCCGCGCTGGCCGGGGCTGTGATTTTCATTCCATTCGCGCTGGACCGCATCCTCGTCCTCCGCCTCTTCGACCGGGCGACCAGCCCGAAGTCCAATTTCAGCTACGCCGCATACGGCATGGTCCACGGCACGAACTGGCACGATGCCCACGACACCTTCGGAAACGATCACGAGAAAATGCGCGCGGCCACATTGGAAATCATCCGCAAAAAACCGCTGTCCATCGTGCGTGCGATGCGCCGCGCGTGGCGGGAATTTTTCTGGGAATCCCAGGGATTCAGCTTCATGGGGACGGGCTGGTCGCGGCATCTCATCTACGCACTCGTGTTTGCCGCCGCGCTCGGCCTGGCCCGCGCCAGCCGCAGTCCGTACGACGGCTTCACGGTCGCAGTGGGCGTCGGCATGATGCTGTCCATCCCGTTCGTCCCGCCCTCGGACTGCGACCTCATGCGCGCGTACGCTGCGACCGTGCCGCTGCATGCCTGCCTCGCGGCCACCGGCATCGGCGCACTCATGCGCCTGCTCGCGCCGGCGTTCCGCCGTGGCGACACCGCCCGCGTGAAACTCATCGAGCCGCTCACGCCGCCGAGCCGCGCGCCAGTCGTCGCCATGGCGTTTGGAAGTGCGGCGCTTGTCCTCATATTCGTCGTGCCGCTCGGGCGCGCTGTGCTGTCGCGCGAAGACCGCGCATATTCCTCGATCACCGCGACGCTGGAGGCGCAGGGGAACAATGCCCTCCCAGCGGGCACGGTGCCGTTCACGCAGTTGCCGACCGCATTTGCGATCCATCTCGTCCCGGACGACTCGCCGCGCCCGCGGGTTCCGAATGTCCGCATCAGCGATTTCCGCGCGAAGCTCGGCGGGTTCAAGGGCCACATCTACCAGACGGAAGCCGACTGGCTCATGCAGTTGCCGCCGGGCACCAGCCTGCTCAACGGGTGCGGGCTGAGACTTTGCCTGCTGCCCACCGAAAAAATCAGCCGCGCCGGAAGCCGCTTCGAGCACACGGGTTTCCGTGTCGGCTCCCTCATTCTTTTCAAGGACGCGGAACTCTCGCTCCCAAATTTCGACGACGCCACATCGCTCCCCTTGATCGAAAAGGCCGAGCCGCGCTGACGGAGAACGCGCCTATCGCCGGCGGGCGATGATCCGCATGTTTCCCGAGCGGCCGAGCTTTGCCGGGAGCAATTCCAGCAGCCAGAAAAGTCCGAGCGCAAACGGATTGTTCATGCTGAAAAATCGCGCGATGCGTCCGTTGCCGAACCACGATTGCATGACGTGATTCACGGACCACACCCACACGACGGCGGCGGGCAGCGTGGTGATCGCCACCACGTCGAAGCCGCTTTTGTCGAGCATGTGCGTCATCGTCGCGGGATCCCACAGTGTCCAGTGCCGCGGAAAATAATAGCCGCCCCACTTTCGCCGGCGGAAGAAAATGCGATCCCACGATTTCAAATTCGGCGTCTCCAAAAAGAGCACCGCGCCCTTTGACATCATCCCGCAAAGCCGCTCGATCAGCCGCATCGGTTCGCTGACGTGCTCTATGACCTGGATCATCGTCACCGCGTTGAAAGTCTCCGGTGGAAAATCGAGTTCCTCGGCGCGTTTGAGGATGCCCTTGAAGCCACGCTTTTCGATGTTCGCCACGGCGCGCTCGTCGAGTTCCGTGCCGTGCAGATTTTCCGCCTTCGTGCCCGCGCTGCGGAATGCCTCGAGCAGCAGCCCGTCGCCTGCGCCGATGTCGAGCAGCGTCACTTCCGCGGGCGGCTTGCCGAGCGCCGCGGTGATCGCGTCCACCTTTTGCCGGTCCCGCGCGAGGCGTGCCTTCAGCACCATCGCGTTGCCCTTTTCCGCAAAGTCGTACGAATAGTAGTCCTCCGCCGAATAGATCTGCGGGAGCGCCGCCGCGGTCGGCCGCGGGTTCAGGTAGCACGTCCGGCACCCGCTGCACCGAACGAGCGTGAACTCCTGATCGCCGCAACTGTGGCAGTCGTAGTCCGGCCCGCGCGCCTCGACTGCGGACTGCGTGGAGCGGCAGACCGGACAGACGATTTCCTCGACCGGGACGTGCGGGCGGGCCTCAGCCACGGGGCGGCTCCGCGAATGGGTTCAGGATGCGAATGCCGTAGCCCTTGCGCATCGAGAGCCGCCACAGGGTGCGCAGGTAGCCGCGCTCCTTCACGATGCCCGGCTGCTCGTAAAATCCCTTGCTCCTCAGCGCCGCGCGCACTTCGGGGAGTCGGTGGTAGGGCACGCTCGGGAAAAGATGATGCTCGAAATGGTAGTGCAGTCCGATCGGCGCGATGAGCACGCGCTCGAGCCAGCTACACTCCACCACGCGCGTGAATCCCAGCATCGGCATCCGCGGAAAATCACACGTCTCCGCACTGGTCTGGTGTTCGACGACTGTGCGCAGATTCGACAGCATCAGCCCGATGGTGAAAAGCGGCGCGACCCACAGCAGCAGGTAGAGGAACCAGACGCCCTGCCACCAGCAGAGCGCGAGCAGCGCGCCGTTCATCACGATGAAGCCCGCCCATGCCGCCGCCGAGCGCGGCGGCGGCGGCGGATGCGTCGCGCCGGGCTGCGTGAAACGCTTTTTGCGCCGGATGATGTTCAGTGCCGAGAGCCCGAGGCAGTGCCGCGCAATTTCCGAAAATAGATGCCCGCCGCGGACACACAGCCAGGCGACAAGCTCGACCTCCTTTTCCGGATCGCCGAGATATTTGTGATGCGCGACGTGGTGCCAGCGGTACTGGTTCACGGAGATTCCCGCCGGCCCCGCGAGCAGGAAATCCGCGATCCGGTCGTTCAGCTTTCTCGTGCGGTGGAGGTTCGAATGCGACGCCTCGTGCGTCCATGTGATGATCGCATTCTGGAGGCAGCCCATCGCGACGAAACACAGCGCCCAGACCCACCAGTGCGGGAATGCAAACGCGATCGCAAACGTCCCGAGCACCATCCCCCAGAACATCGCGATGTCGAACGCGACCCGCCACGGTTTGATCTTCATGAAGCCGCGCACCTCCTCGGTGGACAGCACGCGCTCCTTGCGCTCCACGGGCACGAACGACGTCAGCGCGTCGAATCCGGGCTCAGTGTCGGGTTGCATAAATGTCGGTGAATTTCTTGGAACCGTCGTCCCAGCGCGCCGCATCTTCGGCGGTGAACGGCTGGCCTTCGGCGGCTGACAGGGAAAATCCAACCTTCTGGAGGAAGGTGATCAAGTCAAGTGGGGTGCTCCCTGCCCGGCGCAGGCCGTATGGCCAGAACTCGACGAACAGTTGCACGCTCGGATTTTCCGCGAGGATGCGCGTCGCGCCGCGCAGCGCCGCGAGTTCCCAGCCCTGCACGTCGAGCTTCACAAAATCCACGCGCTCGCCAGCGAGCGCGTCGTCGAGCGTGACGACATCTACGGGGATCGCGCCCGCCTCGGAGGGATCGGCGCACAGGCGGTTGTCGCCGCTGTTCAGGCCGAAGCCTTTCAGCGCGAGCCGCGCGGACTGCGCACCGAGCGCGTTCGGGATCGGCGTCACATTTTTGACGCCGTTGCGATCGAGATTTTTCACCAGCGCCGCGTGCAGCGCGGGGTCCGGCTCAAAGGCAAACACTTTGCCCTCCGCACCGACGAGCTTCGAGAGTTGCACCGTGAAGATGCCCAGGTTCGCGCCGGCCTCGACGACGCGCATCCCGGGCTTGATGTGCTTCGCAAAAAACGTGCGCCCGTCGCCGCCCATCCAGCCGAATTTTTGCAGGACGAGATAGACGAGCCTGTCGAATGACGACGCCTCGAAGCGCGCGCCGCCGACGCGGACGCTGCGCCGCCACACGGCCCAGCGATTGATTGCGGCGAGCAGTCCCATCAGGTGAAGCGAAGTTTGCGCGCGGCGAAGAGCACCATGCGCAGCAGCAGCCAGCCGTGCCGCCAGCGGTTGATGTTTGTGCTGCCGTAAGTGCGGTCGCGGTAGCGCACGGGGATGTCGGCGATTTTCAGGTGCAGCTTGTCCGCGCCGAAGAGCAGATCGAAGTCGCCGAACGGATCGAAGTCGCCGAAGAACGCGCGGTTCTTCGCGATGTGATCGTAGTCGGTGCGGAAGAGCACCTTCGTCCCGCAGAGCGTGTCCTTGATCGGCTGGAGCAGCAGCCAGGTGAAAATCACGCTGAAGGTTTTGTTCGCCAGCAAATTCAGGAACTGCATGGCCTCCGTCTCCATCGGGTACACGAGCCGCACGCCGTTCGCGAACTCGCCATGGCGCGACGCGACGGCGTCGTAAAATTTCGGCAGCTCCTCGGGCGGCACGGTGAGGTCCGCGTCGAGAATCATGAGGATGTCGCCCGTGCTCGCGGCGAATCCCTCGCGCACGGCGTTGCCCTTTCCCTTGCCGGTCTGCTTGAGGATTTTCAGATTCCGCCCATGGTTCGTCGCGGCGATGGCCTGGATTTTTTCCCACGTGTCGTCGGTGGAATTCCCCTCGATGAGCACGATCTCCGTTCCGAGTCCCATCTCCGGCGTGCGCCGCAAAATCGCCTCGATGTTGCCCGATTCATTGCGCGCAGGGACGACGACGGAGACGGTGTACTCGCGCTCGCGCTTCTGCGGCGGACGCGGGCGCGCGACGCAAAAGCAGGTGAGGCAAAACCACGGGAGCAGCGGCGCGAGGAAGCGGTTGAAGAGCGGGCCGAGCACCGGGACATCGAAGGGCAGGAGGATGCGCGGCTGCACTTCGAGCTGCTGCCATCCGGCGAGATCGAGCATGTTCGAGATGTCGGGGAGGCTCAGCCGGTTGCTCGGCGTCGTGCGTCCGCGCAGGCCGAGCCACTTTGCGACGGTGAGGATCGGGGTCCACAGCGAACTGTAAAAATTCAGGATGAGCCGCGTGCCGGGGTGCGAGAAGCGCAGCGCCTCGTCGAACAACCGCTGCACGTCGGCGGCGAGATTCACGGTCTCGGAAATGATGATGTAGTCGAACGTGCCCTCAAGCGAAAGCGACTCACCAGCTTGCTCGAAGAAGCGACCGTGCGGCACGCGCGCCCGCGCCTTCTCGATGTGCTTCGCCGAAAGATCCACGCCGGTCACGATGCGGCCGGGAAGCTGTGCGAGCAGGCTGCCGTCTCCGCAGCCGATCTCGAGCACCGTCGCGTCCTGCGGAATCATCTGCGCGTAGTATCTCGCCAGCAGCGTGTGGAAGCGCCGGCTCGACCCGGTCTTCTTGTCGCATTCCGCGTCGTAGAAATCGCGTGTGCGTTCGAGCTGCACGCGGGTCAGCTCGGGGATGGAGGTGAGATCAAGCGGCATTTTTTTCGAGGACTACGAGCAGGCGCGTGGAGAACAGTCCCGGCAGCGGGCGGAAGACCGCGTCGAAGAACCGGAACATGGGCAGAAAAATCCGCGGATAAAGCTGCGGCCCGCCGAAGCCGCCGGACGCGACGTAGCCGAGCGCAGGCTGACGCTCGGTACGCAAAATTTTCCAGCCGTCGAGCGACCCCGGTCTTTCGCCGAACACGAAGATGCGGTGCGCGTTGCCCTGCGCGGCGTAGTAGCCGTGGTTCGCCGCCGTGAAATCCGCGGGCGCATCCCACGCGATGGGTTCGCGCAGCCCGAGCGGCTCGTGGTGAAATGCGCCGTAGATAAACCGCCCGACGAGCCCCATGTCCGGCTCGAAAAGGATGACGCGCCCGCCGGGGCGCAGCGTGCGGTGCAATTCGCGCAGCACCGCACCGGGATGCCGGAGATGATGGAACACATCGAAGAGCACGAACGCGCCGACCGAGCTGTCGGCAGAGGAAAGCGCGTACGCATTTTCCTGCCGATCGAGCCACTCATTCGGAAAAAGATCCGTGGTGACGCACTGCGGGATACGGCGCTTGATGTTGCCCATTCCCGATCCGAGTTCCACGACGGGGCCGAGATCCGCGGGCGGAAGTTCGCCAGCGATGCGTGTGTAGAAGCCGTCGTAAATGTCGCGGAGCAGTGGCTTCCGACGCCAGACCTCGGCGTTCGCATGAATCTCGCGGTTGTGCTGCTCAATCGCGGTCACCGGGGAATTGCGAGGACATTGATGCCGCCCTTCGCAGGAATCAGTTTTTCGAGGGCCGCCGGATCGTCCGGCAGCGCGCGCCCCTTGAAAGTCTCGAAGCGATAGCCGAGCCCGGTGATGCACTGCACGAGTTCGCTGAACGGGTAGCCGTGCTCCACGCATACTTGCGGGCAAAGTTCGATCAGAATCGGGGGCCGCGAAGTGGCCAGGGTTTTGGTCGCGCCGCGGAGCACGGAGAGTTCGTGGCCGTCCACGTCGAGCTTCACAAATGCGATGCGGCCCACGCCGGCGGCTTCCACCGCTGCGTCGAGTGTGGAACTCCCTGCGCCCTCCGTGGTGTGAGGCTTGCCGAGATGATCCGGGTGCAGCCCCTCTTCTTTTCCGAGCGGCCAGCTCGAGCAGATCGTCTCCGGCACCGCGGCGTCGGAGGATTCCATGAGCAGCAACTGCCGCAGCGAGACGCGCGGGACGAGTTCGGGATTCAGCGCGAGATTCGCGCGCAGCTTCGTGTGCGCGTACGCCGTGGGCTCGAATGCGAGCACTTTTCCCTGCGGGCCGACCACACGCGCGAGGTGCAGCGTGTGCGCGCCGATGTTTGCGCCGATGTCTATCGCGACATCGCCGGGCTTCAGCAGGCTCTCGTAGCAGCGCACCGCGTCGGGCTCGAAGGAGCCGAGCAGGAAGATCGAAAAATCAATCCCCTCGTTCAAGTCGAGCAGCCAGCGGAGGCCGCCGCGTGTGAACTCCGCCTGCGTCGGCAACCCTCGCAATTTGCGCCATGCCTTGACGAACCGATGGGCCACCTTGGCGATGAAAATCTTCTGTCGGGTGCTGAGCAAATTCACGTCGAGACAAGCTTCTTCAGGGCATGAGCGTCTCCACATTCGCCGTTTTGGAGAGCTGGAAATGGTGCCGATTCATGTGTGGCGAGTTAGCGCGGAGTCAGTTTGAAAGGCCATCAAAATATGTGTGCCCGCGTGCTCCCGTCACTGCGCAAACTGCATGTCGTAAAGTCGGCGGTAGCTGCCGTTCAGGGCAAGCAGTTCCGTGTGCGTGCCGGTCTCGATGATGCGGCCCTGCTCCATGACGATGATCTGATCCGCGCGCTGGATCGTCGAGAGGCGGTGCGCGATGCAGATGGTGGTGCGGCCCACCATGAGTTCCTCGAGCGCCGCCTGCACGGCGCGTTCGGACTCGGTGTCGAGTGCGCTCGTGGCCTCGTCGAGAATGAGGATGGGCGCGTTCCGCACGATCGAGCGCGCGATGGCTAGCCGCTGGCGCTGGCCGCCGGAGAGCATCGCGCCCTTTTCGCCGATGATGGAGTCGTAGCCCCCTTCCTTTTCGGTGATGAAGTCGTGCGCGTGCGCGTGCTTCGCGGCGTCCATGGATTCCTCGCGCGTCGCGCCGGGACGGCCGAGCGCGATGTTGTTGAAGATCGTGTCGTTGAAGAGCACGGTCTCCTGCGTGACGACGGCGATCTGGCTGCGCAATTCCCGCGTGTGGACGTCGCGGATGTCGGTGCTGCCGATGGTGATGTTTCCCGACTGCGGATCGTGAAAGCGCAGGAGCAAGTTCGTCACCGTGGTCTTTCCCGCGCCGCTGCTGCCGACGAGAGCGACGAGGGAACCGGCTTTCACGGTGAGGCTGAAGTCGTGCAGCACGGGTTTTTCGCCGTAGCTGAACTTGATGCGGTCAAATTTCACATCGGCCCCCGCAGCGTGCATCGGCTTGGGATTCTCCGGCTCGATGATATCGTTCTCCGTGTCGAGCAGCGAGAAGACCATCGCGGAGATCACGCGCGCCTGCTCGAGCTGGTTGTGCAGGCGGATGAGCGCCTTCATCGGCTGGTAGAGGAGGAAGATGCAGCCGGTGAACTCCATGATGTCACCGGGCTTCATGGCGCCGGGCTTCGTGTAAAACGCGATGTAGAAGAAGAACGCCGCGACGCCGATGGAGCCGAGGATTTCCATCAGCCCGCTCGGCAGTTCGCCTGCGCGGATGATGCGCATCTGGTGGTTCGCCATGAGCCGCGAGGTGTGCTCAAATTCGTCCGTCGCCTTCTTTTCCAAATTGTACGCCTTCAGGATGCGGTAGCCGCTGAGCGACTCGTGGACGAGCTTGCCCTGGTCGGTGACCTGCTGGACGAGGATGCGCGTGGACTTCCGCACGCGGCGCGCGAAGAGGGCGTACGGCAGCAGCGTGAAGGGCAGGATGCACATCGAGAGCAGCGTGAGCTGCGGGTGCCTCCACAGAAGCACGGCGATGAGGCTCACGACGGTGATCGGCTCGCGGATGATGGTGACCCACGAATTGCCCAGCGCGTGCTGGATGCTGTCCGCCGCCTGGAGCTGCGACATGAGCGTGCCGGTGCTCGTGCGCGAGAAAAAGCTGGAGCCGAGCGTGAGCACATGGCGGAACATCCGCACCCGCAGATCCATGACCACGCGCATGGAGACCCAGTTCATGAGATACACATTCACGTAGCCGAGGCCCGAGCGGAGGACCATCGAGAACGGGACAAGCATGATGATGACGACGATCACCGCGTGCGATGCCTGGCTGCCCGATGCGGGCGAGAGGGAGCCTGCGAAATCAATCAGCTTGCGGAGGAAGCCGGGCACCGCGCCCGCGGCGAGGAGGCCGCCGGTGGGATCGCCGGATGAGGTCTGAAAAATCGTGTTCACCGCGAGTCGCACGCTCACCATGAGCATCGGGTTGGCGATGCCCGCGAGGAAGCCGCAGATGATTCCGACGACGAGGCGGAACGAGTAGGGGCGCGCGAGCACCAGTCCCTGTAGGAGATACTTGAACATCGAGTGCGAAACAGTGCGGAATCGGCGAGGGCGAGGGCGAGAGTTTTCTTCGTGCCGCGCTCACGCTCACGCCGTGTTCATCCTTTGTCGTCGAAGCCGGGACGCCTGAAGGATTTCGCCTTGGGAAATTTCCGCTTCACGCTGCGGCGAAGGCGATCCAGGTGCAGGAGGATTTCCAGCATCGAGTCCGTCTCCTCGGGGAACATCTCGCGCATCGCCACCCACGCGGCGAGGCTGCGCTCGGTGGCGATGAGCGCGACCTTTGCCGAGCCGGATGAATCGCGCACGGTGGCGAGATCGTGATCGTCCTCCTCCTCGACAAGCGACATGAATGCGCGGCTGATTTTCACGTAGATGAACGTCTGGTACCAGCGGATCACCTCGACGCAGTCGTTCAGCCGCACGAGTTCGCCCTTTGCCGCGGCGACGCTCACGAGGCCCTTTTCCACACGGCGCTCGAGGCTGCGCACATGCCGGAGCGGCAGGCGCAGCTCGTTGTTGAACCACTCGTCCACCATGTGTGAGTACGTCAGCGCGGCGTTCGTCTCGCGCTGGCCGAGCGTGCGCGCGCGGCGATCCAGGCGCTTCTCGTGCGCCGCCGCGGCCTCGATGGATGCGGGGCGCGCCGTGTGTTTCTTCTTCGCGCGGGCATTCGCCTTCAGCGCCGGCACCGCCGAGCCGAGGGCCTCCCAGAATTTCCGGTTCTCGCGGTCGCGCGTGCGCGGGTCGTCGGGCCGGTCGTGGCTGCGCATGGCGAACTGCGCGCAGCGGTGCGAGAACTCGCAGCGCTCGCACCACCGGTCGCAGTAGTCGTAGATGCCGGGGATGAAGCGCGGGTTGCGCGGGTCCGGATTTTTCGGGCGCGGTTTGGGCATGGAGGCCGTTATCCTGCCCGCTTCCGTGCGACAAGCCCGACTGTGATGGCGCGGTGTGCGCGACAGGCTTGTCTTCCAAATGAAGTCCTAATGCCCTCAGCCGACACGGGGTTGCCGGTATGCGCTTTGCGTGTAAAGATGCGCGCCGCTGATGACTTCCACTGATCCCAATATCGCAATCTGCCCGAGCTGCGGCACGATGATTGACGTCTCCGAGCAGGAGGTGTTTTCGCTCGTGAACTGCTCGAGCTGCGGCGCGCGGATGCGGGTGCGCAAGGACTTCGCGAACTTTGAAATCCAGAGCGTCCTCGGCGAGGGCGGGCAGGGGATCGTGTACCGCGGGGTGGACAAGAAGCTGGGCCGCCATGTGGCGGTGAAGGTGATGAAGCGCGAGTACAGCGAGGACCCGGAATTCGTGAAGCGGTTCGCGAGCGAGGCGCGCATCACGGCGAGCCTGAACAATCCGCACATCGTGAAGGTGTATTCCTCCGGCGAGCACGACGGGCTGCTCTTCCTCGCGATGGAAATCGTCGAGCACGGGAGCCTCGAGTCGCTCATGGCAAAGTTGAAAATGATGCCCGAGGAGCAGGCGCTCGATATCGGCATCCAGATCGCCACGGGCTTGCAGGCGGGGCTCGATCGCGGCCTCATTCACCGCGACATCAAGCCGGGCAATGTGCTCTTTGCCGATGGGCAGGTGGCGAAGATCGTGGACTTCGGCCTCGCGATTCTCGTCGAGAAACAGCACGAGGAGCAGGGCGAAGTGTGGGCCACGCCGTACTATGTCGCGCCGGAGAAGCTCGCCGGGCAGGCTGAGGATTTCCGCAGCGACATGTATTCGCTCGCAGCGTCGCTTTTCCACGCGATCGCGGGGAGGCCGCCGTTCATCTCGGAATCCAGTTCGATGGCCGAACTGCTCCGGATCAAGAGCCAGCCCGTGCGGCTGCTGAACTATGCGCCGCACGTCTCGACGCCGACGGCGTATGCGATCGATCGCGCGCTCAGCTTCAAGCCAGAGGATCGCTTCGGCAGCTACGCGCACTTTATCCAGAGTCTCGAACACGCGCTCGCGGAGCTGAAAAAAAATCCCGTGAAACGCCGCAGGCCGAAGGTGCTGCGGATCGGCGAGCGGGTGAGGGAAGGAAGCTGGGCGACTTTCGCAGTCATCGCGCTGGTCGTCGGCGCCGGGCTGTATTTCTGGCTGCACCGGCCTCCGCCGGACGCGAAGGGCGCGGGGTCTTCGGCGCAGCCTGCTGAACCGGATCTTTCCGCGGACATGCGATTCGACGTCGGCCGGCGGCAGCTCGTGGAGGAGCGTTTCGCCGACGCTGCGAAGACCTTCGGCGTACTTTACGACGAGGGCCGGCTGTCCGAGCCGAAGAACAGTTGGGCCGCGGTCCACAGCGGGCTCGCGGAATTTTTTGCCGGACGGCCCGCGCAGGCGCACACGAGATTCAAGATGCTCGCTGAGCGCGCGACGCCCACCGTGATCGGCCTGGATGCGAAGCTCGTTGAATTTTTCCGCCAGCTCCCGCTGCTCGCCTCGGGCAAGCCGAAGGACGAGCCGAAGGACGAGCCGAAGTGGGACGACTTCAGCACCACGACGTATGAGCCTCTCGCATTCCTCATCGCCGGGCTGAGGCGCTGGGACGATGGCGAATTTGAGGACAGCGTCGCGCTCATGCGGCGCTTCCAGAAGGCCGCGCCCGCAGGCGAGGATGCGTGGGTCGCCGACTACCGCCCGCTCATCTCGCGATACCCCGAGGAATTCGGCACCTTCCGCGATCTCTCCGCCGACCTCGCGCGCGCTGACACCTCGCCGAAGATCGCCGAGGCCGCGCTGAAAAAAATCCCCGACGCCATGCGTGCGATCCGCTCGAAGAAGCTCGCCGAAAAGCTGGCCGCCCTGGAGACCGAGGCCCGGCAGAAGGTGGCGGCTGCAACCGTCGCAGCCGATCTCGCGATGAAGCAGAAGCAGGCCGAGGCCGGGGCGGCCGAGGAAAAGCTGCTGACGGACGCGAAACTGAAGATCAAGGAACTCAGCGAAAACTACCGCTTCACCGAGGCTGCTGCGCTCATCCGCGCCGTGAATGTGAAGCTGGATCGCAACATCAGCGAGCGCGACCTGCTGACGAGGCGCGTGGACTGGCTCGTCGAGTTCAAGAAGCACCTCATCGCGGACATCAACTCCACTGGCTGCCCCGCGCCGCTTGTGAAAAAGAACGGCCAGAAACTTCTCGGCATCGTCTCGCGTGCCGACGAGCAGCAGCTCGAGCTGCGCGTGCAATTTGGCACGCTGCCCGCGGTGAAATGGACCGACATCAGCGCGATGAGCATCCTGCAGATGGCGCGCACCTTCATGCGGCCGACACTCACGCAGCCCGCGCTCGCGGATCGCGAATGGCAGGCTGGCGTGTTCTGCCTTTTCGAGCAGCTCTTCACCGAAGGCCAGGCGCTCATGGACGACGCCGTCGCGCGCAAGCCCGAATACCAAAACGACCGTGCGCAGTTCTTCGCCCAGCCCGAGCCGGCGGCGCCTGCGCCGGAGAAAGCCCCCGCGCCGTCCGTGCCTTCCGCGCAGTAGCGGCTACTTGATCTCCACCGTCACGCCCGCCGTGACCATGTGGCAGATGCGCGAGATGTCCCAGTTTGCCGTGCGCATGCAGCCATGGCTCGCGAAGCTGCCGATGCTGTGCGGATTGTTCGTGCCGTGGATGCCGATGCCCGCCTTGTTCAGCCCGATCCATGCGACGCCGACCGGATTCCGCGGGCCGGGCGGCAGGTTGTAAAAATTTTTCGTGCGGACGCCGTGGTTCAGCACGCCCGCGTCCCAGCGGAAAGTCGGCATGGACGCGATGCCGAGGATGCGCCACTTGCCCGGCGGCGTCGGGTGCGCCGGTGAACCAGGCGCGATCGGGATCGCCGCGATCAGATTGTCGCCCTCGAAAAGCTCGAGGATCGTGTCCTTCCGCGTGATGACGATGCGTCGCGTCTTGAACTCCTCGCGCTCCGGCAGATTCCCCGTGTCCGGCATGTCCTCGACTTTGAAAGGATCGACATTCGGCACGCGGACCTGGTCGCCCGGCTGGAGTTTGCCGAAGCTCATTTTCGGATTCAGCCGCACAAGGAAATCCGTCGAGCAGTGGTAGCGCTCGGCGAGAAAATCCGTGTAGCCGGGATACGGCAGGCCTTTCTGGTGCGCCTGCTCGGCCGTCTTGCCGGACAGGTTGCCGATGAACTTGTAGTCGCTCTTCGCGACCGTGTGGAAAGTGTAAACGGGAAACACGCTGTCGAGCGGCACATTCGCATCCACTTCGCCGGTCTCCGGCACCGCATGCGCGCGCTGCCAGCGCTTGAGCGCGTTTGTCACAAATTTCCCCGGCTTGCCGTCAATCATCCCCGGGCTGAAGAGCTGCTGGTCGAGGAAAATCTGGAGCTGCGCGGTGAGTTCGCGCTTCGTCACGAGGATCGCGCGCGGCACCTGCGGCTCGCCCTCCGCGGGCGCGTCCGGCTTTTTTTCCGCGGTGTCCGGCGCGGCGGGCTTCGCGTCCGTCGTGGGTTTTCCATCGTCCGCGGGCTTTGGATCCTCCGCAGGCTTCGCCGCGAACGGCCCCTGACCCTCCCATTTCTCCGGTTTGCTCCACGGCACCTCGCGCGGATTTTTTCCCACCGCATCCGGCGACTTCGGCTTCGGGTTCAGCGCAAATTTTTTCAGCGGCACCGCGTCCGTCTTCTCCTGGGCAAAAGTGGGAGCCGCCAGTGCGAGGACGGCGATCATGATTGGCGCAAAATGGAAACGGGCTAGCATCGGCGCGCACTAGATATGCCAATTTCCGCTGGAAACAAGCTCCGCATCGCGCAAGTCGCACCGCTCTGGACGGCCATCCCGCCGTCCACCTACGGCGGCATCGAGCTGCTCCTCGCGCTGCTCTGCGACGACCTCACCGCGCGCGGGCACGATGTGACGCTCTTCGCCAGCGGCGACTGCCACACGTCCGCAAAGCTGCGCGCCATCATCCCGGAAAATCTCAGCGAACTCATGGCGCGCGGCGAGGCGCTCATGCACGAATATTACATGAACGCCGCGATGGCTGCCGCGATCGAGGCGCAGGACGAATTCGACATCGTCCACTGCCACCTGCCGCCCGCGTGGCTGCCCTTCGCCGCCGCGATGCGCACGCCATGCACCTTCACGCTGCACACGAGCCCGCACACGGATGACGAATGGGTGCTGCGGAATTTCCCGCGAGCCAGCGCCATCGCGATCAGCCATGCGCAGGTCGCCGCCGCATCCGCGCGGCTCGGGAGGAAATTCCCGGTGATCTACAATGGCGTGGACTTCGCGAGCTATGACGCGTCCTTCGCGCCGGGGAAATATCTCGCCTATCTCGGCCGCATGTCGCGGGAGAAAAATCCGCTCGACGCCATCCGCATCGCGCAAGCCGCCGACATGCCGATCGTCCTCGCCGGCCGTCCGCAGAATGCCGCCGAGGAGCAATATTTCCGCGACGAAGTGCAGCCGCTCATTGATGGCGCGCGCGTCCGCTGGATCGGCCCCGCGGATCACGCGAAAAAAGTCGCGCTGCTCCGCGCTGCCGCCGCGCTCGTCTTCCCGATCCAGTGGGACGAGCCATTCGGCCTCGTGATGATCGAGGCGATGGCCTCCGGCGCACCCGTGCTTGCGGTGAAGCGCGGCTCCGTCGGTGAAGTCGTGGACGAAGGCATCACCGGCTTCACTGCCGCGACGCCCGGCGAACTCGCACCGCTGGTCGCGCGTGCGTGCGCGCTCGACCGCCGCAAAGTCCGCGACCACGCCGCCTCGCGCTTCAGCCACACGAAGATGGTGGACGACAGCCTCGCGCACTATCGCTCGCTGATCGCGCAGGCAAAGTAGGCGGGGTTTTCAACCTCGCGCGGGATGACGGGCGAAGGCGGCGGGACGGCGCGGAGCGAAGCCGAACATCGTCCCGTAACCTCCGCCCCGCCCGCCGCGTCTCACGCGCAAACCACCCGCCATGCCCTACACCGGAAACGTCCTCTTCTTCCTCGCACTGCACGCCGCGCTTTTCCTGATCCTCCTCGGCCACTGGCTCGTGGCGGGCGGCATGTTTTCTTCGACGACATCCGCCATCGTGAGGCAATACGACGAGCGCCCCGTGCGCGCACTGCTGCTCGGTCTTGTGACGTTCGGGCCGATCCTCCTCCTCGCGCTGAACGCCGGAAAAATTCCCGGCACGCCGGTGCGCATCGCGGTGATCGTGGCCGGTGTCGCCGCGCTGCTCATCGCATTCATCGGCACCGCGGGCCTCGCGCTGCGCATCGGGCGCAACCTCAGCGCGAACGCCTCGCGCTGGGAGCAGTGCCTCCGCGGTGGCGTGATGCTCGGCCTCGTCTTCATCACGCCCGTGCTCGGCTGGGGCTTCCTGTTGCACGCGGGACTCGCGAGCGGCTTCGGCGCATTCCTGCTCGCGAAGCCGTGGAAATCCTCCGCGGAAAATCCCGCCATCCCCGCACCGGCGCTCCCGTGAAAAAATCCACGCGCCGCGAGTTCATCGCAGCAAGTGCGGGAGCCGTCGCGCTGAGCGCCGCGATTTTCCGCAGCACGCAGGGCTGGCTCACGCAGATGGGCCAGGTCGCGGGCATCGGCGTCGCGCGGACGCTCGGTCGTGTGCTGACTCCGCCGCACGCGGAGAAAATCGATCCTGTCTCGCACGCACTGAGCCGGCTCACTTTCGGCGCAGGCCCCGGCGATCACGCGCGCGTCACGACGATGGGCGTGCAGGCGTTCATCGAGGAGCAGCTTGCACCGGAGAAAATTGACGACTCGCTCTGCGACCGCGCGACCGCGCGTTTTTCCGACATGTGGAACGAGCCGCTCGGCGAGCAATACGATGCGGAGCCCGAGGCGCTGCCGCCGGTGCTGCGGCGCGTGACGCTCCTGCGTGCGACGTACAGCGAACGCCAGCTCTTCGAGGTGATGTGCGAATTCTGGAGCGACCACTTCAACATCGATCCCGGCAAGGGCGACTGCCGCTGGACGAAGCCCACCGACGACGCCGAAGTGATCCGCACACACGCGCTTGGAAATTTCCGCGAGCTGCTTCGCGCCTCGGCGCTCAGCCCCGCGATGCTGTGGTATCTCGATGGCCGCGCGAACGTGAAGCGCACGCCCGACGAGAAGCCGAACGAAAACTACGCGCGCGAGCTGATGGAGTTGCACACGCTCGGCGTCCACGGCGGCTACTCGCAGCAGGACGTGATGGAAGTCGCGCGCTGCCTCACCGGCTGGACGATCCACGGCCGCCGCGACGACGGCTTCTCAAAAAAATTGCCCACGCTGAAAAGCGATCACTTCGCCGTGTTCTTTCGCAGCGAGGCGCACGACGACGGCGCGAAGCGCGTGCTCGGCCAGGAAATCCCCGCGGGCCTCGGCAAGGGCGATCTCGATCGTGTGATCAAGATCGTGTGTAGCCACGCGAGCACCGCGCAATTCATCGCGCGGAAGCTGTGCGTTCGCTTCATCGCCGACAAGCCGCCGCAGTCCGCGGTGGATGTGGTCGCGTCCGCTTTTTCCGCAGGCAAAGGTGACATCAAGTCGACACTGCGGGCGCTCTTTGCGACGCCGGAATTTGAGGCGAGCGCGGGCGTGAAACTTAAGCGCCCATTCCACTTCATCGTCTCCGCACTGCGCGCGACGAACGCCTCGACCGACGCGGACCGCCCGCTGACTTCCTACCTCGAGCGCATGGGCCACATGCCCTTCCGCTGGCCGACGCCGGACGGCTATCCCGCCGCCGCCGCACACTGGCGCGCGACGTTGCTGTGGCGCTGGAATTTCGCACTCGCGCTCGCAAATGATCGCATCGCCGGGACGAGCATCCAGCGTGCACACTTGCAGGCGCGCATCGGCTCCGATGTCGGCCTCATGGCCACGCTGCTCGGCCGCCAGCCGCGCGCTGAGGAGAGCGACGCGTGGCTGAAAAGCGGCGACGGCCTCGCGCTGCTGCTCGCATCGCCCGCATTCCAACGCTGCTGATCCATGAATGCGCAGACGCACATTTCCGGCAATGGTGACGACAAGCGCACGCTCGTCGTGGTCTTCCTCCGCGGCGCGGCGGATGGCCTCACGCTCGTCGCGCCGCTCGGCGATGACAATTACCGCCGCTTCCGCCCGCGTCTCGCGGTGAAGCGCGAGGATGCAGTCGCGCTCGACGGATTTTTCGGCCTGCACGCAAACCTGCGCGCGCTCGAACCCGCGTGGAAGGACGGAGAGCTGTGCATCATCCACGGCGCAGGCGGCGAGAGCGACACGCGCTCGCACTTCGAGGCGCAGGAGCTGATGGAGCACGGCGGCCCTGCGTCGGGCGGCTGGCTCGCGCGTTTTTTGCGCACGGTAAATCCGACACCGAATCCGCTGAGCGCCGTAGCGCTCTCGCCGACGCTGCCGGAAGTTCTCTCGGGCGCACCGGCGGCTGCGGCATTCGAGTCGCTCGCGGAATTTTCGCTGGGCACGCTGGGCCGCGGGCGGGCGAGCAGGCTGCCCGCGAATTTTTCACACGAGCTGCGCCGGCTGTACGAACTCGAAACGGACGGCCTGCGCGACGCGGCGCGCAACACTTTCGATGCGATCGCGCGCATCGAGGCGATCGATCCGCAGGCGCGGCCCGGCAACGGCGCGAGCTACGACGAGCGCGATTCATTTGCGGGCGGGTTGCGGCAGGTCGCGCAGCTCATCAAGGCCGACGTGGGCCTCGACGCCGCGAGCGTGGACCTCGGCGGATGGGATTCGCATTTTGTGCAGAAGACGCAAATTGAGCCGCTCATGCTGCGGCTCGCAAATGGCCTCGCGGCATTCCGTCAGGATCTCGGCGCGCGCATGGCGACGACGACGGTCGTGGTGATGACGGAATTCGGCCGCCGCGTCGCGGAGAATTCCGCATTCGGTACCGACCACGGTCGAGGCAGCGCGATGTTCGTGCTCGGCGGCGGTGTGAAGGGCGGGCGCGTTTTTGGCGGCCTCCAGCCGGGCGGCCCGTGGCCCGGCCTGAAACCGGAGATGCTCGAAGGCCCGGGCGATCTGCCGGTCTGGAACAACTACCGCAACGTGCTCGCGCCCGTGCTCACGCGCCACGGTGCGCCCGCGGACATGGCGCGCATTTTCCCCGACTACGATCTGAAGCCGCTGCCGCTCTACTCGTAGCGGCCGGCAATGTAGGCGAGGTTTTCCAACCTCGCGTGGGCGAGCGAAGCGAGGGGAGCGCAGGCGGCCCGCCTGCCGTTCCCGGCGACCCGCCGGGAACACCGGACAACGGGACGCGCCATTTCGGAAACACGCGCATCCTCCATGCCCGGCGTTTGCGGCGGGTCGCCGCAAACCACAGGCGGGTCGCCTGTGCTCCCCGCGCTCCGCGCCATCCCGCCGCCTTTGCCCATCCTCCCGCGCGAGGTTGGAAAACCTCGCCTACTTTGCCAGCCCGCCTCCTTCCCTCGGCGGCTACTCCTTGATCACGCCCTTCTCGATCAGCTTGCGCAGCTTCGGTGCGATGACGGCGGCGCAGTACCGGTCCTTGTTCTTGTTCAGGTTGAAATAATTCTGGTGGTAGTCCTCGGCGGCGTAGAATTCCTTCAGCGGCGAAATCTCGGTGACGATGGTCGCGCCCCATTCCTTTTTCGCGCGCTCTTTCGCGGCGTCGGCGGCTTTTTTCTGCTCGTCGTTTGCGTAAAAAATTGCCGAGCGATACTGCGGGCCGTGGTCGGCGCCCTGCTGGTTTGGCGTCGTCGGATCGTGCGCGGCGAAGAAGACATCGAGCAGCGTGTCGAGCTTCAGCACGGCGGGATCGAATTCGACCTGCGCGACCTCGGCGTGTCCGGTCAGCTTCGAGCAGACCTGCTCGTAGGTCGGTTTCGGAACGTGTCCGCCGGAGTAGCCGGAGACGACTTTTTTCACTCCGCCGACGCGCTGAAGGACTGCCTCGATGCACCAGAAGCATCCGCCTCCGATGGTGATCTTTTGGGTGGCTGCGGGTTTGGTGGTGCTCACGGCTTCGGCGGATTTGAGGTTGGGTGTCGCGATGAAAATCGCGGCGAGTGCGAGGAGGATTGGACGGATCATGGGGTGGAGACTAGCGCGGAATTTTCCCAACGCAAAGCAGAGGATGAAAAACGTGCAGGGCGATCGTATCAGGAATCACGAGCGAAACAGCAATGCGGCAGGCCGCTGCGCGGGGCTAAACGTCTAACATTTAACGCCTAACTTCTAACGCCAAATGGTGGAATTCGATTCCAAAACGCGGATTGCTGTGAACGGTGAGAGTTAGGAGTTAGGCGTTAAATGTTAGAAGTTAAGCCCGCCGCAGGCGCCTCCCGGCGTGCGGAGATTTCGCCCTGCAAATCAGTGGACGTTTGACACGAACGCCCCGGCAAAACGTGAGACCCGAACAAGCGTACAAGCAAAACCCGCGCTGTGCGCACGTTGGGGGTCGCACAGCGCGGGTCTCTCGAGGGAATCCTTGCGGGGGGATTCCGGGGTAAATTTTAACGCTTGCTGAACTGGAAGCGCTTGCGGGCGCCGGGTTGGCCGGGCTTTTTGCGTTCCTTCATGCGCGGGTCACGCGTGAGCAGGCCCTCGGCCTTCAGCGCGCCGCGGAGTTCGGCGCTGATCTGGAGCAGCGCGCGGGCGATGCCGAGGCTGACTGCGCCGGCCTGTCCGCCGACTCCGCCGCCCTGGGCGTTCGCGGTGATGTCGTAGGTGTTGCGGCTCTTCGCGACTTCGAGCGGCTTCAGCACCATGCCCTGAAAGGAGGTGACCGGAAAGTAATCGTCGTAGGGGCGTCCGTTGATGACGATTTTTCCCGTGCCGGGCGTGAGGCGCACGCGGGCGGTTGCGGTCTTGCGGCGCCCGATGGCGGAAATGGTGGCTTCGGTGGACATGATTCGTGGTGCTGCTTAGGAAACTTTTCCGACGTTCACGGGCTGCTGTGCTTCGTGCGGGTGCTTCGCACCGGCATACACCTTGAGCTTCGTGATCTGGCCGCGGCCGAGGCGCGTGTGCGGGATCATGCCTTTGATGGCGTTCGAAATGAGGAGTTCGGGACGGCGCGCGCGGCGGTTCCCCAGCGTCTCGCTCTTATGGCCGCCGACGTAGCCGGAGAAGCTCATGTATTCCTTGGCCGTCTCCTTCTTGCCGGTCACGCGCACCTTGTCGGCGTTCACGACGATGACGAAGTCGCCGGCGTCCATGTGCGGGGTGAAGATGGCCTTCTCCTTGCCACGCAGAATATTTGCGGCACGGGCGGCGACGCGGCCGAGCACTTGGTCGGCTGCATCAATGATCCACCAGCGGCGCTGGACTTCGTTTGCTTTTGCGGAGAGTGTCCTCATAGGTTGAAAAAGGGGCGGGAAACTAGGAAGCAGGGCCGGGAGTGTCAACGCCTATTTCGGGTGTTGTGCGAGAAATCTCGCGGGCCGTGTTTTCCTACTCTTTGTCTTGCTCCTGCTCTTGCTCTCTTCTTCACACGACGAGAGCAAGAGCAGGAGCAAGACAAAGAGGTAAGATGAGAGGCATTGCGCCCCCGCGGTGCGTGTGCCACCACTTGTGCGTCCCATTTTCACTCATGAACATCCTCCACATCGCCGCACTCGCAGCCACCGTCACCCTCAGTGCCTCGCTCCTCGCGGAGGAGCCGAAGCTGCAGGCGATCCCGATCAAGGACATTGACGGAAAGGAAACCTCGCTGAAGGCGTTTGCAGGAAAAGTCGTCCTCGCCGTGAACGTCGCGAGCCAGTGCGGGAACACGCCGCAATATTCCGGGCTGCAGGCGCTCCACGACAGGCTGAAGGACAAGGGCCTCGTGGTCGTCGGCTTTCCGTGCAATGACTTCGGCGCGCAGGAGCCGGGCACGAATGCGGAGATCAAGTCGTTCTGCACGTCGAACTACAGCGTCACTTTTCCCATGATGGACAAGGTCCATGTGAAGGGGCCCGAGCAGCACCCCCTCTTCAAGGAACTCACCGGTGCAGGCGCGGCATTCCCCGGCAATGTGAAGTGGAACTTCGGGAAATTCCTCATCGGCCGCGACGGGAAAGTGATCGCGCGCTTCGCGCCGGACGTGGAGCCGGGCGACGCGGAAATCGTGAAGGCCATCGAGGACGCGCTCGCGAAAAAGTAGCCGCCGATTTTTTCGATGAGCACTGCGACGAGCCTCGCGGAAAAGCAGCGCCAGATCATCGCGAGGCTTTCGCTCATCGAGGACGCGCACGAGCGGCTCGCGGCGCTGATGTCGCGCGCAAAAAAAATCCCCGCGCCCGATGCGGCGCAGCTCACCGAGGAAAATCGCGTGCAAGGCTGCCAGGCGCGCGTGTGGCTCACCGGCGAATTGGCAGACGGCGCGTGCCGCTGGCGCATGGAATCCGAGGCGCCGATGGTGAAGGGCCTTGTCGGCCTGCTGTGGGAACTTTTTGAGGGCGCAGCGCCGGATGAGGTCATCGCATTCGAGCCCACGCTCATCGAGGATCTCGGCATCGCGCGGATGGTTTCGGGCACACGCCTCGCGGGCCTTGCCTCCGTGCGGATGCGGATGCGGCAGATCGCGGCGGCATTTGCGGCGGGCGCACAACGATGAGCGCGCCGCTGTTCGACGCGCACAATCATCTCCACGACGCGCGCCTGCTGCCGTGGCGCGGCGAATTCCTCGCCGAGCTTCCCGCGCTCGGCGTGAGTCGCGGAGTCGTGAACGGCACGCGCGAGGAGGACTGGCCTGCGGTCGCCGCGCTCGCTGTGCAGGTGCCGTGGGTGCTGCCGTCGTTCGGACTTCACCCCTGGCATGTGAATGAACGAAGTGCGGCCTGGCTCGAAAAGCTGATTCATTTTCTCGACTCGCATCCCGGCGCGGCCGTCGGCGAGATCGGCCTCGACCGCTGGATCGAAGGCCACGATCCGGTCGTGCAGGCTGAGTGCTTCCGCGGGCAGCTTTCCATCGCCGCCGAGCGGAATCTTCCCGCGACGATCCACTGCATCCGCGCGTGGGGCGCGCTGTGGGACATCATCCGCGAGAGCGCCGTGCCTGCGCGCGGATTCCTGCTTCACGCGTACGGCGGGCCTGCGGAAATGGTCGCGAGTTTCCTTGCCCGAGGCGCGTATTTTTCCTTCTCGCCGTCATTCCTCCACGAGCGGAAATCCGCGCAGCGCGAAATCTTTCGCACGCTCCCGGCGGAACGGATCCTCGTGGAGACCGACGCGCCCGATCTCGCGCCGCCGCCGGAGCAAAACCCGCGTCCGCTCGCGGGTGCGGACGGCAAGGCGCTGAACCATCCCGCGAATCTCGTGCTCGCTTACGACGCTCTGGCGAAGATCCGCGGTGTGAGCCGCGAAGAACTCGCAGCGACTGTGGAAAAAAATTTCACGCGGCTGTTTCTCGCGGAGAAAAAGTGCGCTCCGCCCTCCATCGGCGGCTGCTGAAGTTTCGGCAGTGGCCCATTAAAAGTTGAGCGTTGAGCGTTGGACGTTTGACGTTGATCCCGCCGAAGGCGCATCCCGACCGAGGACACCGGCTCAGAAACCGATCCGTCCGCTGCGCGGGGCTCAACGCCTAACTTTTAACGTTCAACTTTAAACACCAAACGAGGACACCGCCGAGGCTTCAGCCGCCTTGCCAATGCCCGGCGCGCGCGCTACGCCCGTTGCCTCGCGATGCAGATGACTTTTCCCCCCTCCGAATTCCTCGACCTCGGCCACACCGAGCACCGGATGCTTTTCGACAATGCCGTGAACGCATGGGATGCGCTGCGGCAGATCCCGAGCTACCTCCAGTTCCGCCTGAAGCCGCAGATCCTCGCGAAGCTCATCGGCAAGCCGTTTGTGAGCAACGCGGTCTTCGTCGGCGCGGGCACCGTGATCGAGCACGGCGCGATGATCAAAGGGCCGGCGTGGATCGGCGAGAACTGCGAGATCCGCAACGGCGCATACATCCGCGAAAATGTGATCATCGGCAGCGGCTGCGTGATCGGGAATTCGTGCGAGTTCAAGAACTGCATCGTGTTCGACGACGCGCAGGTGCCGCATTTCAACTATGTCGGCGACTCGATCCTCGGCCACAAGGCGCACCTCGGTGCGGGCGCGATCCTCAGCAATGTGCGTCTCGACCGCGGCGAGATCACCGTGGCCACGGAGGGCGGCATCATTCCGACCGGGCTGAAAAAATTTGGTGCAATCATCGGCGACCGCGCGGAAATAGGTTGCAACGCCGTGCTGAATCCCGGCTCCATCATCGGGCGCGACGCCATCATTTACCCCGGCATGCAGTGGCGCGGCGTGTGCCCGGCGAACAGCATCGCGAAGGTGCGCGCGGAATTTGAAATCCTCCCGCGCCGCGCTCCGGGTGCTCGCTAGCCGGAAAATTTTTCCTGCTCGGAGTGTGCGCAGAGAGTCCGCAAAGAAGCGGATTTCAACCGCAGATGAACACGGATGAACGCAGATTTTTTGAACTCATCTGCGTTGGTCTGCGTTCATCTGCGGTTCCCTTGCCGCGTGTGCGCTCTTTCGTTCCAGGCGCTCAGAGCAGCAGCCGTTTCGCGCAGCGCACGGCTTCCTTCAGCCAGTTCTGCGCGTGCTCGGGCGGCGGGGTCCAGCCGGGGGCCCAGCCGAGCCATTGCACGGCCTGGTGCAGGCGGCAGTATTCGAGGTCAATCAGGAATTTCTGCCAGCCGCATTTCACGGGCGAGAAATCCGGCAGCGCATCGTAGTACGCGCGCGCCATCGTGTTTTTCTGCGACGTTTTCCAGTTGCCGCTCGTGAGCCCGGCGAGGTCCACGAGACCCGGCGCGACGGCCGCCATTTCCCAATCCACCGGGCACAGCCGGAAATGCTCGGGGCCGCTGTCGAGCAGGATGTTCGACGCGTAGAATTCGCCGTGGATCACCGTGACGGGCAGCGAGAGCAGGTGCTCGATCACGCGGTCGTAGTTCGCTGCGAGTGCGGCGATCGCATTTGCCGCCTCGCGTCCCGGCGAAGTGTCGCCCTCGCTGATGAACTCCACGGCGCGATCGATCCACCGCTGGTAAAAGCGCTCGTCGTATTTGATCAGATGCGCGATGTGCAGCGATTCGCGGATCTCCGTCTCGCGCACGAGGAAGCTGTGCATGCCGGCGAGCCAGCGCGCGGTCTCGGCCCAGAAATCCATGTCGCCCATCTGCCACAGCAGCACGGGCGGCACGCGCTCGAGGAAGAGCCAGTACAGCTTTTCCTCCGGGTCCACGAATGCGCCGAAACACTGCGGCGTGCCGAGCTGATGCTGCGAAAGCACCTTCCGGTAGGTGTCAATTTCGCGCAGCGGATTGTAAAAAAACGCAGGCTTGATCTGTCCTGCGTTCGTGAGGAGCGCGGCCTTGCTGAGGTCCTTGAAAATGAGCGCCAGCTCGGTGCCATCCTCGAGCGTCACGTCGAGCTCCTCGATGATGAAGCTGGAGCAGTATTCCGAAATGCGCCGCGTGAGTTTCGCAATCCGCGTCTCCCTGCCGAAGTAGCGGCTGAGTTCCTCCTCCAGCGCGCACTGAAGCTCGGCTCCGTCCACGATGGAGTGGATGTGCAGCCGCTCGCCCCTCATTCGCCGAACCCGATCTGCCCGAGCAGGCGCGTGAGGACCTTGTCCGAGTCCAGATTTTCCACCGCGATCTCGCGTGCGGCGCGCGCGTGGCGCAGGTAGTCGCGCCGCAGTTCCTCGATGGCGGCGAGGATGTGATCCATCGTCTCAAATGCGAAGAGGCCGCTGCCGGTCGGCAGGAATTCCTCGAAGCCCGTCTTCTGCGCGATGACCGGGCGCCCGCTCGCGAGGTAGCATCCGCTGCGGTCGCTGAACCACCCGCAGCGCGACGCCGCATAGCCGCTCTTCGCGATGCCAAACTCGGCCTTCGACTGCTGGATGAAACGCCGGTAGCTCGTCGGCGAAGATGCGACGCGGCTCGGGTCCTGGATCTTCCAGCCGTTCTCCGAGAGCGCCGCGATGTCGCTCTCCTCGCCGGGATGAATCGCGAGCGCGGGTGAGAGCCTCTCTTTTGTCAGGCGCGGGAGCGCGAAGAATGGCCGCAGCGAGTGCGCCTTTTGCCCGTAGTGCCGGCCGTCGAATTCCACGGAGCCGTAGCCGCGCCAGTTTCCGATCGTCGTGAAGTCCGCACATTCGCGCGGCTCGGTGAAGGGCCACTCTTCGAGCACGACGGGCTGCTGCGTCTTCAGCCAGCGCAGGCCGCATGTGGGCACCGGGCAGTCATTCAGCCCGACGCGCTGGCCGATGGTGACGAAATCCGTGTGCGCGGCAAAGCGCATGTCTATCCCGTACGCGTGGTGCCACACTTGGATGAATGCGGGATCGAGATCGAGATACACGCGCCGCGGGATCGCATCGAGAAGCGCGCGATCCGCGAGCATGCCGGAGACATTGATGAGCAGGTCGGCCTTCTTCGCAAACCGCGTGAGATCCTCGTACGCGATGCCGACCGTTTCCTTTCCACCATCGAGCAGCAGCGCGGACGTGCGCTCAATGCCAAACTGCCGCGTGACCTCGCGAAAGTAGGTGACGTTGTCCGAAGCTGGCAGCGGCACTTTCGGAGGGCGCTGCGCGGAGGCCTTCATCGGCTCGATGAAGAGCACCTCGTGGCCGAGCTTTTTCAGTCCGAGGATATACTGCAGCACGGCCCACGTCGCGCCGCCGTGGTACGGATCCGCGGCAATCATGCCGCTGAAGACGATGCGGAGCGGGGGACTGGCGTGCTTCCGGGGGGAAGCGATCAAGAAAGGCATGGGGGGCGATGCGCTCACTGCGGCCACCCTTGGGCAGAGACGGAACGTGGCGCAACTGTCATCCGATTAAAATGCGTATATTACCGGGGCCGGGACGGCTTCACGGCACCTTGTAGTCCAGCGGGATGGACTCCGCGTGGAAGTCGAAGAAGAGCGCATTGCGCGTCTCGCCATGCACGGGCTTTTTCGCGATGCCGCCGGGAACTTTCGGCACGGGGTTCAGCGCATCGAGATCCTGGAGCGCCCACACGCGCGAGAGGGAGAGGTCCGAAAATTGCAGCAGGCGCTTCGGCACCGCGGGGTCGGTGATGTCGTTGGCCGCGTTGCCATCGTCGTCGAGATCGGCATCGCCCCAGGGATTGACGGACACGCCATTGAGCATCACCGCGATGTTCATGATGAAGGACTGATCCTGCCGGTACGGCGAGCCGCGCTGCCACGACGGGCACACGAGCACCTCCATCTTTTGCTTTTCCGAAGTCGCCGCCTGCCCGAGGTACGGCGCGAGGATGGTGCCGAGCGCGCCGGTGTCGCCGTCGTCATACCAGCAGCTCTGCCACGTCCAGAGCGGGCCCGGCAGCACGCCCTCGTGTTCGGCCATGTGGGTGCCGATGGCCGTGCCCACGGTGCGCATGTTCGTGAGGCACTTCGTACGATCCGCGCTTTTCCGCACGGTGCCGCTCACGGCCATGGTCAGCCCCGCGAGGATCGCGATGATCGAGATCACCACGAGCAACTCGATCAGTGTGAAGGCTTTTCTCCTAGCGGATGGCTTGTGGTTTGTGCGAGGCATGGGAAATCGGAACCATGTCTAGCTCATCTTCGCCCAGTTGCAACGGAGTCTCCTCCGGCGACGCGGCGCGGCTGCGGCCCGGCATCGCACTCTGGCTCTGCGCCGCGCTGCTCGTCGGCCTGCACCTGCTGCTGCCATTCACCGCCGCGCCGCTCTCGCAGTCGGAGCCGAGCTTCGCGGGTGAGGTCTTCCCGTGGCTCTCCGTGCCGACAAAGGACTCGCTGCAGGCGCACCAGACAGCCACGGGCGCATTCAGCGCGGCCGTACCATTCGTGCTCGTCTGTGCGGCTCTTTTCGCGGTGTACGCGACAATGTTTCGCTCGCTACGTGGCGCGCAGTCGCTCGCGGTGCAGCGCGTCATCTTCGCGGCGGGCGCCGTGGCGATGCTCACCTACATCGTGTCGCCGGTCATGTTTTCCACGGACATTTTCGCGTACGCGATGTACGGCCGCGCCGCGTCCGTGTACGGTGGGAATCCGTACGCCGCGACGATGCCCTTCCCCGACACGGATCCGTTCTTCGTGCAGTACGGGATCGAATACATTCCATCATGGTACGGCCCGATCTGGACGTTCATCTCCGAAGCCGCGACGTGGTGCACAGGCGAGCGGCTCGGCGTGACGGTGCTCGTCTTCCGGCTCATCGCGATCGGGTGCGCACTCGTCACGTCCGCATTCATCTGGGGCAGCCTGCGGAAATATTCGCCGGAAAACGCCGCGCGCGGCCTCGTGCTCTTCATGTGGAATCCGCTGCTCGTCATGGAGACCGGCCTGAGCGGGCACAACGACTCCGTGATGCTGGCATTCGTCGCGTGCGGTGTGTGGCTGCACTTGCGCGGGCACAAGGCGTGCGCGGTCGTCGCGCTCACGCTGTCGGCGCTCGTAAAATTCCTCACCGGCATGCTCGTGCCGCTCTACATCCTGCTCGTGCTGCGCGAGGCGAAGACGTGGCGCGAGCGCATCAGCTTCGTGCTGCGCAGCGCGATTCCCGCCGGTGCCGTGGCGTTCGCGCTGTTTCATTTTGCAAAGGCGGACACCGACGTGCCCGTCGCGCATTCGGCGACTGCGCCGGATTTTTACATGAACAATTTCCACGAGATCATCTTCAAGCGCCTCCGCATCGCCGTCGGCGAGGAGCCTGAGTCGGCGAATGTGGGCGTGTTCTTCTACCCGTACTGGGTGGGCTTTCAGGAAGGCACCGATCTGCACGGCGCGAGTTCCGCATCCGCGCCCGTGCTGCGCCGCGTCGAGGCCGGAGATCCCCTGCTGCTCCTCATGCCGAACCGCACGGAATGGCTGCGCGCGTACGATCCGGTGACGCAGCAGAAGGGATATTTTTCGAGTGATCGCTACGACGAGACAAAGCGTCCCGCTCTCGCGGACAACGACCCCGTCGCGCGCGAACTCGAGAAGCCCGTGATCGGGCGGCAGACGGTGCTCAGGGCGAACCGCATCCTCCGCATCGTCACATGGCTCGGCTTCGCCGCGTTCGGCCTTTTCGCCGCGTGGCGCACGCGCAGTTTCACGGAGTTCCTCGTGTGGTCGGGCGCATCACTGCTCGGATCCTACTTCTTCATCGTCACGGAAATCTGGCCATGGTACGTGAACTGGGCGCTGGCCCTCGGCGCGCTCGCGCCGGGCCGCCTGCCCGCGCGCCTTGCGATGATGCTCTCCGCGGGCGTCCTCACGCTCTACATCACGCTCGGCTTCGCGGGCACGCGGCTCGCGTGGGCATTTCCGTACCGCGGCGCGCTGGCATTTGTGCTGCCATTGCTGATCTTCTCCGCGCTATGGTTCCTCCGCTGGCGACAGCAGTCTCCCCATGTCCGCACCACCTGACTTTTTCAAAAACAAGCGCGTCCTCATCACGGGCGGCCTCGGCTTCATCGGCTCGAACCTCGCGCGCACGCTTGTGGAAAAAGGCGCGCACGTCGTGCTCGTGGACAGCCTCATCCCGGAATACGGCGGCAATCTTTTCAACATCGCGGACATCAAGGATCGAGTGACGGCGAACATCTCCGACGTGCGCGACCGCTTCAGCATGAAGTATCTCGTGCAGGGGCAGGACTTCATCTTCAACCTCGCCGGGCAGACCAGCCACCTCGACTCGATGGAAAATCCCGAGATGGATCTCGCGATCAACTGCACCGCGCAGCTCTCCATTTTGGAAACGTGCCGCCATCACAATCCCGGCGTGAAGATCGTCTTCGCCAGCACGCGGCAGATCTACGGCAAGCCGCGTGCGCTGCCCGTGGACGAGGATCACCCGCTGAATCCCGTGGACGTGAACGGCATCAACAAGATGGCCGCGGAATTTTACCACACGCTCTACAACAACGTGCATGGCCTGCGCTCCTGCGTGCTGCGGCTCACGAATACGATCGGCCCGCGGATGCGCGTGCGCGACGCGCGGCAGACCTTCGTCGGCGTGTGGATCCGCCAACTCCTCGAAGGCCGCCCCATCGAGGTGTGGGAAGGCCAGCAGCTCCGCGATTTCACCTACGTGGATGATGTGGCCGAGGCCATGCTCGACGTCGCCGCATCCGACGCCGGCAACGGCCAGGTCTTCAATCTCGGCGGCCCGCCGCCGATCAGCCTGCGCGATCTTGCCGCGCTCATGATCGAGCTGAATGGCGCGGGCGAGTTCAGCGTCCGCACATTTCCGGCGGAACGGAAACGCATCGACATCGGCGACTACTACAGCGACTTCACGCGCATCCGCACCGCGCTCGGCTGGGAGCCGCGCACCCCGCTGCGCGACGCGCTCGCAAGGACGCTCGAATTTTACCGCGAGAATCTACCGCATTATGTCTGAGCAAGAACCGCAGATGAACGCAGATTTCCGCAGATGGACTTCTCAGCCATCTGCGTTCATCCGCGTTCATCTGCGGTTTCAAATGCTTTCCCGACGAACTTTTGGTTGGAGCACGTCGGACGCACCTGGCCTTTTGCACAGACCCTGACATGCAGACCCCAAAGCCCGAATTTCCCTTCCAGCCCATCGCCGAGTATCACGCATACAAGGCGGCGATTGATGTCGCAGTGCAGCGTGTCTTCGAGAGCGGTCACTACATTCTCGGCCCGGAGACTGCGGAGTTTGAAAAGGAATTCGCAGCGTGGATCGGCAGTGCAAACGCAGTCGGCGTCGCGAATGGCACCGACGCGCTCGTACTCGCGATGCGCGCGCTCGGCATCGGCATGGGCGACACGGTGCTCACCGTCTCGCACACCGCGGTCGCGACCGTCGCCGCCGTCGAACTCACCGGCGCAGAGCCGCTGCTCGTGGACATCGACCCCGCGACATTCACGCTCGATCCGCAGAAGCTCGCCGACACGATCCGTGCGAATCCGCAGCGCAAATTCAAAGCCGTGATCCCCGTGCATCTTTACGGACAGCCCGCGGACATGCCGGCCATCATGGAAATCGCGCACCAGCACTCGCTGCTCGTGATCGAAGACTGCGCGCAGTGCCACGGCGCGACGCTCGATGGAACGACGGCCGGCACATTCGGCGATGCCGCGACGTTCAGTTTTTACCCGACAAAAAATCTCGGCGCGATCGGCGACGGCGGTGCGGTCGTCACGCGCGACGCCATACTCGCCGCGCGCGTGCGCGAGCTGCGGCAGTACGGCTGGAAGTCGCGCTACATCAGCGACTCCACGGGCATGAACAGCCGCCTCGACGAACTCCAGGCCGCCATCCTCCGTGTGAAGCTCCCGCACCTCCGCGCCGACAACCAGCGCCGCCGCGACCTTGCCGCGATTTACAAAAAGCACGTCGCAAATTCCGCAGTCACGCTGCCGCCCGTGCGTGCGGGCGCAGAGCATGTGTTTCACCAGTACGTCGTGCGTTCGCCGCAGCGCGACGCGCTCATGGCCGCGCTGAAATCAGACGGTGTCCCGACTGCGATCCACTACCCGCAGCCTGTCCACACGCAGCCTGCGTATCTCGGTCGCATCGCGCACGGGGCGGGCGGTCTCGCCGAAAGCGAGCGCGCGTGTCGCGAGGTGCTCAGCCTGCCGATGCACCCGCAGCTCACCGACGAAGCCGTGATTTTTGCGGCGGAAAAAATCTCCGAATGGCAGCCATGAAACCCACGCTCACCATCGTCGTCCCGCTCTACAATTCCGAGGCGACCATCGAGCGGCTCATCGCCGCGCTCTCCGCGCTGAAGGTGGACGGCGGACATGAACTCGTGCTCGTGAATGACGGCAGCCGCGACAAAACGATCGAGGTCTGCGAGCGCCTCATGCGCACCGCGACCGTGCCGATCACACTCGTAAAATTGTCGCGCAATTTCGGCGAGCACCACGCGGTGATGGCCGGCCTGCACCACGCGAACGGCGAATACATCGTGACGATGGACGACGATTTGCAGAACCCGCCGTCCGAAGTCATGAAGCTCGTGAACCATGCGCGCGAAGGCGGCCACGAGGTCGTGTACAGTTACTACGACGACAAGCAGCACGAGGGCTGGCGCAATCTCGGAAGCTGGCTCACGAACCGCATGGCCGACTTCCTCCTCGACAAGCCGCGCGGTCTCTACCTTTCGAGCTTCCGCTGCATGAGCGCATTCGTCGCGCGCGAGGTGTGCCGCTACGACGGACCGTTCGCGTACGTGGACGGCCTCATCCTGCAGGTCACGCAGAACATCGGCCGCGTCCTCGTCGCACACGCCGCGCGCGAGGCCGGACGCAGCGGCTACACGATGCGCAAGCTCGTGAAGCTGTGGCTGAACATGTTTGTGAATTTTTCCGTCATCCCGCTGCACCTCGCGACGATGCTCGGCTTCGGAATCGCCGCGCTCGGCTTCATCTACACGGTCTCCGTGATCTGGGAGCGCTTCACGCTCGGCACTCCGCTCGGCTGGAGTTCGCTCATGGCCGCGCTCACTGTTTTTTCCGGCACGCAGCTCATCGTGCTCGGCATGGCCGGTGAATACATCGGCAGGATTTTTCTCACCGCAAACAAGCGCCCGCAGTTTGTCGTGAAAGAAATCGTCCGCGGCGGAACTTCACCCGACTCGAAGCCGTGAACCACCTCTGGCGCGCACTTCAGTATCTCCGCCCGTACTGGCGGCTCGCGACTGCCTCGGCGGTGCTCACGGTCCTCGCCGCGCTCAGCGGATTGCTCGCGCCGTGGCCGCTGAAGATCATCGTGGACAATGTCCTCGGCACGCAGCCGCTCCCCGGCGTGCTCGCGCGCATCGCAGGACTTTCCGTCGCGGACAAGACCACGCTGCTCATCGCCGTCGTCGTCGGCAGCCTCGTCATCACGCTGCTGCACCACGGTATCGCGGTGCTTCAGAGCTACCTCACCACGAGTTTCGAGCAGCGGATGATTCTCGATTTCCGCAGCGACCTCTTCTCCCACGCGCAGCGGCTCTCGATGGCCTTCCACGATCAGAGCCGCGCGGGCGGGCTTATCTACGCGATCAATTTCCAGGCCGACGCCGCGGCGGGCGTGATCATGGCCGCGCAGCCCCTCGCGCAGAGCGCGATCAGCCTCGTGGGCATGTTTTGGATCACGTACAAAATCAACCCGGTCCTCGCGCTGCTCTCGCTCTCGGTGGTGCCGTTTCTCTATTTCTCGGTCATCTATTATTCGTCGCGAATCCAAAAGCGGCTGATGACGGTGAAAGGCATGGAGGGCGAGTCGCTCTCGATCATCCACGAGGCGATCTCGATGCTCCGCGTGATTGTCGCCTTTGGCCGCGAGAGGCACGAGTACACTCGCTTCCGCGAGCAGGCCGAGCGCGCTGTGCATGCGCGCATCCGGCTCACGATCCGGCAGACGGTGTTCGCACTCGCGGTGAACATGATCACCACCATCGGTGCCGCGCTCGTGCTCGGCTACGGCGGTTGGCAGGCGCTGCAGGGGAAGCTCACCGTCGGCGATTTGCTCATCGTCATCGCCTACATTGCCGCGGTCTATGCGCCGCTGGAGGCGATCAGCACGACCATCGGTTCGCTGCAGGATCAGGTCGTGAGCCTCCGCATCGCGTTCGGCCTGCTGGATACGCAGCCGGAGATTCGCGACGAACCCGGCGCGATCACGATCGGCCGCGCCAAGGGCGACGTGCGCTTTGAGAACATAGACTTCAGCTACCAGGGCCGCGTGGACACGCTGCGGAACATTTCCTTCGAGGCGAAGCCCGGCCAGGTGATCGCGATCTGCGGGCCCACCGGCGCGGGAAAAACCACGCTCATCAGCCTGCTCCCGCGCTTTTACGATGCAAAATCCGGCCGCATCCTGCTCGACGGCACGGACACGCGGAAGATCGCGCTGAAGTCGCTGCGCGATCAGATCAGCATCGTACTGCAGGACCCGCTGCTTTTCTCCGCGAGCATTGCGGAAAACATCCGCTACGGGCGGCTCGACGCGACGATGGACGAGGTCATCGCCGCGGCGAAAAACGCCAACGCGCACGACTTCATCACAAAACTCCCGCAGGGATACGACACGCATCTCGGCGAGCGTGGCGTGCAGATTTCCGGCGGTGAACGCCAGCGGATCTCCGTCGCCAGGGCGTTCCTGAAAGACGCGCCCATCCTGATCCTCGACGAGCCGACCTCGTCCATTGATTCGAAAACGGAATCCGTGATCCTCGACGCGCTCGACCGCCTCATGGCCGGACGCACGACCTTCATGATCGCGCACCGTCTCGCGACGATTCGGCACGCGGATCAGATCCTCGTGCTGCTCTTCGGCGAACTCGTCGAGCGGGGCACCCATGATGAGTTGCTGGCGAAAGGCGGCCTCTACCGGCAGCTCTTCGACATGCAGACCAAGCGCACGCGGACGAAGCATACGCCCGCCATCCTCGGCATCGAGGAGCCGCCGGACACCGGGGAGGAATTGCCGTGACCGGCATTGGAATGCCGACGCTTGCGGCTGAGCGGACACGCCTCGGTGGCGAGCGCAACCGCGGGGTTAACCAGCCGGAGGCCGCAGCATGATCCCCGGCAGGAAGCCGCGAATCGTCGTGCTCGGCATGATGACAAAGATGCCCGTCGCCGGCGTCGTGTGGCAGACGATGCATTACCTCGTCGGCCTCGAACGCCTCGGCTGCGAGGTGTACTACGTCGAGCAGCACGCGCGCACGCCGTCCATGTTCATGGAGACCGAGCAGTGCGACGGCTCGGCCAAGGCGAGCGCGTTCATTGACGGCATCATGCGGCGTTTCGATCTCGCTGGGCGCTGGTGCTTCCACGCGCTGCACGAGCCGGAGCCGCGGTGCTTCGGCATGAGCGACACGCAGCTTCGCGCGCTGTTTGCGGAGGCCGACTTCATCATCAATCTCCACGGCGGCACCGTGCCGCTGCCGGAGCACACCGCGACGGGGCGGCTCGTGTATGTCGAGACCGATCCGGTGCAGCTCCAGATCGAATTGCACGACGGCGTGCAGGAGACCGAGGAATTTCTTTCGGCGCACTGCGCATTTTTCACCTTCGGTGAAAACATCGGCAACCCCGACTGCGGGCTGCCCGCGCCAAAGCAGTTCAAGTTTCTGCCGACCCGCCAGCCGGTCGTGTGCGACATGTGGGATGAGAAATTCTGCGCGCCGACCGGGGGCGAGCGGCTCACGACGATCGGCAACTGGGCGCAGCACTGGCGGCCCGTGCAGTTCCGCGGGCACACGTACACGTGGAGCAAGCACTTCGAGTTTTTGAAATTCATCGAGCTGCCGAAGCGCACGAATCAGCCGCTGGAACTCGCGCTCTCGAGCTACACGGAGGAGGACAAGACGATGCTCGAAGGCCGCGGCTGGCACGTGCGACACGGGCTCGATGTCTCGACGGATGCGGACATCTACCGCCGCTACATCGCGGAATCGCGAGGCGAATTCACCGTGGCGAAAGATCAGAACGTGCGGCTGCGCAGCGGCTGGTTCAGCGATCGCGCGGTGACTTTTCTTGCGGCGGGCCGCCCGGTGATCACGCAGGAGACGGGCTTCAGCAACGTGCTGCCGACCGGCGAGGGGCTGTTCGGATTTTCGACGATGGACGACATCCTCGCGGCAATCGAAACGATGAACCGCGACTATGCGGGCCAGTGCGCCGCCGCGCGGGAAATCGCGCACGAGTGCTTCGCGCACGATGTCGTGCTCGGGCGAATGTTGCGCGATCTCGGTGTGACGCTCCCCGCGCCGCCCCGCCGCGAGCGCGTGCGTTTCCTGCCGCGCGATCTCGCGCTCACGCCCTTGTCGCGCCGGCCCATCCGGATGCCGGAGGAGGTCGTGCGCGATGTGCTCGCGATGCCGCTGCCCGCGGCGCGCAGCGCGCCGGAGCATCCGTCCGCAAGCGTCGTGATCGTCACGTTCAACAACGTGTTTTTCAACCGGCTCTGCCTGCTGAATCTGATCGAGCAGGGCGACGGCGAGGATTTTGAAATCGTCGTCGCGGACAACGGCTCGAAGGACGGCACGGCGGAATTTCTCCGCGAGCTTGCCGCGCGCGACGCGCGGGTGCGCGTGATTTTCAACTCGGAGAACCGCGGCTTCGCGGCCGCGACCAATCAGGGCGTGGCGTCGGCGCGGGGTGCGATGCTCGTGCTGCTGAACAACGACACGCTCGTCGCGCGCGGATGGCTCGCGCGGCTGCGCGAGCATCTCGCGGATGCATCCGTCGGCCTGCTCGGCGCGGTGACGAACCGCATCGGCAACCAGGCGGAAATCCCGGTGGACTACGCGACGCTGGGCGGCTTCCTGCGGTTCGCCGGCGAGCGCGCGGCATCGCCCACGGGACGCGCCTTCGAGATCCCGATGGCCGCGATGTTTTGCGTCGCGATGCGCCGCGATGCGTTCGAGAAAATCGGGCCGCTCGATGAGCAGTTCGGCATCGGCATGTTTGAGGACGATGACTACGCGATGCGATGCCGCGCGGCGGGGCTGCGCGTGGTGTGCGCAGAGGATGTCTTCGTGCATCACTTCGGCGAGGCGTCGTTCGGCGAGCTGTGCCCATCCGGCGAATACGGTGAGCTCTTCCTCGCAAACCGCGCGCGCTTTGAACGCAAATGGAACACGCAGTGGAAGAGCCACGATGGCCGCGCGAAGCCGGACTATCAGGAACTCGTCGCGCGCCTGCGCGAGGCTGTGCTCGCGCACACGCCGGAGGGCGCGACCGTGCTCGTCGTCTCGAAGGGCGACGATGCGCTGACCGAGATCGCAGGCCGTCGCGGTGCGCATTTTCCGCAGGCCGCGGACGGCGGGTACGCGGGGCACTATCCCGCGGATGACGCGGCGGCGATTGTCGCGATCGAGGAACTGCGTCGCGCGGGTGCGACCTGCCTCGTGATTCCGGAGCCGTCATCGTGGTGGCTGGAGCATTATGAGGGACTGCGTGCGCATCTCGCGGCACACGCGCAGTGCATCGAGATTCCGGAAACATGCAGAATATTTCATTTCGGCAATCACGCCGGGTGAGCGATCACACGGCGCAAAATTTTCCATGAACGACACAGCGCCCGCACCGGACACCACGTTCACCATCGCGCCACGCAAGGCGGGCATCTTCCTCGGCGTGCTCGCGATCGTGATGAGCGTGCTCGCGATCACCTTTGATCTGCTCGAGCTCAAATTCGACAAGGGACGCGATGGCGAAGGCCCGCTGTGGCTGTGGCCGATCGCGCGGCAGTTCAACTTCGTCGAGGAGGGCAACCTTGCGAATTTTTACCAGGGCGTGCAGCTCGTGCTCGCGGCGGTGATCCTGCTCACGATCTGGCGCTGGAAAAAACAGGCCGGCGGCGCATTCCGCGGGCACTGGCTTGCGCTGGGGTGCATTTTCATCTTCCTCGGCTGCGACGAGGTCGCGCAAATCCACGAGACGACGATCGCAAACACCATCGCGCTGCTGCGGACGTGGCTGACGGGGCACGAGCCGACGGGCAAGACCGGCTGGATGTTTCTCTACCTCCCGCTGCTCGCCGCGTTCGGGCTGGCGTACCTTCCTTTCCTCCGGCACCTGCCGCGGCGCATCGCGGCGCTCATGATGGCGTCGGGCGGCATCTACGGCGGGGGCGCATTGGCGATGGAGAAATTCGCGAACTCGTTCGCTGAAAAATACGGCGACGACACGGTGGGCTACGTACTCATAGACAACCTTAGCGAGTTCATGGAGAGCACGGGCATTGCGCTTTTCATCTTCACGCTGCTCTCCTATCTCGCGCTCCAGGGCAGCGGGATTTCGTTTCGCTTTTCAAAGGACACGCGGGGCGTGTGAGGTGCGCCGCGCGTGCGGAGGCGGAAGTTTCCGCGTTGGGGAATCGAGGGGTCGATCTGCTCTGTAGAAACCATGCCGGCGTGCTCATCAGGCCAACAAATCGGGTCGTGCTGAGCGGAGCTCCGTCGCGGGCGCAGGCGGCGGACCGAACGGAGTCGAAGCATCCCGTAGGAGCACTCTGACGTTCGGGCGTCTGTCTTCCATTCCACGGGGTCCTTCACTCCGCGTCGGCCCACCACCTTTCCCCGCCGACGCTGCGTTCAGGATGACATCCGATTTGATGAGACCTCACTCCTCCCGCGCATCGTTTCTACAGGGCCGGGGCGAACATGAATAATTGTTTAGTAGTTTGACGCAATTTTCGGCTGTGGTAGCCTCGAAATTCCGTCGCCCCAGCCCAGCGGACGAGCCCCCATTTCCCGTCCATGAAAAAGACCACGCCCCCGAATGATCCGCAGCAGCCGGCAGCGCCCGAGCTGCTGGAGATCGCGCGCGAGCTGAAGGCGCTGCGCGCGAGTCTCACCTCGCGGGATGGGGAGATCGCGACGTTGCGCGAGAGCCTGCAGTGGCTCCACGCGGAGTTGCGGGAACGCGATGAGCGCTTCGAGGAGGAGCTGCACGAGCTGGAGTCGGCGCAGGAAATCGCAAAACTGAGTGGCGGCGACGCGAGCAGGCAGATCGCGTATCATCAGACCATCCGGCGCATCCGGCGCATCGTGGGCGAGGTCACGCCGCGCGGTGCGGGCATCCTCGTGGTGAGCAAGGGGCATGGCGGCCTGCTGAAATTCGCGGGGCGCAGGGGGCTGCATTTTCCGCAGGATCGCGCGGGCGTTTACGCGGGCTTCTACCCGAGCAACAGCCTCTCGGCCATCGCGCATCTCGAGGCACTGCGCAGCAAGGGCGCGGACTTCCTGCTCTTTCCGGCGCCCGCGCTGTGGTGGCTGGAAAAATACGCGGATTTCCGCAAGCACCTCGACCGTCGCTACCGGCTGGTCGCGGATGAGAAGGACGTGTGCGTGATTTATTCGCTGCGCGACCGCGGGCAGTGGGCGGAACTCGACACGCTGATCGCGGAGTGCCGCGAAAAGCTCGGACGCGATCCGAACATCCTCGACTGGCGCACGGGCGCAAATCTCGCCGCGGTGTTTTCGGAATGCACCGTGTTCTCGCCGGTCGCGGAGGAGGACTCGCTGCCGTATCTCGACCGCAGCGTGGACATCGTCGTGACGGTGGCGGCGCAGCACGCGGAAGCGCAACGCGTCGCGTCGGAGGCGGTCGTGACGCTCACGCCGGTGTCGGAGCGCGCGGGGCAGTTTTCACTCTCGATCGAGCGCGACGAGACCGCGGCGCAAAACCTCCCGGCGACATCGATCATCATTCCCTGCCACAACGGCAGCGCGCTCACCGAGGGCTGCCTCGCCGCGCTGCTCGAGACGATCCCCGCGGCGTTCAACGGCGAGATCATCGTCGTGGACGACGCCTCGACGGACGACACCGCGGCGCGGCTGAAAAAGTGGGCCGTCGCCGACAAGCGCATCAAGGTCATCCGCAACCGCACGAACGCGGGCTTCCTCGCGAGCGTGAACCGCGGCGCTGCGGCTGCGACGGGCGACATCCTCGTCTTTTTGAACAATGACACGGTGCCGCTGCCGGGCTGGCTCCCGCCGCTCTGGCGCGTGCTGCGCGAGCATCCGGATGCGGGCGCGGTCGGCGGGCGGCTCGTGTTTCCCGAGGGCACGATGCAGGAGGCGGGCGGGTTTGTCTTTGCGGACGGGTCGGCGGCGCACTTTGGCCGCGACGATCACCAGCTCGACGCGCTGCACTATAATTACGTCCGCACCGTGGACTACTGCTCCGCCGCGCTGCTCGCGGTGCGGCGCAGCCTGTTTGAAAAAATCGGCGGCTTCGATGCGCGCTACGAGCCGGCGTATTACGAGGACACGGATTTCTGCATGGAGATTCGCAAGGCCGGCTCGCGCGTCTATTTCCAGCCGGAGAGCGTTGTCGTGCATCTCGAAGGCGCGAGCTGCGGGACGGATCTGAACAAGGGCGTGAAGCGGCATCAGCAGATCAACGCGGCGAAGTTCACGAAGAAATGGATGAAGGTGCTGAAGCGGAAACCCGCGCGCCCGGCGCACGGTGACACCGCGGCATGGCGTGCGCTCGCGCTACGCGGAGCGACGGAGGCCGGGGCATGAAAAAGCACGCGCTCGTCTGTTCCTACGGTGTCCCGCAGCCGGATCGCGACAGCGGTTCGCAGCGCATCTGGGATCTCATCGGCGTGCTGCGCGCGGAGGGATGGAAGGTGACATTCCTCGCGTCGCAGGGCATCGGCGATGCCCGCTACGCCCGGCATTTGCAGCAGCGCGCCATCGCGGTGCTTGATGGCCTGGCGTCGCCGCTGGAAGAAGTGCTCACGGCCTCGGAATTCCAGCTCGCGCTCTTCGCATTCTGGCCGATCGCGGAATACTACATGCCGGTCGTGCGCAAGATGTCGCCGCAGACGCGCGTCATCGTGGACTCGCTGGATCTGCATTTTCTCCGCGACGCGCGGCGCATCTTCGGCGCGAAGGGTGGCGGGCTGCTCGACGAGGACTACGCCTCGCAGATGCGCGGCGAACTGAACACCTACGCCGCGGCGGATCGTGTGCTCACCGTCTCGCAAAAGGAGGCCGATCTCATCAATGATCTCATCAGCGAGCGCGGCCTCGCGTGCCGCGTGCCGGATGCGGAGGGCATGGAGTTTTCGCCCGTGCCATTCGCCGAGCGCCGGGGCATGGCGATGGTCGCGAGCTACAGCCATCCGCCCAATGTCCAGGCCGCCGGGCATCTGTGCCGCGAGATTTTTCCGAGGTTGCCGAAGGACGTGCGCGCCGAGCATCCGCTCTACATCGTGGGCCACGGGCTGAACGAGACCGTGCGCGGTTTTGCCGATGGGCTCGACGGCGTGCGCATGGTCGGCTGGGTGCCGGATGTCGCGCCGTATTTTCACCGCAGCCGCATCTCGGTCGTGCCGCTGCTCTACGGCGCAGGGACGAAGCGCAAAGTCGTCCAGTCGCTCATGGCCGGCACGCCCGTCGTGACGACGAGCATCGGTGCGGAAGGGCTCGATGTCCGGCACGGCGAGCATGTGATGATCGCGGACGACGCGGAATCCTTCGCCGGTGCGATCGGCGAGGTGCTGCGCGACGAGGCGCTGTGGAACTGGCTGCGGACGAAAGGCCGCGCGCTGATCGAGAAAACCCATTCGCGTGAAAAAATGAGCGCGCAGTTTGTGAAGGTGATCCGCCGGACGCTTGACGCCGAGCCGAAGCCCGCGCTGCTGCCGGAGATCACGCGCGAGGAACACCACGCGCGCCACATGCACGATCACTGGCAGCGCATTTTCCCGCACATCGAGCGCGCCGTTTCGGAGTTCATCCCGCCGGGCGCGAAGGTCGCGCTGGCCAGCGATGGCTGCCCGCGTTCGCTGGTGCTTTCGGAGGTCGCTGCGGTGCATTTTACCGCGGATGAAAATGTGCGCCGCGATGTTTGGCGCCCATCGGATCAGCCCGGGATGATCTCGCGGATCGAGCAACTGCGCGGCGAGGGTGCGGAGTTCCTCGTGGTGCCCGATCCGCTCGCGTGGTGGCGCACGCAGCTCGGCATCTTCAGCGAATTCGTCGCGAACCACTGCCATCTCGTCGCCGAGCGCACGGGCGTGTGCGCGATCTACGATCTCAGCAAAGGCAGCACGAACGGCGCGGCGGAGGACGCGGACATCGAAATCATTTCCAGCGAAGTGCCGCCCGAGCCGGAGCTGCCGCCGCTGAATCTCGACGACCCGGAGGCGGTGAAGCTCATCGCATTTTACCTCCCGCAATTTCATCCGATCCCGGAGAATGACGAGTGGTGGGGCGAGGGATTCACCGAGTGGCGCAATGTGGTGAAATCGCAGCCGCTTTTCCCCGGCCACCACCAGCCGCAGCTCCCCGCGGACATGGGCTACTACGATCTGCGCTCGGCGGAGACGCGCGCGGAGCAGGCGCGGCTCGCTCGGCAATATGGCGTGTCGGGCTTTTGCTACTACCACTATTGGTTCTCGGGAAAGCGGCTCATCGAGCGGCCCTTCAATGATGTGCTCGCGTCGGGCGAGCCGGATTTTCCCTTCTGCCTCTGCTGGGCGAACGAGCCGTGGTCGCGCCAGTGGGACGGACGCCCGAACGACGTGCTGCAGGCGCAGACTTACAGCGAGGAGGACGACCTCGCGCACATCCGCGCGCTCATCCCCGCGCTCAGCGATCCGCGCGCGATCAGGATTCAGGGCAGGCCGGTCTTCATCGTCTATCAGGCCCGCGACCTTCCCGCGCCGGAGCGCACGGTGGAAATCTGGCGCGGCGAAGTCGAGCGCGCCGGGCTGCCGGGCATCTACCTCATGGCCGTCGAGACCGGCTGGGACGCGGGGTGGGATGCGACGCAATCCGGCTTCGATGCGAAGCTGCTGTTCCAGCCGCAGTTCTCCCTCCTGCAGACGACGCCACGCACGATCATCGAGGACAAGCCGGACCTCCACGTCTTCGACTACCACACCGCGTGGCCCGTGCTCGGGAATCCCGAGCCGGTCGCCTACCGCCGCTACGATTCCGTCTTCCCCGCGTGGGACAACACCGCGCGCAAGGGCGACACGGGCTGGGTCGTCCACGACTCCACGCCGGAGGCCTACGGCGAGTGGCTCTCCACCGCGATCACGCGCGCAACGGCGCTGCCCGCCGGCGAGCGCATCGTCTTCCTGAATGCGTGGAACGAGTGGGCCGAGGGCGCGCACCTCGAGCCGGATCGCAAGAACGGCCGCGCGTATCTCGATGCCACGCGGAATGCCCTGCTCTCCGCTGCATCTGCAAAAGTGCGCCGCGGCAGGCGAGCAAATCCGCCGCGCTGACAACCGCCATGCCACTCACCGTTTTTACCGGGTTGCCCGGCTCGGGAAAATCCACGCGGCTCATCGAACTGGCGAACGAGGCAATCGCGGTCAACCGCACGGTGCAGACCTTCGCATGCAATGAATCGCCGTGGCTGCGTGCGAAGGACAGCATCGTGCGCGAGCACCTGCTCGGCTCGCGTCAGCAGGGCTGCATATTTCCCTTGAATCACTTCGTTGCGACAGGGGACGCGGAGAAGCTGCTCCGCGAGATGCCCGCCGGTTCGCTCGCCGCATTCGACGAGGCATACCACTTCGGCGATGCGCTCACGTCCGCGTGGATCGAGGCCGCACGGCGCGGAGTGGAGGTGCTGGTCGTCACGCCGTCCTACGGCCAGACGAAGAACCTCAACGGCACCGATTTTCACCAGCATGTTTTTACCATGAAATGCGAACGATGCAATGAACGCGAAGCCACAGCCTCCATCGTCCTGCCGGACCGCGACGGCACGCTCTCGGTGTGTGCGGAATGCGAGCGAGCCATCGTCCGGGATGCGCGGATCGAGATTCTCGACCGGCTCGAAAAGCAGCCGCCCTACCCGGGCGAGAAGGCGATCTACCAGCCGATTGACGAACTCCCCGAGTGCGCCGACTGGCGGGTCCTGCGGCCGGACTCCGCGTCGCGTGTCGCGCTGATGACGCGGATGCTCCGCGAGGCGGCGCTGCCGGAGACCGACACCTATGGCCACTCGACGTATCTCGATGTGGGGTGCAACACGGGATACTTCTGCAACAGCATGAGGAAGCTCGGCTTTCACGCTGCCGGCGTGGACGTGGTCGGGGGCGACATCATCGTCGCGCGGCTGCTGGATTCCTATTTTCGCAAAGGCCACTGCACTTTCACCGCGTGCGACGCACACCAGTACCTGCACGACACGCTCGATCAGATCCACGATGTCACGTCGGCCTTCGCGGTATTCCAGTGGGTGATGATCCAGACCTCCGTCGAGCGCGGCGTGGAATGCCTCGAGATGCTTTTCAAAAAGACCAGGCGGATCTGCTTCCTCGAGATGGGCTACGCCTCCGAGGATCAATACAAAGGCAAGCTGCCGCCGGAGATCGACCGCTCTTGGGTCTTCGACATCATGGAGCAAAAGGGCGACTTCGCCGAAATCCGGATGATGGACGCGAAGAAGCACGGGCTCATGTTCGGATCGCGCGACCTGTTCATCGGGATCAAGAACACGCAGGAAAAGCCAGCCGTCTGATTTCCCATGCAGGAAAACCTCGCACGCCTCCTCGCCTTTTACCTCCCGCAGTTCCACCCGATCCCGGAGAACGACGCGTGGTGGGGCAAGGGCTTCACTGAGTGGACGAATGTCGCGAAGACGCAGCCGCTCTTTGCCGGGCACTACCAGCCGCACATCCCCGCGCACCTCGGCTTCTACGATCTGCGCGTGCCCGAGGCGCGCATCGCGCAGGCGAATCTCGCGCGTGCGCACGGCATCGAGGGATTTTGCTACTGGCACTATTGGTTCAGCGGAAAGCGGCTCATCGAGCGGCCTTTCAACGACGTGCTCGCGAGCGGCGAGCCGGATTTTCCCTTCTGCCTCGCCTGGGCGAACGAGACGTGGTCGCGCCGCTGGCTCGGCGAGGAGAAGGAGGTGCTGATGAAGCAGAGCTACCACGCGGAGGACGACCTCCGGCACATCCGCTGGCTCATCAAGGCGTTCAAGGATCCGCGCTACGTCCGTGTGAAAGGGCGCCCGATTTTTTCCATCTACCGGCCCGGCGACCTGCCGGACCCGATGCGCACGATGGAGACCTTCCGCGCCGAGTGCCGCCGCGCGCGCATGGAGGATCCGTATTTCATCGCGATCAATTCCCACGCGAGCGTGGACCCGAAAACGATCGGCTTCGACGACTGCATGGACTTCGAGCCGCAGCTCGGCGCGATGCCAGGGCCGATGGAGGACGGGCTGAAAATCTACGACTACGTGACCGGTCGCGAGCGGATGAAGGCGCGCAAGAGCGAGCACGCGAATTTCCCGTGCATCTTCGTCTCGTGGGACAACACGCCGCGGCGCGGCGAGAACGGGATCGTCTTCATCAACGCCACGCCCGAGGCATTCGAGGCCGGGCTCTCGGAGACAATCGAGTCCGTGATCCACAGGCCGCACGACGAGCGCATCGTCTTCGTGAACGCGTGGAACGAGTGGGCCGAGGGCAACCACCTCGAGCCCGACTTGAAGCACGGCCTGCGCTATCTCGAAGCCGTCCGCCGCGCCAACACGCGTCGCGTCGCCGCGGAACTGACCACTGCGCGGAGATAACTTTCGCATCCATCCACCATGAAAAAAAATCCCACTCCATCCACCCTGCTCCGGCTCGCGCTGGCGCTCGTCCTTTCGCTGGGCATCGCGGGCTGCGACTCGAAAAAGCGCGCGAAGGAAAATGCGACTGAACCGCAGAAGGAGAAAGCGCCGCTCATCACCGCGAATCCGAATCCCGTGCCCGCCGGCGAGGGCGACGGAAAGACCACCGTCTCGTGGGACACGGGCGACGGCTCGGTCGTGGACGTCTATCTGTCGGTGGACAACGGCCCCGAAAAGCTGTTCGGCAGGCACTCGAAAAACTCGATCGAAGCCCCGTGGATCGGCGCAGGCCCAGTGTATGAATTCCGCGCCTACAAGGGCGAGGAGCATAAGGAACTCCTCGGCTCGGTGAAGGTCACGCGCAACCGCAAGTAGCGGCGCGACTCCGGGCCGCGCCCCGACGAAATCAAGATGCCCAAGGGGACGATTCTCATCGCAGGCTCGCTCGCGCAGCGCCCGGGATATGGCGGGCACGCGTGGGTTTTTCTGCAATGGCTCCTCGGCTTTCGGCGGCTGGGATACGAGGTGCTTTTCCTCGACTGGCTCGATGATGCGATGTGCCGCGACCGCGCCGGGCGCGCGTGCGCGATCGAGCATTCGTGGAACCTCTCCTACCTCAGCGGCGTGATGCGCGAGGCCGGCCTCGCAAATGCGTGGTCGCTGGATTGCAACCGCAGTGCGCAGACGCTCGGGCGTTCGCGTGCGGAAGTCCTCGAGATCGCGGGCCGCGCGGAGCTGCTGATCAATGTAATGGGCTTTCTCTCCGACCGCGAAATCCTCGACCACCCGCGCAAGCGCGTCTTCCTCGATATCGATCCGGGCTTCGGGCAAATGTGGCAGGACCTCGGCCTCGCGACCGTCTTCGGCGGGCACGATGCCTACGTGACCATCGGCGAAAACATCGGCCGCGCCGACTGCACGATCCCGCTCTGCGGACTGAAGTGGATCACGTCGCCGCAGCCGGTGGTGCTGGAACACTGGCCCGCGACGCCCGCGCCTGCGGACGCCGCATTCACGGGCATCGTGAGCTGGCGCGGGCCGTTTGGCCCCGTGGAATATGCGGGGAAAACATACGGCCTGCGCGTGCATGAGTTCCGGAAATTCACCGCGCTCCCGCAGCTCACCGGGCAGCAATTCGACCTCGCGCTCGACATTGACGCCAGCGAAGCCAAGGACATCGCACTGCTCAGGGACACCGGCTGGCTGCTCACGGATCCGCGCACGGTCGTAGCCGAGCCCTCGGACTACCGCGCATACATCCAGCGCTCGAAGGCCGAGCTGATGATCGCGAAGAACATGTATGTCCAGAGCCACAGCGGCTGGGTGAGCGACCGCAGCATCTGCTACCTCGCGAGCGGCAAGCCCGTGCTCGCGCAGGACACCGGCTTCGCAAAAAACTATCCGACCGGCGAGGGCTTGCTCGCATTCACCACGCTCGACGAGGCACAGGCTGGTGTGGAAAAAATTTCCCGCGACTACGGCGCGCACTGCCGCGCCGCACGCGCGATTGCGGAGAAGCATTTTGATTCGGACAAAGTGCTCCGCACACTCTTGGAAAAACTCCGATGAGACGGTGCAAGAATGTGCCACTCAAAGGCGCGAAGGCGCAAAGGCGAGAGGCTTTTCCAGGCGAGCTTTGCGCCTTTGCGCCTTTGAGTGACACCGATCCGATCTCTGCCGTGCAAGTTCCATGAGCAAGGGACGCATCATCCTCAGCGGCGCAGTCGCGAACAAAGCCGGGCAGGGCGGTGAGGCGTGGGTGCGGCTGAACTGGATGCTCGGGCTGCGGCAGCTCGGCTTCGGCGTGCATTTCGTCGAGCAACTCCAGCCGGGCGCACCGGCGATGGCGGTGGATTTTTTTCGCGAGACGATGAGCCGCCACGGCCTCGTGGAGTCGGCGACTCTGCTCGGCGCAGATGGCGCGCTGTGCGGGCCGTCGCTCGCGCGTTTGCTGGAGTTTGCGCGTGGTGCGGATGCGCTCGTGAACATCAGCGGGCACCTAGCGCTCGACGCGGTCTTCGAGCACGTCGCAAGGCGTGTGTATGTGGACATCGATCCCGGCTTCACGCAGATCTGGCACGCGCAGGGCGCGAAGCTCGGGCTCGAACGGCACGACGTGCATTTCACCATCGGCGAAAATATCGGCACGCCGGAATGCGTGATTCCGACGTGCGGCTTCGCGTGGAAAAAAGTACGCCCGCCTGTGGTGCTCGACGCGTGGCCAGTCGTCGAAGGCGCGAAGTTCGATCGCTTCACCACCGTCGCAAACTGGCGCGGCTCGTACGGCCCGCTGGAATTCGAGGGGCGCACATTCGGGCTGAAGGTGCATGAGTTCCGCAAGTGCATCGCGCTGCCCCGCGAGACCGGGCTGCCATTCGAGATAGCGCTCGGCATCCATCCCGGTGACCACGCGGACCTCGCCGCGCTGCGCGACGCGGGCTGGCGCATCACGGACCCGGTGCAGGCGGGCGGGAGTGCGGATGCATTTGCAGATTTCGTCCGCGGCTCGGGCGCTGAATTTTCCGTCGCGCAGGGCGTGTATGTCCATACGCACAGCGGATGGTTCAGCGATCGCACAGCGGTGTATCTCGCATCGGGTCGGCCCGCGCTCGTGCAGGACACGGGCTTCAGCCGCACGCTGCCGTCGGCAAAGGGACTCGTCGCATTTTCCACTCCCGCCGAGGCAGCACACGCCGCGCGCGAGATCGTGCACGACTACGCCGCGCACAGCCGAGCCGCACGCGAGGTCGCGGAGGAGTTTTTCGACTCGCGCAAAGTGCTCGGAAAATTCATCGCCGACATTGCCGCGCCACCAACCGCCGATACGCTCCCGTCCTAATCTTATTCTTAATCATAATCTCCTCCGCTGACACAGGCCCCATATTCCAAAACGGGATTACGATTACGATTAAGATTAGGAGTAAGATTAAGGCATCACCAACGACCGATACGCTGAACACCATGAGCAACACACCCATCAAGCGCCTCAACTGGGGCTGCGGAGGCTGGACACCCGATGGCTGGATCAACTCCGACTTCAAGGACGATCCCGGCGTGAATCTCGTCGCCGACATTTCCAAGGGCCTGCCCATCGAGAGCGACAGCCTCGACTACGCCGTGAGCATCCACTCGCTGCCGGAAATTTCGTATCCCGATCTCGTGCCGACGCTCGCCGAACTGCGCCGCGTGCTGAAGCCCGGTGGCACTCTTCGCGTGTCCCTTCCCGATCTTGATATCGGCATCGCGGCGTACCAGCGCGGCGACAAAAGCTATTTCCTCATCCCCGACGACGAGGTGAAAAGCGTGAGCGCAAAGTTCATCGTGCAGATGCTCTGGTACGGCTACACGAAGCTGCTCTTCACGCACGATTTCATCATCGAGATGCTCGAAAAGGCGGGCTTCGCAAAGGTGGAGCGCTGCTCGCACAAGGTCACGCGCAGCCCGTGGCCGGAGATCACCGACCTCGACAACCGCGAGGCCGAGAGCCTCTTCGTCGAGGCGACAAAATAGCGCGCGATGACCGGGCGCAGCCTCATCGTGAATGCGGACGACTTCGGCCTGAGCGAAGGCACGAATGCGGGCATCATCGAGGCGCACGAGCGCGGCATCGTCACCCGCACGAGCCTCATGGTGCGGCAGCCCGCGATCGCATCAGCGGTCGCGTATGCAAAGGCACATCCCGCGTTCGCCATCGGCCTGCACCTTGATCTCGGCGAGTGGGAGTGGCGCGATGGCGATTGGTTTCAGACGTATCACGTCGTGCCGACCGACGACGCAGCCGCCGTCGCCGGTGAGATGGAACGCCAGCTCGAACTTTTTCAGCAGCTCATGGGGCGCGCTCCGACGCATCTCGATTCGCACCAGCACGTCCACCAGTACGAGCCTGCGCGCTCCGCCGCCATCACTCTCGCCGGACGTCTCGGCGTCCCGCTGCGAGGCATCTCCGTGGACGTGACGTTCTGCGGATTTTTCTACGGCCACGGCCGGAAGGCCTCGCCATTCCCCGAGGGAATCTCCGTCCCGAATCTCCTCACCCTTCTCCGCGAACTTCCCGCCGGCACGACCGAACTGAGCTGCCACCCAGGGCTCGATGAAACCCTTGTCTCCTCCTACCGCGCCGAACGGATCACCGAAGTGCGGACCCTTTGCGATCCCGGCGTCCGCGCAGCCGTGGAACGTGAAGGCATCCGGCTTGTCAGCTTCTGACGAATCCGCTGCGCCATCGGAATGGAGCTGGAGCGCTGAAGCGTGAGTCTGAAAGGCACTGGGAGGCGAGGCATCGGCGGGTTGTCATGGGCATTCCACATGAGCAGCCCCGGCCACATTTCCTCGCAGGCGATCCTTGCGACCCGGCGTGTGCGGTCGCGCCGCCGGTGCGAAGCAACGCCATTTCAAAAATGAATCGCAGAGGATTCGGCATCGTCGCCGCGATCATCGCGGCCGGCATCGTGGACATCGCCTGCGCGGAAGATGACCGGTCTTTCCAAGAATCGGTTCAGCCGATTTTGAAGGAATTCTGCAACAACTGCCACTCGGCGAAAAAGCAGAAGGGGGATCTCGATCTGGAGCGGTTCACTTCGGTCGCGGAGATCAGGCGGGAGCCCGCAGTCTGGGAGCGCGTGATCGAGCAGCTCGCGGGCGGCGAGATGCCGCCGAAGAAGGAGCCGCAGGTACCCGTGGGAAAGAAGGCAGCGCTCGTGAAATGGACCCAGGCGATGCTCGACGAAGTCGCGCTCGCGAATGCGGGCGATCCCGGGCCGGTGGTGCTGCGGCGGCTCTCGAACATGGAATACTCGTACACGGTGCGCGATCTCACCGGCGTGGAGTCGCTCGACCCGGCGCGCGAGTTTCCCGCGGACGGCGCGGCGGGCGAGGGCTTCACGAATGCGGGCGCGGCGCTCGTGATGTCGCCGCCGCTGCTCACGAAATATCTCGATGCGGCGAAGGAAATCACGAGCCACGCGGTGCTGCTGCCCGATGGCATCCGTTTTTCACCGAGCGCCTCGCCGCGCGACTGGACGAATGAGGCGCTGGCGGGGATCCGCGAGTTCTATGCGCAGTTCAGCGAAGCGGGCGGCGCGATGGCGGTGAATTTGCAGGGCATCAAATTCGACACGAATTCAGGCGGCAGACTGCCGGTGGAAAAATATGTCGTGGCGCTGCTGAAGGAGCGCGATGCGTTGCGTGAAGGACGGAAAGTGATCGCGGATGTCGCGAGGGATCACACTTTGAACGCGAAGTATGCGGCGACGCTGTGGACGGCGCTGAACGAGCGCAAGCCGTCGCCCGTGCTCGATGGCGTCCGTCAGAAATTTCGCACGGCGTCTCCGGGCGACGCGGCAGCGGTGGCGAAAACGATCCAGGACTGGCAGCAGTCGCTGTGGCGTTTCGCGAGCGTGGGGCACATCGGCAAGGTGAACGGGCCGCGCGGCTGGCAGGAGCCGGTGACGCCGCTCGCCGCGCAGCACGAGCTGCGCGTGAAGCTCGCCGCGCCGAAGGATGGCGGCGACGTGATGCTTTTCCTCGCAGCGAATGGAGTCGGCGATGGCGCAGCGAAAGGCCCGGTCGTGTGGGAAAATGCGCGGCTCGTGGCGGTCGCCGGCAAGAGCGGCAAGGACGTGCCGTTGCGCGACATTCCCGGCGCGCTGCCCGATGCCATGAGTGCGCAGGCGGGAGCCGTGATCGAAATCAGGATTCCCGCGGCGCAGATCAAGGACGCCGAATTTGCCGTGACCGCGAGGCTCGATGCTGCGAGCGACGACGACTCCGCGCTGCAAGTTCAGGCGGGCACGGCCAGGCCGGAAAACGCGGGCGGACTCATCGCAACCCGCGCCGAATCCGCGATGGCGAAGGGCCAGTGGTCGGACAACAACCTGCGCACACTTCACAGCGCGCCGGTCCTCGTGCGCGACGGCAGCGCTGCGCGTCGTCGCCTTGAGACGGCCTTCGATGAATTCCGCCAGTTGTTCCCCGCCGCGCTCTGCTACACGAAGATCGTGCCGGTGGATGAAGTGGTGACGCTCACACTTTACCATCGGGAAGACGCGGAGCTGAAGCGGCTGATGCTCGACGACGCGCAGTCCGCCGCGCTGGATCGCATGTGGGACGAGCTGCACTTCGTGAGCGAGTCCGCACTGAAGCAGGTGGACGGGTTCGAACAGCTCTACCAATTCGCCACGCAGGATGCGAAGCCGAGCGCATTCGAGCCGATGCGCGAGCCGATCATGCGTGCCGCCGAGGCGTTTCGGAAGCGGCTCGTCGAGGCCGAGCCGGGGCATGTGCAGGCCGTGCTCGATTTCGCCGCGCGCGCGTGGCGTCGCCCGCTCACAGGCGCGGAGCACGGCGACCTGCGCGCGCTCTATGAAAAATTGCGAGCGCAGGAGCTGCCGCACGCCGCCGCCGTGCGGATGCTGCTCGCGCGCGTCCTCGTCGCACCGGCATTTCTGTACCGCGGCGAAAAGGCTGCACCGGGCGTGAAGGCTGCGCCGGTGAACGACTGGGAACTTGCGACGCGGCTGAGTTATTTCCTGTGGTCATCCGCGCCGGACGAAGATCTGCGCGCGCTCGCCGCATCCGGCAAACTGCACGAGCCGCCGGTGCTCGCAGCGCAGGCCCGCCGCATGATGCGCGACGCGAAGGTGCGCCGGCTCGCGACGGAATTCGGCTGCCAGTGGCTGCACATCCGCGATGTCGCGACGATGGATGAAAAAAGCGAGCGGCACTTCCCGACTTTCGCCTCGCTGCGTGGCGCGATGCAGGAGGAAGCCGTGCGCTTCTTCACCGATCTGTTCCAGGAAGATCGCTCCGTGCTCTCGCTGCTCGATGCGGATCATACATTCGTGAACGGCGACCTCGCGAAGCACTACGGCATTGATCTGGGAGCGGATTCTTCAAATTCCAAATTCCAAATTCCAAATTCAAAATTGAACGCCTGGCAGCGCGTGGACGGGCTGCGTGCGCGCGGTCGCGGCGGCATCCTCGGATTCGCCAGCACGCTCGCGAAGCAGAGCGGCGCATCCCGCACGAGCCCGATTCTGCGCGGCAACTGGCTGAGTGAAGTCGTGCTCGGCGAGAAGCTGCCCCGTCCGCCGAAAGGAGTGCCCGTGCTGCCGGACGAGGCGCCGCAGGGACTCACGGAGCGCCAGCTTATCGAGCGCCACAGCGGCGATGCGCAATGCGCCAAGTGCCATCAGCGCATAGACCCGTTTGGCTTCGCGCTCGAAGGCTTCGACGCCATCGGCCGCGCGCGCAGCAAGGATGCCGGAGGGCTCGCGATTGATACCCATGTGAAACTGCCCGACGGCACTGCGTTCGACGGCCTCGATGGCCTGCGCTCGTATCTCGTGAATACACGGCGGGATGATTTTCTCCGGCAGTTCTGCCGCAAGCTCCTCGGCTACGCGCTCGGACGCAGCGTGCAACTCTCCGACAAGCCGCTGATCGAATCCATGCTCGTGCGGCTGAAGGCCAATGATCACAAGGTGAGCACAGCCGTGGAGCTGATCGTCCTCAGCCCACAGTTCCGCGAGGTGCGCGGGCGGGACTTCAAAGTGGACTAAGTTGACTAACCTGCGCGCACCGCTATTTTTCCAGCCATGATCACGATCACCACACACGAGGCGAAGACACACCTTTCGCGCTACCTTGCGGATGTCGAGAAGGGCGCGAAATTCATCATCGCACGCGGGAAATCCGCGGTGGCGATGCTGGTGCCGGTGAAGAAGCAACGGCAGAAGCCGCGTCCGAAGGTGGGCGACATCAAGGGCAAGCCGTTCAAATTTCCCGCTTCGGCCTTTGCACCGCTCACCGAGGATGAACTGAAGGAATGGGGCCTGTGAGATACCTGCTCGACACCTGCGTTTTCCTCTGGGTTTCCCAGCAGCCGACGATGCTTTCAAAGGCTGTGAGGGCGGTGGTGGATGATCGCGCAAACGAGATTTTTGTGAGCGATGTCAGCGTGTGGGAGGTCACGCTGAAACATTCCACCGGCAAACTGCCGATGCCGGACAAGCCTCGCATTTGGATCCCTGAGAAATTTGCGCACCACCAGTTCAGACCGCTACCACTCGAACACGGTGCGATTTTCCGGAGTGGCGAATTGCCGCGCGTCCATGCCGATCCGTTTGACCGCCTGCTGGCCGCGCAGGCGATCGAAGCGGGCATGACGATCCTTTCGCCGGACGTGCCCCTCTCGATGCTTGGCGCGTCGCGCATCTGGTGATTCTTTTCAAACTCCGAACCAGCCCCGCAGAACCATGAGCACCCATCATTTTTCACGTCGCGCATTTCTTCGGGGAGTCGGCGTCTCGATGGCGCTGCCGTGGCTCGAGTCGTTCAACGTGTGGGGCGACGAGCCGCGCAAGAACAAGCCCGCAAGCGAGGCACCGGTGCGGCTCTGCGTGACGTTTTCCGGCAACGGTTTTCACTCGAAGGAATGGTGGGCGAAGGGCGAGGGCCGTGCGATGGAACTCGGACGTGTGCTCGCGCCGCTCGCCGATTTCCGCGAGAAGATGATCTTCGTGCGCGGGCTGTTTCACGCGGAGGCGCGGAAGGGGAACATCCACAGCTCGCAGACGGGCAACATGCTCTCGGGCGCGTCCATCGCGAGCGGCGGCGAGATTCGCTCGGGCACGAGCTTTGACCAGCACCTCGCGCAGACGTACGGGCGCTCGACGAAAGTGCCGAGCCTCGTGCTCGCGTGCGAGCGATCGAATCCGGCGGTGCATAAAAATTACTCGATGCTCTACAGCTCGCACATCTCGTGGAGTTCGCCGACGACACCGACGCCGCTCGAACTTTATCCGGCGCTCGCGTTTGATCGGCTTTTCAAGGACGACGCGACACCCGGCGACAAGAGCGTGCTCGATGCGGTGCTCGCGGATGCGCAGGACCTGCGCCGCGGCATCAGCACGAACGACCAGCGCAAGCTCGACGAGTATCTCGAATCCGTGCGCGACGTGGAGAAGCGCATCGAGAACGCGGGCAAACGCGGCGAACTGCAAGGCTGGCGGCCCACGCTCGACAAGCCGAACATTGCGCGCCCCGCCGACGGCATCCCGCAGGACATCGGCGAGCACATGCGGCTGATGATCGACATCCTCGTGCTTGGCTTCCAGACGGACACCACGCGCATCACTACGCTGAAGCTGAACAACGATCACAGCGCTCTGCGTTTCCCAAATCTCCCAAGCGTGCAGCAGGCCGGCCACGGCATTGACTACATGATCCACCACCTCCTCTCGCACAGTGACGGCGAGGATTTCCTGAAGGTGAATCAGTTTTTCATCGAGCAGATCGCGTATCTCTCGCGGAAGCTCGATGCCATCCAGGAAGGACCACGCTCGCTGCTCGACAACACGATGCTGCTCCACTGCTCGAGCATGATGGCTGGCGCGAAGCACGACAATGATCAGCTCCCGATCCTCGTGCTCGGCGGCGCAGGCGGACGCATCAAGGGCGGCCGCGTGCTCGACTATTCAGGCAAACCCGAGCGCCAGATGTGCCGCCTTTTCCTCTCGATGATGGACAAGATGGATGTGCGTCCGAAGAGCTTCGGCGATGCGAAGGTGGCGCTGGAGGAAGTGTAACCCCATGTCTTTCACAAATAATCGGACATTGAGACGCGGAACGGCGCAAGGAGCAGGGGCGCCCTCGCCCCGAGGATTTCCACAGACACGGGGCGAGGGCGCC
>JBBRYC010000010.1:0-101013 GCA_038238025.1 Chthoniobacterales bacterium
AAAGTCCCGCGTTTGCCATGCCGCTGCATCCGATTCAGGGAAGGCGGATGCAGCCCGGAGGAAAATGGGAGCACACGCTTCCAGCGTGTCCTTTGCGGCATCCTGCCGGAAAGATCCGCCGGGCTGCGGGACTGCGGCTGGTTTTTTGATGAGTGGGGACACCCGCCGCCTTCGCCCTGCGCCCGGCAGGGATGCCGGACGCGGCACGCTGGAAGCGTGCGCTCCCGTTTTCCTGCGCGAGTCCGGGCGCGCCCGTGACTTTTTACACAGTCTCTGAGCTCGTGTGAAGCCAGTCGGGCGCGGGAATGCGGATGAGCGCGATTCGTTGTCACGTTCTGCGCGCTGGAAACTGAGAACTGAACACTTGCCTTCCGTCCCTCGAACCGCGTTCGCTTTGCACATGAAACACCGCACCTCCAGCATTTCCCCCGATTGGTGGGACTACACGTGTCTCCCGAAGGATCTCGTCGAGGAAGTCGCGCGCCTCACTCCGCGTGACATTGAGAAGCTCTCGCGCCCCGGATTTCGCGTCGTGATGTACGACACGCCCGAGGATTTCTACCTCGCCGAGGCGCTCGAATACATCGCCGCGTGGCGCGAGAGCACGGACGACAATCCCGTGGGCATCTGCGGCCCCATCGGCCCGACCGAGCAGCTTCCGCTCGTCGCGCGGCTCGTGAATGAACTCGGGCTCGACGTGCGCAGCGGGCATTTCTGGGGGATGGACGAGTGGTTCGACCCCGCTACGGGAAAAGAGGTGCCCGTCACGCACCCGCTTTCATTTGAGAAAGCCGATCGCGAAATGCTCTTCAACCGCATCGCAAAAAAGCAGCGCATGGCCGATCCGAATCTTCATTTCCCAAAAGCCGACACAAGCGCCTACCGCAAGTCGTGGGACGCGGGCGTGCGCTGCGCGGTGATGCAGGGCGGGCAGGGCGACGTGAAGCACTGGGCGTTCAACGACCCGCTGCCGCGCCGCGGGAAATTCAAGACCGTCGCGCCGAAGGTCGCCGACTATCGCAAGCTCACCACGCGCGTCGTCGAACTGCACCCGCTCACCATCGCGCAAAACGCGCGCACGAGCGGCGGCGGAAATATTTCCATGGTGCCGACGATGGCGATCACCGTCGGCCCGCACGAGACATGGAAGGCGGAGAAGATCTCGATCTGGCAGGCGGGCAGCCACGACAATCCCTTCGGCCAGAGGCTCACCGCGTTCATGATCTCCAAGGGCATCGCCGACCCGTGCGTGCCGATGTCGCTCCTCGCGGATCACCTGAACGTGCAGTTCAACTACTACCGCGGCGGCCTCGGCTCGTGCGCGGTGGAGATGCACTGAAGTCCGTAGCCGCGCTCGTGAGAGCGCGGGCACTTCTGTCTGCGGAAAAAGTCAGCCCGCGCTTTTACAAGCGCGGCTACGGAGTATGCCTCGGCTCGTGTGGGGTGGAGAGGTAATGAGCACGTCACGCGACCCGCCGTTCAGCGATGAATTCCTCGATCGCGCGCCATGCCTCGGACGGCGCGATCTGCAAGACGAAATGCGGCGCGGGAATCTCGCGATGCACGACATCCGGCCGGATCATTTTAATCGTCTCAAAGCATCGCGGTTTCACGAGCCTGTCCTGCTTTCCTGCGAGATAGAGAATTGATGCCGGACAATTTTTCAGCCATTCCCGTCCATCCACGGTCAGGACGCTGCGGACACGAGCGGCCAGGACATCGGGGCTCACGTCACGGAGGACTTCACGCGCGCGTCGGAGCAATTCGCCCGATGCGGTTTTTCCAGCAAGCGCGGCGCGTATCGCGTAAACCGGGGCGCGCATGCGGAAGCCAATTCGCCACGGTAGAAATCGCATAAGTGGCGAGGCGGGTGGCCGCACGAAGGTGGCGATCAGTACGACAGCAATGAGATTCCGCGGCTTGAGCGAAGCCACGCGGAGCGCAAGCGGGCCGCCAAAGGATTCGCCGAGCAGAATCATCGGCACATCATCGGCCAGTTTTTTGGAAACCACGTCGGCCAGCTCGTCGTAGTTCAGCATGCGATCCGTTGGGTACGCGATCGGTACCGCTGCAAAACCGGCTGGGCATTTTTTGACGAATGCGTCGAGGAGCCTCCCGGTTCCGTCGAGACCTGGCAGAACGTAGATGCGAATCTTTTTCGACTCGGTCATCGCAAATTTGAATCCGCCGTTTCGGTGTCGTCGGTGCCGGAACTCAGTCCACAAACATGAACTCGTTCGTCTCCAGCAGCACCTGAGCGTAGCGCTCCCACGGCGTGAATGGATTCACCTTCGGCGGCGGGCCGGTGAACTGTTTTCTCGCGTCGAACGCGGCACCGTCGGCTGCATTCAGCGCGATGCGCCATGCGAAGCCGTCGCTGTTGTCATCGCCCTTGCTCTCGATGATGAAGTCGAGCGTCTCGCCGGCCTTGAGTGCAATGTGTTCGATCGCACACGGCGCGGTCGCCTTCGGTGCGACGTCCTTTTCCAAGAGCGGTCCCTGCCGGTCGCTCACGACGCGCGCGAGGATGCCATCGCCTGCGGCGGCGGCGCGCACGACTTCGCCGGCGAGCGAGACCGTCATGTCGCGCGGCGCGGTGAAGCGGCGGATCGCGGCGAGAGTTGGCGAGGGATGCCCGCCGAATGCGCTGAGGTGGACGTGGCCGAATTTCGGGTCGGGCATCTTTGGCCCGCACTGCCACTGCGTGCCGGTCCACGTCGCGAAGGGCGTGAACGCGACCTTGCGCGTCGCCGCGTCGTAGCTGCCGAAGCCATAGCGCCACGTCGGCGCGGGATCGGTGCGCGGCGTGGCCCCGGCGGCTTTCACAAATTCGATCGCGGTCTTCACTTCGGCGGGCGTTGCCTTTCGCGCGAGCACGCGCTGGTAGAGCATTTGCACCTGGCGCTCCTCGGGCGCGGTCGAGGAAAAGTCGGGCGCATCCGTGAGCGTCTCGGCCTGCGCGATGACGAAGGGGCTGTTCATCATGAAAAGCGCCTGCTGCGGGACGCTCGTCGTCGAGCGCTGCGGGTTCATGAGGTCGGGGCTCGCGAAGTCGAAGGTGCGCAGTGTGCCGGGGAGATTTTGCCGATCGATGTAGGCGTACACGGCGCGGCGTTTTGGGAAGGGCTCCTTGAAAAGCTGCACCGGGCGTCCGCCGATCGTCGTGTCGAGATTTCCCGCGGCGGTGAGCAGCGCGTCGTGCATCGCCTCCCATTCGAGGCGCTGGCGGTTTTGACGCCATAGCAGACGGTTTTCCGGGTCCTTGGATTTTGGATTTTGGATTTTGGATTTTGGATTTTCGGAGGCGAGTTCCGAGGGATGCACGGACTCCTGCATCCACGTGCTGCTGAGCAAAATCGTGCGGTGCAATTTTTTCAGCGACCAGCTCTGTGCGGTGAGATTCGTCGCGAGCCAGTCGAGCAAGTCCATCTGCACGGGCGCCTCGCTGCGCGTGCCGAAGTCGCCGGGCGTCGGCGTGAGGCCGGTGCCGAAGTGGTGCATCCACACGCGATTCGCGATGACGCGCGCGGTGAGCGGATTTGCGGGCGCGGTGATCGCGCGCGCGAGTTCGAGGCGGCCGCTGCCCTGCTTGAATGGCGCGGCATCGCCGCCGAGGAAACTCGGGAAACGGCGATCAACGACTTCGCCGGGACGCGCCGGATTTCCGCGGAGGAAGACGTGCGGCTTCACGGGCTGCGGACGGTCGCGCAGGACGTGCGCGCGCGGTGCGGAGCCGGGGTCGAGTTCGAGTTTCACGAACTTGAGTTTCACCTTGTTCCGGTCGTCGAGAATCTTGCGCGGGAGCCGGTTCGTCGTCGTGAGCGGCTCGATCGTGTCGGCGGAAATGCAGATCGAAAGCCCCGACGCGATGCGCAGTGTGGCGCTGAGCTTGTCCGCGATTTTCTGATCGGCCTCGCGCATTTCGGCGACCACGACGGCGCGCGCCTTTTCAAATTCCGGCGTCGCCTTTCCTCCGGGGAGCAGCGGGAGTTTTTCCGGATCGGCGTCCTCCTCGCACGAGGCCATCACGCCGTAGAGCGCGTAGTAGTCCTTCGCGGTGATGGGATCGAATTTGTGATCGTGGCAGCGCGCGCAGCCGATGGTGAGCGACATGGTGCCGCGCAGGATCACGTCGAGCCGGTCGTCAATGATGTCGTGCGTGTTGTTGAGGAATCTGCGGCCGAGCGTGAGGAAGCCGAGCGCGGCGATGTCGCCGGGCTTCGCGCCGGAGCCGGGCATATCGGCGGCGATCTGGCGCGTGAGGAACTGATCGTAGGGCATGTCCTCGTTGAGCGATGCGATCACCCAGTCGCGGTACGTCCACGCGAACGGGTACTCGCGGCTGACACCGCCCGCGAGGTAGCCGCGGTGGTCGGCGTAGCGCGCGACGTCGAGCCAGTGCCGGCCCCAGCGCTCGCCGTACGCAGGCGAGGCGAGCAGGCGATCCACGACTTTCGCAAACGCGTCGCGCACCGGCGCGGGATCATTTTCAAAGGCGGAGACCTCGGCCGCAGTCGGCGGCAGGCCGGTGAGATCAAATGCCGCGCGGCGGATGAGCGTGTGGCGCGAGGCGATCGGCGACGGCGCGAGGCCCGCGGCTTCGAGCTTGGCGAGGACGAAACGATCGATGTCACTTTGCGCCCAGCGCGCCGCGTCCTTCACCGCGGGCACGGCGGGTTTGCGGATCGGCTGGAAGGCCCAGTGCGTGCGCGCGAGCTCGGCTTTCGACGGCGCGGCCTTGTCGTTCTCGGGCCACGGCAGGCCCATCTTCACCCACTCGGTGAGTGCGGCGATGTGCGCGTCGGAAAGTTTCGGCGCCTTCTCCGGCATCATGTAGTCCGTCTCGTGGCGGATACTTTTGATGAATGTGCCCTTCGCCGGCTCGCCGGGGAAAACGATTGGCCCCGTGTCCGTCCCCTTCAGCAGCGCCTCGCGCGAATCCATCCGCAGGTCGCCCTTCTGCTTTTCCGGGCCGTGGCATTTGTAGCAGTGCTCCACGAGCACGGGGCGGACGGACTTCTCGAAAAACTCGACCTGCTCGCGAGTGGGTGCGGCGTGTGCGGAGGTGGCAAAAAGGATCGTGGCAAAAATGCGTCGCATGTGCGGACAACGGTAATCAAACCGCGCCGCGTGTCTTTAGTGAAAATCACGCGCTGGGAGCGGCGAATTCCAAGTCGCCGGGGACTGGTGCGCCTCGAGGTCGGCGACTTGGAAGTCGCCGCTCCCAGTGACATCAGACGGCCATCGGCAATTCCGCGTCGTCCTTGCGGTGATCGAGCGCGTTGCGGATGATCGCGGTGAGCTTCCCGCAAAAATACGGCTTGGGCAGATAGTTCACGCCGTCCTCGAGCTGCACGTCGCTTTCGAAGAGTTCGCTGCTGTAGCCGCTCGTGTAGATCACCTTGAGGTTTGGCTTCGAGGACTTGCAGTGCCGCGCGACGGTGAGGCCGTTTGCCTCGCCGGGCATGACCATGTCGGTGAGCAGGAGATCCACCTCCTCCCTGCATGCCGGCCAGCGCTCGATGGCCGCGTCGCCGCTCTCGGCCTCGATGACCTTGTAGTTGTAGCCCGTGAGCACCTCGACGACGAGTGATCGCACGACGGCGTCATCTTCGACGACGAAGATGGTGTGGCCGCCGTCATCGGCGACAGACTCCGGGTGCGTCGCCTCGTGGCGCTCCGCCGCGCGGTTCGTCGAGGGAATGTGGACGCGGAAAGTGCTGCCCTTGCCGACTTTGGTGTCCACCTCGATCCAGCCGCAGTGCTGCTTCACGATGCCGTACACCGTCGCGAGGCCCATGCCGGTGCCCTTGGTCAGTTCCTTCGTCGTGAAGAACGGCTCGAAGATGCGGCTGCGCGTCGCCTCGTCCATCCCGGTGCCGGTGTCGGTCACGGCGAGGCAGATGTAGTCGCCGGGGCACGCGTCGGGATTGTGCGATGTGGCATCCTCGCCGAAGGTCACGTTCGCCGTGCTGATCATGATCGTGCCGCCGTCGGGCATCGCGTCGCGTCCGTTTAGCGTGAGATTCATGAGCACCTGCTCGATGCTCGTCGTGTCGGCAAAAATCTGGTAGAGTGACGGTGTGAACTTTGTCACCAGCTCGACCCTTTCGCCGAGCAGGCGGTGGAGCATGCCGCCGAGCTTCCTGATGATTTCGTTCAGCTTGATGACCTTCGGGCGCACCATGTTTCGCCGGCTGAAGGTGAGCAGCTTGCGCGTGAGGTCCGCGGCGCACTCGGCTGCGGTGCTGATCTGCGCGAGCGAATTCCCCACCTCGCGCGGTACGCCGCTCGCGTTGCGGTGCAGGCTCGCGTGACCCTGGATGATCGTGAGCAGGTTGTTAAAGTCGTGGGCGATTCCCGCGGCGAGCTGGCCGATGGCCTCCATCTTCTGCGCCTGCCGGAGCTGGTGCTCGAGCTGGAGCCGGTCCGAGATGTCCTGCGCCATCATGAGGATGTGCGGCTGGCCGGCGACGGTGAGCGGCTCCAGGGAGATGAGTGCCGTGCGCAGTTCCTTGTCGCGGCCGACGATTTGCGTCTCCACGTTGCGGACGGGCCTGCCCCCGCGCACGGATTCCAGAAAGCGCGTCTCGTAGTCCAGGCAGAGGCCGAGTTCGAGTGGCGTGCGTCCTGTGATTTCCTCGCGCCTGAAGCCGGTCATCTTGAGGAATGCGTCGTTCACATCCACGAACCGCTGCGCCGGCAGCGACTGGATCGCCTGCGGGATCGGGCTGTTGCGAAATGCCTTTGAGAACCGCTCCTCGGACAGCGCGACCTCCTCGCTCACGGTCTCGAGCTGGGATGTCCGCCTTGCCACTATTTCCTCGAGCTCGCTCAGCCGCAGATCGGCCTGGCGCGTCACGAGCCATTTCTTCGTCAGCGCGTGCGCGACTTGCAGCACCTCCACATTGTCGAACGGCTTCTTCAGCAGCACGAGGCTGTCGCTCACGCCGAGCTGTTCCGTCATGTTCTCCCACGAGTAGTCGGAGAACGCCGTGCAGACAACGACTTGCAGCGAAGGATCCACCTCCCAGAGGTGCGTGATCGTCTCGATGCCGTCCCAGCCGGGGGGCATCCGCACATCCACAAACGCCATCGAGTAAGGCTCGCCTTTCGCGATGGCCGCCCGCACTTTCTCCAGCGCCTCCTGGCCTTGGAATGCGGAGTCAATCGTGAATCCGCCCAGCTTTTGCCTCGCCTTCGGCGCATCCTCGAAAAGCAACGCCTCCGCCGTGTCGAGCGCAGCGTTCTGCACCTGCGAATCCAGCAGGACTTTCCGGAAGTCCGCGTGGATCGCGGGGTTGTCATCCACTAGCAGGATGCGGCGGTTTGCCTCGCCGATCACAGCACGGCCTCGTTGGTTGCGAGCGCGCTCATCACGCACTTCGCGAGGGCGCTGGATTGCATTTCGGAGGAAATCGAAAGTTGGACGTGATGCGCGGGCATGGATGGATTGCGAGTTGCGTGGAGTGGATTCTAGCAATTCTAATTCCACCCGCGGGCCGAAATTCAGAAAAGCAAACATCCTCTGAGAGAGTCACTTTTGCCTCCGCGCACTCCTGAAAAAAGAACCGTGCCGCCGGAAGCCCGCCAGAGGGCGGTATTCCATGCACAGGCATACGGATGACCGCACGTTTGAGCACCACCGCGAATCCGCCCGCCCTCCGTGGACACTCGGTGTGCGCCCGAAGAGTGTGTCTCGGAAGTCGGCGTTCAGACGTGGAAACTTGTTTTTTGAAACGCAGAGGCGCGGCGGCGCAGGGAAAACGTGGCAAAGCGATGCTGTGCTGCCTTCTTTTTCCTCCGCGTCTCTGCGGCTCCGCGTTTCATCGCTGACTTCCGGTACACACTCTAAGATTTTCCGCGACTTCGGGCTCTCCCTCGGCTCACCTTTGAATCTCAAACCCATGACCACCGCCCCGCGCATCCTCACTGCACTCATCGCCACAACCACCCTCGCATTCGCCGAGGACAAGCCGAAGCATCCCATCGGCTACCAGGACACGCCGATCATCCCCGGCACGAAATGGCACGTCCACGACGGCGAGCGTCCGCAGCCCACGGTCGTCACGCCCGGTGAAGCCAGCACGCAGGAAAAAGTCGGCAGCGCGCCGAGCGACGCGGTCGTTCTTTTCGACGGCAAGGATCTCTCGAAGTGGAAAAACGCCAAGGGCGAGGACGCGAAGTGGAAGGTCGAGAATGGCTACGCCGAAGTCGCTCCGAAGACCGGCGATATTTTCACGAAGGACGAGTTCGGTCCCGACTTCCAGCTTCACCTCGAATTCGCCACGCCCCCGCCCGTCGGCGACAGCCAGGGCCGCGGCAACAGCGGCTGCTTCCTCTTCGGCAAATACGAAATCCAGATCCTCGACAGCTACGAGAACCCGACCTACGCCGACGGCGGAGCCACCGCGATCTACGGCTACATGCCGCCGCGCGTGAACGCCTCGCGCCCGCCCGGCCAGTGGCAGACTTACGACATCATTTGCGAAGGCCCGCGCTTCCAGGACGGCAAGCTGGAAAAACCGCTCGTCGTCACCGTGCTGCACAATGGCGTCGTGACGCAGAACCACACCGCGCTCATCGGCGGCTCCCCGCACCGACAGGTCGGGACGTATTCCGCGCACCCCGAGAAAGGCCCGTTCAAACTCCAGGATCACGGCAACCCGATGCGCTTCCGCAACATCTGGGTCCGCGAGATCCACATGCCCGGCGCCGACGAAATCGGCGAAGGCCCGCAGATCGGGAAATAGCGGAAGGTGGCGTGAGCCTTTGCGCCACGGATACCTTTCACCGATCCGGCAGGTAGCCTGCGGCGAGTTCGCGGAAGCTGCGCAATTGATCCTCCTGCCACGCAGCATCCCGCGAGAGTTCCCTCGCGAGGAGCGCTGCCACTTGAGGCGCCATTTCGAGGGCGGCGCGTGCGTCGAGAAACAACGCGCGCATCCGTCGTGCGAGCACGTCCTCCACGGTGCGCGCCATTTCGTGACGCGCGGCCCAGATTGCTTCGCCGGCGAAGTACGGGAGATGCGGATGCAGCCGCTGCGAGAACTCCGGCGACGAGCGTAGCAGTTCATCCACCTTTGCCGCGTCGGTCCCGTGCATCTCCAATCCTGCGTGCGGCGCATCCGTCGCTGCGTGAAGCCGGAGTGTGCGAGTGCGCGACGGCCGGTGCGGCCAGTCGCCGACGGTCTCCGCGCGATCCACGGTCTGTTCCGCCATCGCGCGATAGGTCGTCCATTTGCCGCCCGCGATCGTCACGAGGCCAGCCGGCGAGACGAGCAGCGCGTGCTCGCGCGAGATGCGCGATGTCGGGCCGCCTGCGCCTTTGCCGATCAATGGACGCAATCCCGCGAACGCGCTGAGGATGTCCGCTTGCCCCGGCGCACGCGTGAGGTAGCGGGCCGCGTGCTCCAGCAGGAACGAAATCTCAGCGGCGAGCGGGCGCGGCTCCAGCGGTGTCTCCTCGCGCGGCGTGTCGGTCGTGCCGACGACGACATGCTCGTGCCACGGGATTGCGAACAGCACTCGACCATCGTCCGTCTTCGGCACCATCAGCGCGCTGTCGCCGGGCAGAAACGAGCGGTCGAGAACGATGTGTGCGCCCTGGCTCGCGACGATCAGTGGTCGCGCTGCGGGTTCATCGAGACGGCGGACTGCATCGGTGAAAACACCCGTCGCGTTGATCACGACGCGGGCGCGGACGGTGAGTTCGCGTCCGCTCTCGCTGTCACGCGCGACCACGCCGCAGACGCGTCCATTCGTCTTCAGCAGAGTGGTGACGGTGCAGTAGTTCGCGGCCACGCCGCCGAGATCGTGGATCGTTTGCGCGAGGCAGATGGCGAGTCGCGCATCGTCAAACTGGCCGTCGAAGTAGCGGATGCCGCCGGTGAGTTTCGCCGGTGAAAGGGTGGGCATGTGCCGCAGGGTTTCCTCGCGCGAAAGCAGCCGCGTTTTTCCAAGGCCGAGCCTGCCCGCGAGCACATCGTAAAGTTTCAGCCCCGCGCCGTAGAAGAATTTTTCCCATGTGCCGTACGCCGGGACGACGAACGGGATCGTGTGGACCAAGTGCGGCGCATTGCGGAGCAGCAGCCCGCGCTCGCGCAACGACTCGCGCACGAGGCCCACGTTGCCCTGCCTGAGATAGCGGAATCCGCCGTGGATGAGTTTGGTGCTGCGGCTGGAAGTGCCCTTGGCGAAGTCGGCCTGTTCGAGCAACGCAGTGCGATAGCCGCGCGCGGCGGCATCCACCGCCGTGCCGAGGCCGGTCGCGCCGCCGCCGATGACGAGCACGTCCCATTCGAGGGACTCGTCAGCGAGCTGTTGGAGAGATTGATCGCGGTTCACGGGGGGAAACTTCAAATTACAAAATACAAATTACAAAAGGATCGAGCGTCCGCACGCGCATCAGCCGTGATTTGTACTTTGTAATTTGTACTTTGTATTTTGCAGTCCGCAGTCCGCTTCCGCTCACGCTGCATCTTCCCACGCCTTCGAGCGGGCAAGCGCCTTCGTCCAGCCGGCGACAAGTTTCCTGCGAGCGGCGGGCTTCATCGCGGGAGTGAATCGCCGATCCGCCTGCCAGTGCTGCGCGATGTCGTTCCGGTCTTTCCAAAAACCCACGGCGAGTCCGGCGAGATACGCCGCGCCGAGCGCGGTCGTCTCGGGCACCTGCGGGCGCACGACGGGCACGCCGAGCAGGTCGGCTTGAAATTGCATGAGCAGGTTGTTCGCGCACGCGCCGCCGTCCACGCGCAGTTCCTTCAGCTTGATCCCGGCGTCGGATTCCATCGCGTGCAGGACATCGGCGACCTGATACGCGATGCCTTCGAGCGCGGCGCGGGCGATGTGCGCCGCCGTCGTCCCGCGCGTGAGACCGGCGATGATGCCGCGAGCGTACTGATCCCAATGCGGCGCACCGAGTCCCGCGAACGCAGGCACGAGATAGACGCCGTGCGTGTCCGTCACCTGCGCCGCGAGCGCTTCGACATCGGCGGAGGTCTTGATGATTCCGAGTCCGTCGCGCAGCCACTGCACGACAGCGCCCGCGATGAAGATGCTGCCTTCGAGCGCAAACTCCGTGCGGCCGCCGAGCCGCCACGCGACGGTGGTCAGCAGGTTCTTTTTCGAGACGATCGGTTTCGCGCCCGTGTGCATGAGCATGAAGCAGCCGGTGCCATACGTGTTCTTCACCATGCCGGGCTGCGTGCAGACCTGCCCGAACAACGCCGCCTGCTGATCGCCCGCGATGCCGGCGATGGGAATCTTGCCGGAAAAAATCTCCGCATCGCCATACACCTCGCTCGACGAACGCACTTCGGGGAGCATGGAGCGCGGCACGCCGAAAAGGCCGAGCAGTTCGTCGTCCCAATCGCCGGTCTTGAGGTTGAACATCATCGTGCGCGAGGCGTTGCTCGCATCGGTCACATGGCGTTTTCCGCCCGTGAGATTCCACACCAGCCACGAGTCCACGGTGCCAAACGCGAGGTGGCCCGCCTTCGCCTTGGCCTTCGCGCCGGGGACGTGTTGCAAAATCCACTGGAGCTTCGTGCCGGAAAAATATGCATCAATGACAAGGCCCGTCTTCCGGCGGATGAGCGGCGAGAGTTTGCGTTGCTTGAGCTTGTCGCAAATCGGCGCGGTTCGGCGATCCTGCCAGACGATGGCATTGCAGATCGGCTGCCCGGTGCGGCGATCCCACACCACGGTCGTCTCGCGCTGATTCGTGATGCCGATCGCGGCCACATCCGCAGGCGCGGCTCCGACTTTGGCGAGCACTTCCGTCGCCACACCTGCCTGCGAGGACCAGATCTCATTCGGGTCGTGCTCGACCCAGCCGGGCTTCGGAAAAATCTGCCGGAACTCCTTTTGCGCGACAGCGGCGATGGAACCGGCGTGATCGAAAAGGATCGCGCGCGAACTGGTGGTGCCTTGATCGAGGGCGAGGATGTAGGACATTTAAGATTTAGGATTTCAGATTTAAGATTTGCGTGCGCCTCACGCGGCCCACACGGCTTTGTAAATAAACGCGCCGGCGATGCCGCCGATGATCGGGCCGAAGACGGGAACCCACGCATAGCTCCAGTCCGATCCGCCCTTGCCCGCGACGGGGAGAAGCGCGTGCGCGATGCGCGGACCGAGATCGCGCGCGGGATTGATCGCGTATCCAGTCGGGCCGCCGAGCGACAGCCCGATGGACCACACGATCGCGCCGACGAGCGCGGGGCCGATGCCCTCCTTGAAGCCGGAGTTTGGCACAAGGTTCTGCGGCGTAAGAATCGCGAGGATGGCGAGCACGAGCACCGTGGTGCCGATGATCTCCGTGATCAGATTGGCTGGCGCATTCCGGATCGCGGGTGCGGTGCAGAAGACGCCGAGCTTCGCGCCCTGGTCGCTCGTCTCCTTCCAGTGCGGCAGATAGGCGAGCCACACCAGCGCGCCGCCGAGAATCGCGCCGATCATTTGCGCTGCGAGGTAGCCGGGCACGAGCGCCCAGCCGAATTTCCCGATCGCCGCCAGCCCGAGTGTGACCGCGGGATTCAGATGCGCGCCGCTCACCGAACCGACGCAATAGACCGCGATGGTCACCGCAAACGCCCACCCCGCCGTGATGACAATCGGGCCGCCATTTTGCCCCTTGGATTTGTTGAGGAGGACATTTGCCACGACGCCGTCGCCGAGCGTGACGAGGATCATGGTGCCGATGAGTTCTGCGAGGAAAGGGGACATGCCGGGGGGTGTGGAAGGGTGAATCTTCCCGGAGAAGCAGAGCGATGGAAACAGCAAAAGGGCAGTGGCTCAATTTGAGGGAAGCAGCACCTCTTACTCTTTGTCTTGCTCATGCTCGTGCTCTCGAAATCTGAGGCAAAGAGAGCACGAGCATGAGCAAGACAAAGAGTAAGATTTCAAATTGAGCCACTACCAGCAAAAGGGAGGGGATTCGCCGGCATCGAAAATCGCGATAATCGGAGTCAGAGAATAGTTGTTAAAATAACCGCTTCATGTCATAAAGAGGCATGAGCTTCCGCTGGCCGTTCGCAAGAACTGCTAAGCCGGGAACAAAGGCTCCAACTGAGGATGGAGTTTCCGGTGATGGGGGAGCGTCGCGCTGTGAGGCCCCGGCGGCACGCAAACCCGATTTTTCCCTCGACCCAAAAGGGCTGCATCCGCATCCGGTCCTCTCGCTCATCCCGCCCAAAATCCTGAAGCGGCTGCTGAACGATTCGGCCTTCATCGAGCTGCCAAAAGGTGAAGTCGTATTCCGGCAGGGCGATCCGTGCGAGGCCATCTTCCTCGTGGTCAGCGGACGGTGCGAGTCGCGCGATGTCACGGGTGCCGTGGATCGGATGTTCATGCCGGGTGACGCGCTTGGTGAGCGGGCGTTTCTGAATCGGGAGGCGTACCGCTTCACTGCGGTCGTGGCGACCCATTGCGTCCTGCTGCGGATCAGCACGGCGGAACTGCTGGATCTCTTTGATAAGGATCCGTGCTTTGCCGGACGCTTTTCGCAGGCGCTGGCAGGCCGCTTCCAAGTCGTCGGCGAAACCCTGCTGCCGAGGCGCGTGCAGCGCATCGTTTCGCTTCTCTCGATGTCGGATGGCGTGAACGATGGCGCGGTCGTGAACTGCCTGGCCCGTGAACTCCGGGCGATCACGGGCCAGCAGGTGCTGATGGTGTGCCTCGAGCCGGGCCAGCGCGCGCTCGCTCTCGGCGACTGGCCGCAGATGGCGCGGCAGACAAACGGGACATTCGCTTTTCAGAAACATGTCCGCAAGACGCAGCATGGCATCCACGAATTGCATCTGGGTGTCAGCGCAGGGCAAGGCACGGCTGCATGTGTGCCGACGCTGCTGAGCCACTGCGGACGGCACTACGACTACGTCATCCTCCACGTCGCGACCGCGACTCCGGTGGAACCGGCGCTCGAATGCCTCATCCAATCGGACCTCGCCTACATCCTCGTGCAACCGCCGGGGACGCAGGCGTTCGAGGACTTCACGCTGCTGATGCAAAAGCTCGCGGAACAGGCGCGCGGTGCGAGCAGCCATGTGAAGCCGATCGTCGTTGCGGATGAAAGTATGTCCCGCGAGGAATTCCGGGCATCCATCGCGGGGATGAGCCAGCCGGTGCATTCGATTGCGCACGGTTTTCCGACCGGCGGCGCGGGAGGGGACAGCCGCTTTTTCCTCCACATCCGCCGGCTGGCCCGCGAGATCGCGCGCTGCCGCATCGGCCTCGCTCTTTCATCCGGCGGCGCGAAGGGGCTCGCGCATATCGGAGTGATCCAGGTGCTCGAGGAAAACGGGATCGAGGTGGACTGCGTGGCCGGCGCGAGCATGGGCGCCTACATCGGCGGACTCTGGGCGCACGGGGCCGATGGCGCGGAACTCGAGGCGATGGCGCGCGAAAACGAGGGCCGGTGGAGTTCCTGGTCGCTGTTCGATCCGGTTCTGCCCCCGCGCCGCGGATTTCTGCGGACGCGCAAGGTGATGCGACGGCTCCGGCGTTCGATCGGCGACGCGTGGTTCTGCGATCTGGTGCGGCCGCTCCGTGTGCTGGCCACAAATCTGGAGACACTCGAGCGCGTCGTTTTTTCCGAAGGGGATGTGTGCGACGCGATCGAGGCGAGCGTCGCCATTCCGGGGATCATCGTCCCGGTGACCATCGGCGGCGAGACGCTGATTGATGGCGGCATCGCGGACCCGCTGCCGGTGGATGTCCTCATGGAGATGGGCATCGAGCGAATCATCGCCGTGAACGTCATCCCGCCGCCGGAGCAGCTTCGCGAATGGCGCAATGAAAAATGCATGCCGCGCGATGCCGCCGCGCCGGGCGGGGCGCTGGGCGCGTTCCTCAACAGACACCTCAACTACTTCGCAAAAGGGAACGTCCTCGACACATTGCTCCAGGCCGTCAGCGGCGCGCAGACGCGCGTGGCCGAGGCGTCGGCGCTGAAGGCCGACATCCTTCTGCGCCCGCTCTGCTGCGGGGCAAGGTGGCACGATTTCAAGAACCCAGGAAAGTACATCGCGCTGGGCCGTGAGGCGGCCGAGGCGCAACTGCCGAAAATCATCGCCCTCGCGAAAGGAGAACCCCATGAGCACACATTCATTCCCGTCATTGCCAAGGTTGCATAAGTGGCAGCTCGCACGACTGCGCGGCTATCTCCGCGACACCGTGCTCCCATTTTCCGCGCACTACGCGGCGCTTTTCCGCAGGGAAAAAATAGACCCCGCGCAGATCAAATCGCCGGATGATCTCCGCCGCATTCCCTTCACGACAAAGGCCGACTTCACCGCCACCGCCGGCGAGCCCGATCCGATCCGCGCCTTCATCTTGAAGCCCGACCAGCGCGTGCTTTCCCGGCGCTTCTCGACCATCGCGCGTGTCCTGCTGCGAGGGCGCCGCGCGGTGCAGGAGGAGTTCGAGCGGGAGTTCCGGCCGCTGTTCCTCACGAGCACCACGGGCCGCACCGCGGAGCCGGTGCCATTTTTCTACACCGCGCACGACATCGCAAATCTGCGGCTCGCCGGAAAGCGGATCATGGAGGTGTGCGCTGCGACCCGCGAGATGCGTCTGGTGAACATGTTCCCATTCGCGCCGCATCTCGCCATCTGGCTCACGCATTATGCCGGCGTGGAATTCGGCGCATTCATCCTCTCCACGGGCGGCGGCAAGACGGTGGGCACCGACGGCAATCTGCGCATGATCCGAAAAATCAAACCCGAGGTGATCATCGGCATGCCCACATTCATCTACCATGTGATGAACGAGGCAGTGAGCGAACACGCCCAACTTCCGAACCTCCGGAAGATCGTCCTCGCCGGTGAAAAAGCGCCGGCCGGGATGCGCAGGAAACTGCGCGCGCTCGCCAGCGAACTCGGCGCCCCGAGCGTGGAGGTCCTCCGGATTTACGGCTTCACCGAGGCGAAGCTCGCATGGGCCGAGTGCCCGTACGATGAGGATGCGGGAAGCGCCGGCTATCACATTCACCCGGACCTCGCGCTCGTCGAAATCGTCGATCCCGACACTGGCGAACCGCGCGGCGAAGGAGAGCCCGGCGAGATCGTCGTCACGCCACTCGACGCGCGCGGAAGCGTGGTGCTGCGCTACCGCACCGGCGACATCATTGACGGCGGGCTGTTCTACGAACCGTGCCCCTTCTGCGGGCTCGAGGTCCCCCGGCTCGTCGGCGAGATTTCGCGGCGCTCCGATGTGCGCGACATGCACTTCGACAAAATCAAGGGCACGCTGGTGGATTTCAACCAGCTCGAACACGTCCTCGACAACGCCGCACACGTCAGCACATGGCAGCTTGAGCTTCGCAAGATTCACGACGATCCGTTCGACGTGGATGAACTCGTGCTCCACGTCTCGAAGTCCGACGATTGCGACGAGACGACGCTGAGGAAAGACCTCGCAATGCAGTTCGCCGCCGGGACGGAAATTCATCCAAACCGCGTGGAGTTTCACTCCGAAAGCGAGATGCGCGCCCTGCAAGGCGTGGGCACCGCGCTGAAGGAAATGCGCGTGATCGATCACCGACCATCCATCGCCGGATCGTCCGTGCAAAAACCGGAGGTTCCGCATGGCTGACCCCCGGCTCGCGATCATTGACGGGATACGCACGCCATTCTGCAAAATGGGCACGGATCTCGCGGCGCTTTCTGCGGATGAGCTTGGCCGCATCGCCGTCAGCGCGCTGCTCGCGAAGACCGGCTTCGATCCGTCGCTGGTGGACGAGGTCATCATCGGCTGCGTCTGCCAGCCCTTCGACGCCGCAAACATCGCGCGCGTCATCGCGTTGCGCGCGGGAATCCCGGAGCGTGTGCCCGCGGCGACCGTGAATCGCAACTGCGCCTCCGGCATGGAATCGCTCACCGCTGCCGCGGAACGGATGGCTGCGGGCCGCGGTTCCGTCTTCATCGTCGGCGGGACTGAAAGCATGAGCAACGTGCCGCTGCTCTACACGCAGGAGGCCGCGCGGAAATTTGCGAAGCTCCACAAGGCGAAGTCCGCAGCGGAAAGCCTCGCCGCCATGGCGCGTTTTCGCGTGAGCGATTTTCACCCGCGCGTCGGTCTGCAAATGGGGCTCACCGATCCGGTGTCGGGGCTGAACATGGGCGAGACCGCCGAACTGCTCGCGCGGGAAAATGGCATCACGCGCGAGGAGCAGGACGCCTTCGCGCATCGTTCGCATGAGCGCGCCGTGGCCGCGGCGGATGCGATGGCCGCGGAAATTTGCCCGGTGTACGTGAATGGCGCAGCCATCACGCGCGACAACGGCCCGCGCACCGACAGCTCCACGGCAGGGCTCGCGAAGCTGCGCCCGGTCTTTGAAAAATATGGCACCGTGACCGCCGGCAACTCCTCCCAGGTGACCGACGGCGCGGTGTCCTTGCTCGTGATGTCCGAGGCGCGCGCCGCGGAACTCGGGCTCAAGCCACTCGGCATCCTCACGCACTACGCGTACACCGGATGCGATCCCGCGCGCATGGGCCTCGGCCCGGTGTCCGCTATTGCTGCGGCATCGAAGCGCGCCGGCCTGACGGTGGACGACGCCGACCTCGTGGAGATCAACGAGGCATTCGGAGCGCAGGTGCTCGCCGTGCTCCGGCAAGTGCCGGTGCCTGCGGAAAAACTCAACGTGAACGGCGGCGCGATTGCACTCGGCCATCCGGTCGGTGCAACCGGCGCGCGGCTCGTGCTCACCGCACTGAATGAACTTCGCCGCCGGAATGCCCGCCGCGCCCTCGTGTCGCTGTGCGTGGGCGGAGGCCAGGGTGCTGCACTTTGGCTGGAAAGGAACTGAGCCATGCAAACGATCCGAAGCGAAATACTCGGCGACAAGACGTGCGTCCTCACGTTCGACCGGCCCGACTCGCCGGTGAATATTTTCGATCTGCCGACGCTGAAGGAACTCGACGCGCATCTCAGCGCGATGGGCGATGCGCCCGCGCTGATCCTCACCAGCGCGAAGAAATCCATCTTCGTCGCCGGCGCTGACATTCATCTTTTTCAAAAAATGAACCCGGAGGAACTCTTGCAGTTTCTCGATCTGGGACAGGCCGTTTTCAATCGCCTCGCAGCGCTGCAAATTCCAACTGTGGCCGCGATTCACGGCGCGGCGGTCGGCGGCGGATACGAACTCGCGCTCGCCTGCGACTGGCGCGTCGCATCGCCGGACGCCGCGACGAAGATCGGCCTGCCGGAGACGAAGCTCGGCCTCGTTCCCGCATGGGGTGGCTGCACACGTCTGCCGCGGCTCATCGGCGTGCCCGGTGCGCTGGACGTGATTCTCGGCGGCAAGACGGTCTCCGCGCGCCACGCGCTGAAGCTCGGGATGATTGACGAGGTCGCGCCGCGCGAAGCGCTCATCCATGCCGCGCGTGTGCTCGCGGAAAAAGGCAAGCACCCGCGCAGCCTCACGCATTCCGCCCCGGTGAATGCGGCGGTCAGCGCCATCGTCTCGCATAAGTCGCGCGCCGAAGTGCGACGCAAGACGCGCGGCAACTATCCCGCCGTGGACAAGGCGCTCGACGTGATTTTGCACGGCTCCGGCGCATGGGATCAGGCCACGTCGCTCGCACGCGAACGCGCAGCGATCATCGAACTCATGGGACTGGAGTCCACACGCAACCTGATCCGCATTTTCTTCCTGCAGGAACACGCGAGGAAAAGTCCCGCGCCAGCCGGTCCGAAGATCGGGCGCGCTGCCGTGATCGGTGCGGGCGTGATGGGATCCGGCATCGCGCAATGGCTCGCCACGCGCGGGCTGCACGTCGTGCTGCGCGACGTGGATGCGTCCCGCGTGGCATCCGGGATGGCGGCAGTCGCGAAGCTCCACGCCGATGGCGTGCGGCATCATTCGCTCACCGAGCACGAGGCGCGGACGGCGATGGATCGCATCACGCCCGCTGCCACGGAAATCCCGATGCGCGGAGTGGACATCGTCATCGAGGCCGCCGTCGAAAAGATGGCCGTGAAGAAGATGATCTTTCAGCGGCTCGATGAAATCACGCGCGAGGATGCGGTGCTCGCGACGAACACCTCCGCACTCTCCGTCACGGAACTCGCCGCGGCCACGCGCCACCCGCAGCGCGTCGTGGGCGTCCATTTTTTCAATCCCGTCCACAAGATGCAGCTCGTCGAAGTGATCCTCGGCGACGCCACCGCGCCGGAGATCGCGCAGCGCGCGGTGCAATTCATCCAGCGCATCGGCAAGCTGCCGGTCGTTGTTCGCGATCGCCCCGGTTTCCTCGTGAATCGCATCCTGCTCCCGTACCTGAGCGAGGCGGGCGAACTCTTTGCCGCCGGTGCCGATCCCGTCGCGATTGACGAAGCGATGCTCGATTTCGGAATGCCGATGGGACCGCTGCGGCTCACCGACGAAGTGGGTGTGGACATCGCCGTGGATGTCGCCGCCACGCTTGCCGCGGCATTTCCGAATCGGATGCGCGTGCCTGCGATCCTCGGCGGAATGATCGCGGGTGGGATGCTCGGGAAAAAGTGTGGCGCGGGATTTTACCGTTACGGTTCGGGCGAGCCGGTCGTGAATCCCGTCGTCCTCGCACTGCGTGAACCGGGGACGACACCTGCGGATTTGGGCGAACGTCTCGCGCTGCTCATGGTGAATGAAGCGGCGGCCTGCCTCGGCGAATCCGTCGCGGCGAGCGCGGGCGACATCGATCTCGCGATGGTCATGGGCACCGGCTGGGCGCCGTTCCGCGGAGGCCCGCTGCGGTACGCGGATTCGCTCGGTGCGCAGCGGGTTTTTGACACGCTTTCACGACTCGCAGAAACCGCCGGCCCGCACTACGCACCCTGCGCATTGATCGCGGAACTGGCCCGCACCGGAGGACGATTCCATGAAAACTGACACCACTCCCAGCGAGACGCCGGCGAGCATCATCGACACGTCGAAGATGTCGCCGGAGCAGCGCGCTGCGCTCGAACTGACCGAGGCCGCGCGCGAGGTGACGCGCGAGACTTTTGCCGGCGGACTCTTTCTCGGCCGGCTCGATCTTGGTGCGCTCCATCCTTTCCCGCAGCAGAGCCACGAGGACCGCGATCAGGGCGACGCATTCCTCGCGCGGCTCGAATCGTTCCTGCGCAGCGAAACCGATCCGGACGCGATTGATGCGACGGGGGAAATCCCGCAGAGCGTGTTCGATGGTCTCGCAAAACTCGGCGCATTCGGGATCAAGGTGCCGGCGAAATACGGCGGGCTCGGACTCTCGCAGACGAACTATTGCCGCGCGGCGATGCTGCTCGGGAGTCATTGCGGAAATCTGACAGCGCTGCTCTCCGCGCATCAGTCGATCGGCGTGCCGCAGCCGTTGATTCTCTTCGGCACCGAGGAGCAAAAGCAGCGCTTCCTTCCGCGCGTGGCGGGCGGGGAAGTTTCCGCGTTCGCGCTCACCGAACTGAATGTCGGCTCCGATCCCGCGAAGATGGAAACGCACGCAGAGCCGACCGCGGACGGGCGGCACTTTTTGCTCAACGGCGAGAAGCTCTGGTGTACGAACGGCACGCGCGCGGGCGTGATCGTGGTGATGGCAAAGACGCCGCCGAAGGACGGCAGGAATCAGGTGACCGCGTTCATCGTGGACATGGACAGTCCCGGCGTGGAAGTCGTCCGCCGCTGTCACTTCATGGGACTGCGTGCGCTCTACAACGGAGTGCTGCGCTTCCACGATGTGCTTGTGCCGCGCGAAAACATCCTGCTCGCCGAGGGCAAGGGTCTGCGCGTCGCGCTGACCACACTGAACACCGGACGCCTCACGCTGCCCGCCGCATGCACGGGTCTCGCGAAACGCTGCCTGGAGATTTCCCGCAAGTGGTCCGCGGAGCGCGTGCAATGGGGCGCGCCAATCGGAAAACACGCGGCCATCGCCGAGAAGCTCGCGCGGATGGCCGCCGATGTTTTCGCGATGGAGGCGATGACGCTCTTCACCGCGAGCCTGGTGGATCGCGACAAGCACGCGGACGTGCGGCTCGAAGCCGCGATGTGCAAGATGTGGGCCTCCGAGCGGACATGGGAAATCGTGAACGATACGATGCAGATCCGCGGTGGCCGGGGCTACGAGACCGCCGCCTCGCTCGTGGCTCGCGGCGAGCCCGCCATCGCGGTGGAGCGTTTTCTGCGGGATGCGCGCATCAATCTGATCTTCGAAGGATCGAGCGAGATCATGCGGCTCTTTATCGCGCGCGAGGCGCTCGATCCGCATCTGCGCGTCGGAGCGCCGGTGCTGAATTCGCAACTGCCTTTCAAACTGCGGATGCGCGCAGCGCTGAAAGCCGCCGCATTTTACGCGCGGTGGTATCCGAAGATGTGGCTGCCCCGTCTGCGCCGCGTGCCGCTTCATCCACAACTCGCGCGCCATGTGCGCTGGGCGGAACGCGCATCCCGCCGTCTCGCCAGGCGGCTGTTTCACGCGATGCTTCGTTTCGGCCCGAAGCTCGAACGCGAGCAGGTGCTGCTCGGCCGTTTCGTGGACATCGCCACGGAACTTTTCGCGATCACGGCGACGTGCGCGCGGGCGGAGAGCATCGGCGATCACGACGCGAGCGCGGTCGCGGATTATTTTTGCAGGCTCGCGCATGCACGGGTCGCGCAGTATTTCGCCGGCGTGTCATCCAACTCCGATCATGCCGGCTACAAGTTTGCGCAGCACCTGCTCACCGGTGAGCACGCGTGGCTGGAGGACGGCATCCTGCGCAAGTAGATGCAGCCGCATTCCGCAGTCGAAATCATCGCGCATCGCGGTGCATCGCACGATGCGCCGGAAAATACCGTTGCTGCATTTTCGCTCGGCTGGGAGCAGGAAGCCGACGCGTGCGAACTGGACATCCGGCTCACGAAAGACGGCAGGATCGTCGTGATCCACGACGGCACCACGAGGCGCACGGCGGGGGTAAACAGGAGAGTCAGCGCGCAGACCCTGGAGGCACTGCGCACGCTGGATGCAGGCTCATGGAAGGGCGCGCAGTGGAAAGGCGCGCGAATCCCAACGCTTGAGGAAGTGTTCGCCACCGTCCCGGATGGCAGGCGCCTGTTCATCGAGATCAAGTGCGGCCCCGAGGTGCTGCCGGAACTGGAGCGCGTCCTCGCAGCCTCCGGCCACTCAGCCCGGCCGCATGTCATCTTCGGTTTTGATTTCGAAACGATGAGGCAGGCCCGTGAGCGCTTCCCGCATTTGCCAGTTTACCGAATTTTGTCTCCGGCAAAATGGAAACTCGGCCGGTGCTTCCTGTCCGATGAATTGATTGCAAAAGCCGTGACTGCGAATCTCAGCGGACTGGCGCTGGATCGGCGGTTTGAGATCAACGGGAATTTCATTTCACGGGTGAAGAATGCAGGGCTGAAACTTTGCGTCTGGACGGTGAACGACGCAAAGCTCGCCAAAAAACTGGAAGCGGTCGGGGTTGACGGGATCATCACAAACCGGCCGCTTTGGTTGCGGAGAAAATTGGAAGAGTGATTTGATTTCCGGGTTTGGTCTGCATGCGCCTGTGATCGAGACCGTCCGTCGTGTTGATCAAAGGCGCGTTGGCCGTTAGGCTGTGCGGGAGAAAGCAGAACATGGCCGAGCCTGTTTACATCCTGGGTGCGGGGCGGACTGATTTCCGGCGAAATCTCCGGAAGGAAGGCCGCGCGCTCCGGGATGTGATCGTCGAGGCAGGACGCGCGGCGATTGCCGATGCAGGGATTGCCCCGTCGGAAATCGGAGCCGGTGTGGTGGGAAATTTTGCCGCTGGTCTCTTTACGCGCCAGCTCCACCTCGGCGCATTCCTCCCGGAGATCGACGAGGCGATGCGCGGTCTGCCCACGATGCACGTCGAGGCGGCGTGCACATCAGGCGGCGTGGCGGTGCTCGCCGGCGCGCAACAGATCATGGGCGGTCTGTACGATGTGGTTCTCGTCGTCGGAGCCGAACAGCAAAAGACAATGCCACCCGCGGAAGTCGCCGATGTGCTCGGGGCCGCCGCGGACTGCTCTGCGGAACGTGCGCAGTATGGCGACTTCATGTTTCCGAAACTCTTCGCCCGCATCGCGCAGGTGTATGCGGAACGTTACGGGCTGACCGAAGCGCAGCTCGCGAAAGTCGCCGTGAAAAATCGCGCGCACGCCCTTCTCAATCCACTCGCGCAGATGCGCGATGCGGGGCTGACCTTTGACGAGGCGCGCGCAGCGAGCGATGCAAACCCGTGCATCGCAACGCCTCTCAAAGTCAGCGACTGCTCGCAGATCACCGATGGCGCAGCCGCGCTCGTGCTGTGTTCGCAGCGCTTTTTTCAAAAGGTCCGCCCGCACCGCGCCGCACGCCTGCTCGGGTGCGGACACACGACGGATTATCTCTCCCTCGATCGAAAGGACATCCCCACTTTTCCCATCGCCGCGTGCGCCGCTGCACAAGCCTACGCAATGGCTGGAGTCGGGCCCGGCGACATCCACGGAGCCGAAGTGCACGACTGCTTTTCGATCTCCGAGATCGTGCAGTACGAACTGCTCGGTTTCGCCGCACCGGGCAAAGGCGCGGAGCTGCTCGAAAGCGGCGCCACTGCCTTGCCCGCCGTGCGCGACACGCTTCCGATCCGCAATCCGCAATCCGCATTCCGCAGTCTCCCCGTGAATGCCGGCGGCGGCTTGCTAGGCGACGGCCACCCCGTCGGCGCGACCGGCGTGCGGCAGGTCGTCGAAGCGTACCAGCACCTCAGCGGCAGCGCGGGTGCGCGGCAGATCGCAGGGGCGAAAAGATTTCTCACCTGCAACATCGGCGGCAGCGTGACCACGACGGTCGTGATGATCTGGGAGGCGGTGTAGATCGTCTGCCAGAAATCGCTTTCAAATCACCGCGATACGAAATCCTGAAATCCTGCCCATCCTGTGAATCCTGTGAATCCTGTGAATCCTGTCCAAAAAACGGAGACAGGATTGGCAGGATTCACAGGATTACGCGGCGATGGCTTTTGGCAGATGCTCTGAATCGCCGGGTTGCCCGACGGACCGGCACACAGTAGGATTCCGCCGGGAGAACATCCAATGGCCGAACCCATCCGCATCCTCACCGCGGTCCCGATCTGCGACGGGCACGACAGCGCCATCAATACGATCAACCTCGAATTCATCCGTCACGGCATCGAGGTCGTCTATCTCGGCTACCATCGGTCAGCGCGCGACATCGTCCGTGCGGCGATTCAGGAAGATGTGCGCGCCATCGGCATATCGAGCTACAACGGCGGACACGTCGAGTTCTTCAGCGAAGTCATCGCGCTGTTGAAAAAGCAGCGCGCCTCGCACATCGGCGTCTTCGGCGGCGGCGGTGGAACCATCACCAAGGCCGACGCCGCGATCCTGCGGCGCAAGGGCGTGGATCGGATTTTCTTCGCCGGCGAGCCGCTCGCGGAGATCGTCGGGTGGGTGCGGAAACACTACCGCACGCCACGAGCCACGCGCGCACTCGCGATCCCACCAGTCACCAGTCACCAGTCACCAGTCACTTCCCGCACTATCGGCATCACCGGCCCCGGCGGCGCTGGAAAAACCACGCTCATTGATGAACTCGTGCTGCGCTGGCTGAAGGCGCAACCCGAGGCGCGCATCGCGATCCTTTCCCACGATCCGAGCATCACCGGCAAAGGCGCGCTGCTCGGCGATCGCGCGACGATGGTCCACTCGCAGGACGACCGCGTCTTCATGCGCAGCCTCGCCACGCGCGGCCGCGCAGGCGGCCTTTCGCCAGACACGACGCGCTGGCTGCGCGCGATGAAGGGCGGCGGTTTCGATGCCGTCTTCGTCGAGACAGTCGGCATCGGCCAGGAAGCGCTCCCGTTCCGCCGCGGACTCGTGGACACATCAATTTTCGTGATGGGATCCGACTACGGCAGCCGGCTCCAGCTCCAGAAAATCGTGATGCTCGACGCGGCGGACATTGTCGTCGTGAACAAAGGCGATCTCGCCGGTGCTCCGACCGCCGTGGCCGAGATCGAGGAGCGGCTCGCGGCGAACAAGCGCGGCCAGCGCGTCATCGCCACCGTCGCGAAGCGCCATCGCGATGCCGGGGTGGATCGCCTTTTTGAGGAGGTGCGCAAATGAGCGCGCTGCGTCGCGTCTGCGAGAGCGTCGAAGCATACGCGCGCTTCGTGGCCGATCAGGTGCGCCGCGCCCGCGACGATGCGAAATTCCGCGCCGGAGTGCTCGCGCGATGGAAGGCGATTCGCACGCGCATCGGCACGGTGCGCACGCCCACCGGACTCGAACTCCCCGCGCTCGCGCTGCCGCAAACTGACGAACCCGGCGAGGTCGCGCGCATCATTTTCGGCGACGGTTTGCCGGGCGAGTTTCCGTTCACAAGTTCCATTTATCCCGCGATGTATCGGCAGGGTTCAGGCGCGGCTGGAAACGTCGCCCCCGAAGAACCGACGCGACTTTTCGCCGGCCTCGGCCTCGCGGAGGACACGAATGCGCGCTTCCATTTTCTCACGCAACACCAGCGCTCGATCCGCCTCAGCACGGCCTTCGACGGGCCGACGCTGTACGGGCTCGACAGCGACGCCGACGGCGTCTTCGGCAAGATCGGCGAAGGCGGCGTGGCGATAGATACGATCGAAGACATGGAGCGTCTCTTCGACCGTTTCCCGCTCGGCGCGCCGAATTTTTCCGCCTCGATGACCATCAATGGCCCCGCGCCGATCATCCTCGCGATGTATGTCGCCGCCGCGCGCCGCCGCTTCGGTCCGAAAGTCGCGGGCAAACTTCGCGGCACGATCCAATCCGACATCCTCAAGGAAGTGCAGGCGCAGAACGAAATCATTTTTCCGCTCGAACCCTCGCTCCGCTTTCTCACCGACATGGTCGAATACACGGTGGAGAAAATGCCGCGCTGGTATCCCATTTCGATCAGCGGCTATCACATCGCCGAGGCTGGTGCGACGCCCGTACAGCAGGCTGCTTACACACTCTCGAACGGCTTCACCTACGTCGAACTCTTCCGCCAGCGCGGCCTCGACGTGGATCGTTTCGGCCCGCGGCTTTCCTTCTTCCTCGATTGCGGACTCGACGTCGAATACCTCGCGCTCGCGCGCGTCTGCCGGAAGCTCTGGGCCATCGGCATGCGCGATGTCTTCGGTGCCGGCGAACGCGCGCAGCTTTTCAAAGTCCACACGCAGACCAGCGGCCGCTCGCTCATCGCGCATGAGTTCAAAAACAATCTCACGCGCACGGCGGTCGAGCTGCTGCTCGCGTATATCAACGCCACGAACTCCTGCCACAGCAACAGCGCCGACGAACCCTTCACGACACCGGGCGAGGAATACGTCCGCCTCGCCGCGCACGCGCAGTCCATCCTGCTCGAGGAGACCGGGCTCTTCCGGCACATGACGAATCTCTTCGGCGGCTCACCCGGAATGCAACTCGTCGAGCAGGCCGTCGAGCGCGCGATCCTCGATGAATTCCGCGCGCTCGATCGCGTCGGCGGCGTGCTTGCGGCCGTTGAGCTGCGGTATCAGCGCTCGCAGATTCAGGCCGCCGCACATCGTTACGAGCAGCAGATCGCCGACGGCACCCGCTCGATCATCGGCCTCAATCGCTACACCGCTTCGGACGCAAAATCCGCCGAGCCGAAAGTCGTCCGCACGCCGCGCAGCAAGAAGCAGCTTCAGGTGGATCGCCTGCGGAAATTCAAACAGCGCCACGCCGCGAAATCCGGTCGCGCGCTCGATGCCCTCGCGCGTGTGGTCGAGAGCGGCGGCAATGTTTTCGCCGAACTGATCAGCACCGTCGAACACTGCTCGCTCGGCCAGATCACCGGCCGGCTGTTCGATCTCGTCGGTCGCTACCGCCCGAGCGTTTGATACCATTTTGCATAAATAACCGGACAGAAAGCAGGACGGCGTGTCTCGGGTAGAGTGGGCGTCTCGCCTGCCGTGTCCTGCATCCTGCGGGACACATCCGAACATCGCTGGCGGGGTGAATGCCTGTGGTTCTCCGCCGGGTTCTGCGCAGGATGCGCAGCACGGCAGGCGGGACGCCCACCCTACCCAATGCACGCCAGCCTGCTTCTTCGCGCATCAGTCATTTTATTTCCGAAAGATGGTATGAGAAAAAACGAATCGCACTTCACGGCACCGGGTGCGTTGCGTCTTCGATGAAGACACGGTGAAGCGCGCGCACGGCGTCGTTGATGACGGCATTCGGTAGGAGCCAACTGATGCGGAATGATGATGTGGACAGGCCGCGCGGCTCGATGCCCACGGCAGCGAGCGCGGAAGTGCCGAGGCGCACATTCTTGTAGCTGGTGTTGATGCCCGCGCCGATCGCGCTGACTGCACCGATGGCATCGAGCAGCCGGACCGACTCGCCGAAGCGCTCCGCGAGCCCGTGGCGGAAGCGGTCTTCGTCGGGAAGATTTTCGCGAGAGAGCACCATGTTCGCACCATCCGCGAGTGCGCCGAATCCGGCGACGTGGAGTTGTTTGCCGCACACCGCGATCTCGTCGAGGAAGGCGAGGAGCTCGCCGATGGAATCGCGCGCCTGGAGGACCAGCACGTCCTTTTCGCTCGCAACACCGACGACGGTGCCCGGCGGACGCGGCGCATTTTTGCGCACCACGGTGCCGTCGAGCGACGGGTTGGCACCGGGCAGCGGGCTCGCCGTGGCGCGGGCGTAGATCGCGATGCCGTGCTGCTTCGCAAATTCGACGGCCTGCGCGTTGAGCACCTTCGCGCCGGCCTCGGCCAGTTCCTGCGTCTCCTCGTAGTTCAGCGTGCCGATGCGCTGCGCCGCGGGCACCACGCGCGGGTCGGCGGTATGGACGCCATCCACGTCCGAACAAATCTCGCACCACTCCGCGCCGAGCGCCGCGGCCATGGCGACCGCCGTCGTGTCGCTGCCGCCACGCCCGAGCGTCGTCACCTCGCGCCGGTAGCTCACGCCCTGATAGCCGGCGATCACCACGATGCGCCCGCGCGCCAGTTCGTCCTGCACGCGGACCGGTCGCACCTCGATGATGCGCGCGTCGAAGTGCCGGTCATTCGTGACGATGCCCGACTGGCTGCCGGTGAAGCTGATCGCGTCCCCGCCCAGTTCGCGAATGGCGATGGAAAGCAGCGCCATCGAAATGCGTTCGCCGGTGGTGAGCAGCATGTCGAGTTCGCGCCGGTCCGGGTTCGGCGAAATCTCCTTCGCCCGCGCGAGCAGATCGTCCGTCGTATCGCCCATGGCAGAAACGACCACCACCACGTCGTAGCCCTGCGCCTTCGTCTGCATCACGCGGGCGGCCACCGCGCGGATCTTGTCGGCGTCCGCGACGCTGGAGCCCCCGTATTTCTGGACGACGATCGGCATACGCCGCATTCTCGCGTCACGGAGATGCACCGGTCAAGCCGCGGCTCCCAGCTCCTGCGCGCTGATCTCCCTCATTTTGTATTTCTGAATCTTGCCCGTCACCGTCGTTGGAAATTCGGTCACGAATTTCACGCGGGTCGGGATTTTGTAATCCATGATCTGGCTGCGGCAGAATGCGCTCACCTCGTCGCCCGTCATCGTCTCGCCGTCCTTCAGCTTCACCCACGCAATGACTTGCTCGCCGTAGTACGGGTCGGGCAGACCGATCACGTACGCCTCGGCGATCTTCGGATGCGTGAAGAGAAACTCCTCCACCTCGCGCGGGAAAATTTTTTCGCCGCCGCGGCAGATCATGTCCTTGAGTCTGCCGGTGATGCGCACGTAGCCGCGCTCGTCCATCACCGCGAGGTCGCCGCCATGCAGCCAGCCGGCATCGTCAATCGTCTGGCGCGTGCCCTCGGGATTGTTGAAATAGCCGCGCATGACCTGGTAGCCGCGGTAGCAAAGCTCGCCCGGCTCGCCGCACGGCAGGGTGCGGCCCGTCGTGGGGTCGATGATCTTTTGCTCCTGATGCGGCATGACTTTGCCGACGGTGCCGACACGGTCTTCGATCGGATCATCCACCTCGGTCATGTTGCAGACGGGCGAAGTCTCGGTCATGCCGCAGGCGATGGTGATCTCGGCCATGTGCATCTCGCTGATCACGCGCTTCATCACCTCGATCGGACACGGCGCGCCGGCCATGATTCCGGTGCGGAGCGAGGACAGATCGAACTCGCGGAACCGCGGATGATCGAGCTCGGCGATGAACATCGTGGGCACGCCGTGCAGCGCGGTGCAGCGCTCGCTGGCGACCGCTTCGAGAGTGTGGACGGGGGAGAAGTGCGGCGCTGGCAGGACCATCGTCGCGCCGTGGGTCACGCACGCGAGATTCGCGAGCACCATGCCGAAGCAGTGGTAAAACGGCACCGGGATGCAGAGCCGATCGCGATGCGTGAGGCGCATCCGCTGGCCGACTTGGAAGCCGTTGTTGAGGATGTTGTGATGCGTGAGCATCGCGCCCTTCGGAAAGCCGGTCGTGCCGCTCGTGTACTGGATGTTGATCACGTCGTCGAAATCGAGCGACGCCGCGCGCTCGCGCAGTGCGGCGGGCGCGGCCGGCGCATTCATGAAGTCATCCCAGCTCATCGTCCCCGGCTTCGGAACCAGCGAGATGACGTGGCGCAATTCCGGCAGCTTCCCGCGCAACGCCGCGACCACCTCCGCGTAGCCCGCGTCCTTGAATCCCTCGCCGATGATGAGCGCGCTGCACCCGGATTGCGTGAGCGTGTATTCCAGTTCCTGCAAGCGGTAGGCCGGATTGATGTTCACGAGCACCGCGCCGATTTTCGCCGTCGCGAATTGCACGACGACCCACGCCGCGCAGTTCGTGGACCAGATGCCGACGCGCTCGCCTTTCCCGACACCGAACGCGAGAAGCGCACGGGCGCAACGGTTCACCTCATCGCGGAATTGCGCGTAAGTCAGCCGCCGATCCTCGAAGACGGACACGAGCGCCTCATTCGCGCCGAACTCCGCGACGATGCCGTCCAGCATCACCCCGATTGTTTTGCCGATGAGCGGTTTTGTCGAAACGCCGTGCGTGTAGCTGAGTGTCATCGCTGAAACTCCTGGTTCAAAATCTGCCACTGGCCGCAGTGCGGCCAGCAGTCGCTAAATCGTGCCTTCGTGCCGCAGGACCGCGTCGGCGGCGGCGGTGATCACGTCGTCATCGTTGTCGCGCAGGCCGGCAAGAAATTGGCGCACGCGGCGTGATGACTCGCGAAGGAAAAGTCCGGCTGCGCGATCGTGGTGCATGAGTCCGGCTTGCATGTCCGTGTCCCAGCGGCTCAGGACGCACGCGGAGGCAAAGAGTTCCATCGCCGCATTCGCGATTCGTTCCTGCACGTATTGGCGGTCCAGGATTTCCTCGCGATGCCGGATGAGCGCGCGATCGACAGCGAGATTGAAGCGCCAGATGAGCCGGCTGAGCCGATGCGCGTGCGGCCGGAGCGAGTCGCTGCGGACAGGCACCGCGGGAGCGTGCAATGCGGCACCCGCGCGATCCCAACCTGCGCGCCATGCCTTGCGAAGATGGCCAATGGGATGATGCATGGCGTCCCAGATTTCCTTGAGCTGCATGCCCGGCCCGCGCATCCCGACGAGCGCGATGAAGGACGTGAGCACTTCGTTTGCGCCTTCGCCGATGTGGTTGATCCGCGCATCGCGCAGCATGCGTTCGAGCGGCAGGTCGGTGAAGTAGGCGGGGCCGCCGTGGATTTGGAAGGCGTCATTGACGCACTGCCAGAGCGCCTCGGTAGTGAAGACCTTCAGCATCGCCGTCTCGATCATGTAGTCCTCCAGCCCGCGATCGATGAGCGACGCGGTGACGGTCGTCATCGCCTCCATCGCGTAGGCGCTCGCGGCCATGCGTGCGATTTTCTTTTTCACCAGCTCAAAATCGCCGAGCGCGTGGCCGAACTGACGCCGCGTCCTCGCGTGATGCGTGGCGAGCCGCAGGCAGGTCTTCGCCGCGCCGGTGCAGCACGCGCCGAAAGTCGTGCGTCCAAAATCGAGCACGCTGAGCGCGACCTTCAGCCCTTTGCCGAGCGGGCCGAGGATGTTTTCGCGAGGGACGCGCATGTCGCGGAATGCGAGGCGTCCCGTGGCGGTGCCGCGGATGCCGAGCTTTTCCATGCGCGCTTCGGTCACGGAAAAGCCCGGCATGTCCGGCGTGACGAGGAACGCGGTGATGGCCGTCTCGTCGCTGCCCGGAATTTTCGTGCGGGCCATCACGGTGAGGACCTGCGCGATCGCCGCGTTGGTGATGTAGCGTTTCTCGCCGTTCAAAATGTAGTGCGTGCCGTCCGCACTCAGCTCGGCGCGCGTCTGGACGTTCGCGGCGTCGGAGCCGGCCTCGGGCTCGGTGAGCGCGAAGGCGGCGAGCTGTTCGCCGCTGACGAGTGGCGGGAGCCAGCGGCGCTTTTGCTCCGGCGTGCCGAAGAGCAGCAGCGCGCGGATGCCGATGGAGTGATGCGCATTCACGAACACTGAGGTCGAAGCGCAGCGCGCGCCGATTTCTTCGAGCACGCGACAGTTGGCCATCTGCGAAAAGCCGCGCCCGCCGAACTCGACTGGCGCTGTCATGCCGAGCACGCCGTGCCGGCCGAGACCGTCAATCACCTCGCGCGGGATGTCCGCATTGCGGTCAATGGCCGCGGGATCGAGCTTCTCATCGAGGAACTGGCGCAACTCCGGCATCACGGCGTCGAGCTTTTCGCTCTGCTCCGCGCGCATCGTGGGGTAGGGTATCACCCAGTCGGCGACGAAGCGCCCGAAGAACAGCCCCTTCGCGACGCCGAGCCGCTGCGGGCCGGCGAAGAGCAACTCCTCCGCGTCGTGGATTTCTTTCCCGTGGGGTTCGGCGTGCGTCGCGCTCATGACGTTTTCTCGAAATAGACGTCATTGACCGTCCACGTTTTCTTCCGGCGAAAACGCGCGCGCACCGGCATCCCGATCCTTGGCTCCTCGATGCCGACCAGCCGCGTCATGAAGAGCGTGTCCACACCGTCGAACTCGATCAGGCCCAGCATGAACGGACACTCCGCGAGATACGGCTCGCCGCCGAAATTGCAGACCGTCCAGCTATGCACGCGGCCTTCGAGCGGCAGATCGAACCACTCCGTCTTGCCGCCGCAAGACATGCACACAGCGCGCGGCGTGGCCCAGCGGTAGTTGCATTTTTTGCATTCGCTGCCGAGCAGCTTGCCCTTCCCGAGCGCGTGGAAGAATGGCGAGTCCTCCGCGTAGCTCACGTTGTAGGTCACGCTGTACGACCATTGCCGCGTGAGCGGATCGAAGTTCGTCACCCACGGGCCCTCGGTTTTTTCGGGGAGTTTCATATTTTGGTCTCACGCAAAGGACGCGAAGAACGCAAAGGCTTGTGAGGATTCCGATATTCCTTTGCGTGCTTGGCGTCCTTTGCGTGAGGGATTCATGGCTTCTCCAAAATGGAAATCGTCACATACGTCCCCGTGCCGGCGTGGCTGTAGGCGGCGGCGCGCTGCACATTGGGAATCTGGCAAAATGGATCGCCGAAATGCCGCGCGATCGTCTGCTGGCATTGCCAGAAGCAGAACACCATCTGCATCAGCCCCGTTGCGCCGACGGGATGCCCGCACGCGAGCAGACCGCCGCTCGGATTGACGGGATTTTTTCCACCGATGCACGGCGCACCGCTGTCAATGAAGCGCCCGGCCTCGCCGTATTTGCACAGGCCCACGTCCTCGTATTGCTGCAACTCGGCGGAGGCATACGCATCGTGCAATTCCCACGCTTGGATATCCTCGCGCGGATCGCGGATGCCCGCCTGTTTGTAAGCCTCCATCGCCGCCATGCGCCCGGCGCGGAACGAATGCACGCCGGGGTATTTCAAATCACGATAGTCATCCGGCGATTCGTGCGGCAGCAGCGGCACGCGGCCATGCGGGCGGTCGGCCATGCGCATCGTGTCGGAGCCGCAGCCGATGCCCGCGACGCGGATCGGATTGTCGCAAAACTTCCGTGCCGCCTCTTCACTCGCGAGGATGATCGCCGCCGCGCCGTCGCTCATCACGCACGTCGTCATGCGGCGGCAGGGATACGCGATCATCTCGGACTGCATCACATCCGCGACCGTCACCGCGCGCCGGTGCTGCGCGAAAGGATTGTGCGCGGCGTTGCCGTAATTTTTCACAGCGACGCGCGCCATCTGCTCCTCGGTCGTGCCAAATTCGTGCATGTGCCGCACCGCCATCATCGCGTAGTAGCCGGTGTAAAAACCGCCGAGCGGATAGTCGAAATGTGTGTCGCTCGCGAGCGCGATGAAGTCGTTCCCTTTCCACGTCTCCACCGTGCTCATCGTCTCAAAGCCCATCGCCGCGCACACATCGTGGCGCCCGCTCGCCACCGCCTGCACCGCCGCTTGAAAACACAGCCCGCCCGTCGCGCCACCGCCTTCGATGCGGATGTTCGGCTTCGGGCAGAGCCCCACGAAATCCTGAACCATCGCGCCCGCTTTCAACTGCCCCGTGAAGTGATCGCTGAAGTATGAAATCACGCTCCCATCAATGTCGCGCACAGTCATACGCCCCCCGAGATCGCCAAGTGCCGCATCGAGCGCATCCTTCACCATCACCCTGAAACTCCGGTCAGGATGCGCCTTTGCGAACTTCGTGATCCCGCCGCTGATCATGTAAACCGGGCGCATACGTTGGGTGTGTTAGACCGCCATTGTGACCGTCTTCACCTCGGTGTAGTTCGACAGCGCGTATTCGCCGAGCTCGCGGCCCATGCCGCTCTGCTTGTAGCCGCCGAAGGGCGCGGCGGTGTCGAACACATCGAAGCAATTGATCCACACGGTGCCGGCCTTCAGCCCGGCGGCGATGCGGTGCGCTTTCGCGCCGTCGCGCGTCCATACCGCGGCGGCGAGGCCGTATGTTGTGCGGTTGCCGCGCGCGATTGCTTCCTCGACGTCGTCGAAGCGCATGATGGACAAGACCGGGCCGAAGATTTCCTCCTGCGCGATTTTCATGTCGTCCTTCACGTCGCCGAAGATGGTCGGCTCGATGAAGTAGCCGCGCTCGCCCCAGCGGTTGCCGCCGGCGAGCAGCTTCGCGCCGGTGTCGCGTCCGCTGCGGATGTAGCCGAGCACTTTGTCGAACTGCTCCTCGCTCACCTGCGGGCCCTGCGTCGTCGCGGGGTCGAACGGGTCGCCGAGCTTCTGCTTCCCCGTGCGCGCCAGCACGCGCTCGACGAATTCGTCGTGGATATCGCTCTGCACAAAAAGCCGCGAGCCGGCGCAGCAGCATTGGCCCTGGTTGAAGAACAAGCCGAAGAACGATCCCTCCACCGCGGCGTCGAGGTCGGCGTCGCTGAGCACGATGTTCGGGCTCTTGCCGCCGAGTTCGAGCGTCACGCGCTTGAGGTTCGATCGGCCCGCCGCCTGCATGACCAGCTTCCCCACCTCGGTCGATCCGGTGAACGCGACCTTGTCCACATCCATGTGCTCAGAAATGGCCGCGCCCGCTTCGCCGAAGCCCGGCACGATATTCACGACGCCGGGCGGGAAGCCCGCCTCCATCGCCAGCTCACCGACGCGCAGCGCGCTCAGCGGTGTCTGCTCCGCGGGCTTTAGCACGATCGTACAGCCCGCCGCGAGCGCGGGCGCCCACTTCCACGCCTGCATGAGCAGCGGGAAATTCCACGGGATGATCTGCCCGACGACACCGACCGGCTCGTGGCGCGTGTAGGTGAAATACGGACCGCTCACGGGAATCGTGCGCCCCTCGATCTTGTCAGCCCACCCGGCGTAGTAGCGGTAGCACTCGATGACGAGCGGCAGATCGATGTTGCGGCTGTCATTGATCGGCTTGCCGTTGTCGAGCGTCTCGAGCGCGGCGAGTTCATCAATGTGCCGCTCCATCAAATCGGCGAGCTTGTACAGCAGCCGACCGCGCTCGCGTGCGCTCATCTTTTTCCAAGGCCCGCCCTCGAAAGCGCGGCGTGCCGCGGCCACCGCGCGGTTCACGTCCTCCTTGTCGCCTTCCGCGACGCGCGTGATCGGTTCGCCGGTCGTTGGGTTGATGGTGTCGAATGTTTTGCCGCTCGCCGAATCCACCCACTTTCCGTCGATCAGCATTTTGGTCTGGCGCACCTCCACCGACGGCTTGTGGAGCGGCTCACGTTCGAGGGTTGCAATGGACATAGGGCCTCCTTTTTGAGTTGGCCAAAAATAGCCCCGTACAGCGCGCATGGCAAACCGCGAATGCGACCGATCGGACGCCGGTGTCACTACGTCGCCCGCCGGATTTCTTCGACCGCAGCGGGATTTTCAAGCGAGGAAACATCGCCGGGATCGAGCCGGAGATACGCCGCGCGGATGACACGCCGCATGATTTTCGCGTTCCGCGTTTTCGGCAGGTCGCGGACGAAATGCACCTCGCGTGGCGCGAGCGGCTTTCCGAGTGCGCGCGCGACGGTCGAAATCAAGTCGCCACGCAGCGCATCGTCCGCCTCGTGCGCGGGCTTGAGCACGCAGAAGCAGACGAGCGCCTCGCCTTTCAACTGATCGGGAACGCCGATCGCGGCGGCTTCGCTCACGGCCCCGTGTCCGACGAGCACGGACTCGACCTCCGCCGGGCCGACGCGTTTGCCGGCGATTTTGATCGTGTCGTCGGAGCGGCCGAGGATGAACCACAGGCCGTCACCGTCGATCGCCGCCCAGTCGCCGTGGACCCAGACATTCGGAAAGCGCGACCAGTACGCAGCGAGATAGCGATCCGGGTCGCGCCAGAATCCGCGCGTCATGCCGATCCACGGCTGGCGGATGACGAGCTCGCCGACTTCACCGCGCACGGACTCGCCGCGTTCGTTCACGACATCCGCAGCCATGCCGGGCAGCGGGCCGGAAAATGCGCACGGCTTCAGCGGTGTGAGCACGTTGCCCGACAGGATGCCGCCGGAGATTTCGGTGCCGCCGGAGTAGTTGAGGATCGGCCGCATGGCGCCGCCGACGTTTTGGAAAAGCCACATCCACGGCGCGGGATTCCACGGCTCGCCGGTCGAGGCGAATTTGCGCAGCGATGAAAGATCGTGCGCCCGCACCGGCGCATCGCCGTGGGGGAGAAGCGCGCGGATGAGTGTCGGGGAAATGCCGAGCGACGTGACTCGATGCCGCTCGACCAAGGCCCACAGCCGATCCGCGGCCGGCCAGTCGGGCGCGCCGTCGTAAATCATCATCGTCGCACCGAGCAGCAGCGTGCCGAAGACGAGCCACGGCCCCATCATCCAGCCCATGTCGGTGACCCAGAAAAGCGTCTCGTCCGCGTGCAGATCGAGCCCGTGCGAAATGTCCTGCGCGGCCTTGATCGGAAAGCCGCAATGCGTATGCACCGCGCCCTTCGGCCTGCCGGTCGTGCCCGAGGTGTAGATGAGCATCAGCACGTCCTCCGCGCTCGTGCGCTCGGTCGCCGCATCGGGCGGCTGCCGACTGATCAGTTCATGCCACCAGTGATCGCGCGCCGGATTCCACGCGACCTCGCAACCCGTGCGCTTGAGCACAATCATGTGCCGCAATGTGGGAATCTGCGCAGCCGCCGTGTCGGCCACGGACTTCATCGGCACGACCTTTCCGCGACGCATCAGGCCGTCGGCGGCGAAGATCGCTTTGGCATCCGCATCGGCGAGGCGCGAGACGATGGCCTGCGCTCCGAAGCCGGAAAAGAGCGGGAGAAAAATCGCGCCGATCTTGATGATCGCCAGCATGGCCGCGATGCACTCCGGCGTCATCGGCATGAAGACACCGATCACGTCGCCCTTGCCCAGCCCGAGTGAGCGCAGCGCATTCCCCGCGCGGTTCACTTCACACCGCAGCGCCGCATACGTGAGGGTGCGCACCGCGCCCTCCTCGCCCTCCCACCGCAGCGCCACGCGTTCGTCGGCCGGCGTGCCGGCATATTTGTCGAGGCAGTTGTGGACGATGTTCATCCCGCCGCCCACGCACCAGCGCGGCCATGCGATGCCGTGCGAGAGGTCCACGATCTCCGAATAGGGTTCGTGAAATTGGATGCCGAGGTCGCGCATCACCGCATCCCAAAACCACGCGATGTCGCTCGTGGAGCGGCGTTGAAGTTCATCGAGCGACGCGATGCCGTGCGCGTCCATGAAACGCCGCAGATTGCTGTTTGCGACGCACTCGGGCGATGGCCGCCAGACGATTTCACCGCCGAAGTCGCATGCGTTCATCGGCGTCTCCGTTTTGTGTTAAACGCAGAGACGCAGAGACGCAAAGGCAGCAGGGAAAGCTCCCGCATCGCCGTTTTCTCTGCGTCTCTGCGCCTCTGCGTTTTCATAAAAAACCTCCTCGTTCACGCCCGCTCCCGCAGTTCGACGCGCCGGATTTTGCCGCTGATCGTCTTCGGCAGCTCGGTGAGGAATTCGATTTCACGCGGGTATTTGTAAGGCGCGGTTGCGCGCTTGCAGTGCTCCTGCAATTCGAGCTTCAGCCCGTCGCTCGGCGCGCAGTCTTTGCGCAACACCACGAAGGCCTTCACGATCGCGCCGCGCATCGCGTCGGCCTTCCCGACGACCGCCGCCTCGAGCACGGACGGATGTTCGATCAGCACGCTCTCCACCTCGAATGGCCCGATGCGATAGCCCGCGCTCTTGATCACGTCATCGGCGCGGCCGACGAACCAGTAATTTCCATCCGCGTCGCGCGTCGCGCGGTCGCCGGTGAGATACCAGTCGCCGCGGAAGCGCGCTGCGTTCTCCTCGGGATTGCGCCAGTATTCGCGGAAGAGTCCGAGCGGGCGGAGCGGAGCGATGCGCACGGCGACTTCGCCTTCCGTGCCCGCGGACAGCTCGCGCAGATCGTCGTCGAGCAATGCGATCTCGAAGCCCGGCGTGGGACGGCCCATCGAACCGGGCTGCACCGCGTCGCCGCGCGCGCGGCAGTTCGCGATCATCACCACGCTCTCTGTCTGACCGTAGCCTTCGTAAATGGTGAGGCCGGTCGCGCGCTTCCACGTCTCGATCACCTCGGGATTCAGCGGCTCGCCCGCGCTCACGCAGTGGCGCAGGTGCGGGAAACGATACGCCGCGAGATCCTCGCGCACGATGAGCCGCAGCGCGGTCGGCGGCGCGCACCATGTCGTGATCGGGAAATTCGCGAGCGTGCTCAGCGCCGCGGCGGCGTCGAATTTTCCGCGCGCATCCACGGCGAAAATGCACGCGCCCATGTGCCATGGCCCGAAGAGGCTCGACCACGCGGCCTTCGCCCAGCCGTTGTCTGCGAGGTTCCAGTGAATGTCGCCCGGCTGGGAGCAAAGCCACTGCTCGCCGGTGACGCGATGGCCGAGGCCGTAGCTTTGCTGCGTGTGCAGCACCATCTTCGGCGGGCCGGTCGTGCCGCTCGTGAAATAGAGGATGCCCGGCTCATCCGCGCGCGTCGGATCGGGATCGAAATCGGCGCGCGCCTCGCGCAATTCCTCGTCGAAGTTCGTCCATCCCTCGCGTTCCTCGCCGATGATGATTTTAATCCCGGCGAAATCGCGAACGCGCCGCGCGACTTCCGCGCCCGTGATGATCGCCGTCACGTCCGCCGCCTTGATTCGATACGCGATGTCTTTTTCCGTCAGCAGCATCGTGCCGGGGATCGGCACCGCGCCGAGTTTCGTGAGCCCGAGCATCGCGATCCACCACTGCGGGATGCGCGGCAAAATCACGAGCACGCGATCGCCGCGCCGCACGCCGAGCATGTGGAAAAAATGCGCCGCGCGGCGGAACTGATCCGCGAGTTGCGCGAAGGTGAGCCGCTGTTCGTGCGCGCCATTTTCATCCACGCACCAGAGCGCAGGGTCGTGCGGACGGAGCTTTGCCCAGCGCTCCATCACGTCGCCGGCAAAGTTGAAACAGACTGTTTCTTGCCCGCTCATGCGCGGCAACGTAGCCTCCAGCATCAGACTACGCAATGCGCACGCTCGCCCAACGGCTCGCTGACTTTGCGGCCGGCCTCGGCTTCGAGGCACTGCCGGCGGCGGTGGTGCATGAGGTGAAACGGCGGATCGTGGATTCGCTCGGCTGCGCGTTCGGCGCGTGGGATGCCGAGCCGTCCGGGATCGCGCGGCGGACGGCGGCGAGATTTCCGACGACGAGCGGTGCGACGATTCTCGGCACGCGAGTCTGTGTTTCGCCGGACTGGGCGGCGTTTGCGAACGGCTGCCTCGTGCGATATCTGGATTTCAACGACACGTATCTCTCGAAGGAACCCGCGCACCCGAGCGACAACATCGCGGCGGCGCTCGCGGTAGCGGAGACGGAAGGCGCGTCCGGACGCGAGATGATCACGGCCATCGCGCTCGCATACGAAATCCAATGCCGCATGTGCGATGCGGTCAGCCTGCGCGCGCGCGGATGGGATCACGTGACCTACGTCGCATTTTCCAGCGCGCTCGCCGCGGCGCGAATCATGCGGCTCGATGCGCAGCGCATGGAGCAGGCCGTGAACATCGCGGGCGTGTCGGGCGCATCGGTGCGGCAGTCGCGCGTCGGCGAGCTGTCGCATTGGAAGGCATGCACCGTCGCGCATGCGGCACGGCGCGGAGTCTTCGCGGCGATGCTGGCGCGCGAGGGAATGAGCGGACCCGCGCCGATCTTCGAGGGTGAGTTTGGTTTTGAAAAACTCGTGGCCGGAGAGCCGCTCGCGCTCGCGGTGGAGGACTGGCGGGACTTCATGATTTTGCGGACGAGCATCAAGTTCTGGCCCGCCGAGTATCACTCGCAGAGCGCCATCGCGGCGGCGCTGAAGCTGCGCGCGCAAATCGGCGATCCGGCGCAGATCGAATCGGTGCTCGTGCGCAGCCACGACGCGGCGGTGGACATCATCGGCGGAAGCCCGGCGCAGTGGCGTCCGGCAAGCCGCGAGACCGCGGATCACAGCCTGCCTTACGTCGTCGCCGTCGCGCTTGCCGACGGTGAGGTCACAGCGCGGCAGTTTTCCCCGGAGCGTTTCCGCGACGCTGCGCTGCTCGCGCTTGTGCAGCAGGTGAAAGTCGAGCGCGACCGGGAGCTGAGTGCGCTCTATCCCGGGCGCGTGGGCAACATCGTGAGCGTCCGCCTTCGCGATGGCCGCGTGCTGACCGAGCGGGTGGATGATCCGCCGGGTCATGCGCGGGCTCCGCTCAGCGACCGCGAGGTCGAGGAAAAGTTTCGCACGCAGGCCGAGCCGCGGCTCGGGGCTGCGCGCGCCACGGAATTGCTGCGCAAAGTGTGGAGCCTCGATACGATGGAGTCCGTGCGCGATCTATTGCCACTCACCGAACTCCCGCCATGAAAGCCCTCCGCAAAACGACGATGCTCCGGCACATGATCCGCGATGGGTGTGTCGCGATGCCCGGCGCTTTCAACGCGGCCACGGCGCGGTTGATCGAACGCGCCGGATTCCCCGCGGTGTACGTGAGCGGCGCGGGGCTGGCGAATGCGACGGCCGGCGTGCCGGACACCGGGCTGCTCACGCTCGCGGAGGTGGCGCAACTCGCGGGCTACATCGCGCGCGCGGTGAAAATCCCGGTGCTCGCGGATGCCGACACGGGCTTCGGCGGACTGCGGGAGACGGCGCGTGCGGTGCGGGAATTCGAGCGCGCGGGACTGGCCGGGATGCACATCGAGGATCAGGTTTTCCCAAAACGCTGCGGGCATCTCGCGGGCAAGGAAGTCGTACCGGTGAAATCGTTCTGCAAAAAAATCCGGGCTGCCGTCCGTGCGAGGAGTGATCCGGATTTTCTGATCGTCGCTCGCACCGATGCGCGCTCGGTGGAGGGCTTTGATGCCGCGGTGCAGCGCGCAGAGGCGTATCTCGACGCGGGTGCCGATGCGATCTTTCCCGAAGCGCTGGAGAGCGAGCGCGAGTTCCGCGAATTCGCGAAGAGGATCCGTGCGCCGCTGATGGCGAACATGACGGAATTTGGCCGCAGCCCGCTGCTCAGCGTGCGCCGGCTTGCGGCGATGGGATACCGCATGGTGCTGTTCCCGCTCACTGCCTTTCGCGCGGCGATGCACACCGAGGCCGCATGTCTCCGCGATCTGAAACGCAACGGCTCGCAAGGCCCGTGGCTCTCGCGGATGCAGACGCGCGCGGAACTTTACGAACTGCTTGGCTACGACCCAAAATCGGGCGACTTTCCCGCCGGAGGTCCATGATGAGCGACGAAACCAAACCCGCTTACAGCCCCGGACTCGCCGGGGTCATCGCTGGGGAATCCGCAATCTGCTGGGTGGATCCGAATGCGGGCCTGCTCTACCGCGGCTACGACATCCACGAGCTGGCGGGCGAGAGCAGCTTCGAGGAAGTGGCGTGGCTGCTCCTGCATGGCGAATTGCCCACGGCCGGACAGCTCAGCATTTTTATGCGCGAACTCGCACAGGAGCGATTTCTATCCAAGCCCGTGCTCGAAATGCTCGCGCTCCTTCCGCGCGACGCGCACCCGATGGATGTCCTGCGCACGGGCGTCTCGATGCTAGGCGCTTTCGATCCGGATCTGAACGACGTCTCGCACGAGGCGAATCTCCGGAAGGCCGTGCGGTTGATCGCGAAAGTCTCGACGCTGATTGCCGACAGTTGGCGCATCCGCGAGGGGCAGGAGCCGGTGCAGTCCGACCCGACGCGCACGCACGCGGGGAACTTCCTGCTTACTCTCACCGGCAAGCCGCCGGAGGCGTGGAAGACTGAAATTTTCGACACCGTGCTCATCCTCTACGCCGATCACGAATTCAACGCCTCGACGTTTTCCGCGCGCGTCACCGCCTCGACGCTCGCGGACATTTACGCCGCAGTCACCACCGGCATTGGCACATTGAAAGGCCCGCTGCACGGCGGTGCAAATGAGGACTCGATGCAGATGCTGGAGGAGATCGCCGAGCCTGCGCGCGTCGAGGCATGGGTGAAGGACAGGCTCGCGCGGAAAAGGAAAATCACCGGCTTCGGCCACCGCGTGTACAAGACGGGCGACTCGCGCGTGCCGGTGATGCGCGAACTCGTGCGGCAGCTCGCCGAACGTGCGGGCGAGCCGCAGTGGGTGCCCATTTGTGAAAAGCTCGAGGAGGTCATGCAGCGCGAGAAGGGACTCTGCGCGAATGTCGATCTCTACGCCGCGCCCGCGCTGCGGCTGCTCGGGATCCCCGCCGTGCTGAATCCCTCCATCTTTGCGTGCTCCCGTGTCGCCGGCTGGTGCGCGCACATCATCGAGCAGCACGACCACAACCGCCTCATCCGCCCGCGCTCACTTTATTGCGGCCCCGCCCGGAGAAAGCTCCGCTGACCTCGACCACATGGCAGTCTTCGCATTCGCCATCCGACCGCTTCGGGGTTAGGGTGCGGCATGAATCGCGGCAACGTGATTGGCGAATACCTGATTCAGCGGCTCTACGCACACGGTGTGCGTCACGTTTTTGGAATCCCGGGCGACTACGTCCTCGGCTTTTACGACCAACTTAAGTCCAGCCGGATCAAGATCGTGACGACGTGCGACGAACAGGGCGCGGGCTTTGCCGCCGATGCGTATGCGCGCGTGGCGGGGCTCGGCGTCGCGTGCATCACGTATTGCGTGGGTGGGCTGAAGGTCGTGAATCCGGTCGCCGGTGCATTTGCGGAAAAATCTCCGGTCGTCGTGATCAGCGGAGCGCCGGGGATGCGCGAGCGGGAGAAGAATCCGCTGCTGCATCACAAGGTCCGCGAGTTCGACACGCAGAAGCGCGTCTTCGAGCACATCACGGTCGCCTCCGCGGTACTCAGCGATCCGGAGACGGCGCTCGCGGAAATTGACCGCGTGCTCCACGCCGCGCTGCGGTACAAGCGGCCGGTCTATCTCGAGCTGCCGCGCGACATGGTGACCGTGCCGGGCCACGCGCACCATCGCACGCCGGAGATCCATGAGGCGAGCGACCCGCTCGTGCTGCAGGAGGCGCTGGCCGAGGCGGCGGGCATGATCAACGCCGCGAAGCAGCCCGTCGTGCTGGCCGACGTGGAATTGCACCGCTTCGGCCTGCAGAAAGAGCTGTTGAAATTCATCGAGCGGACGAACATCCCGGTTGCCGCGACCATCCTCGGCAAGTCGGTGATCAGCGAACAGCACCCGCTTTACCTCGGCCTCTACGAAGGCGCGATGGGGCGCGAGGAAGTGCGGAAATACGTCGAGTCCAGCGACTGCGTGATCCTGCTCGGCGTGTTCATGACGGACATCAATCTCGGCATCTACACCGCGCAGCTCGACCTGGGGAAAAGCATCTCCGCCACGAGCGAGAAACTTTCCATCCGCCATCACAATTTCGAAAATGTGCGGCTCAAGGATTTCCTGCGCGGCCTCATCGCCGCCGATCTGCATCCGCACGAGACCGGGCCGCGCCCCGCTCCTCCGCGCCCGATGGAATTTATCCCGCAGCCGGATGCGCCCGTGACGATCGCGCGGCTCTTCGAGCGGCTGAATGCATTCATCGGCGACGACACGATCGTCATCGCCGACGTCGGCAATGCGCTCTTCGGCGCGATGGATCTTTTCATCCACAAGCGCACGGAATTCCTCGGCCCCGCGTACTACGCCTCGATGGGCTTCGCCGTGCCCGCGGCGCTCGGCGCGCAGATGGCCCGCCCGAAACTGCGCCCCCTCGTGCTCGTCGGCGACGGCGCATTTCAAATGACCGGCATGGAGCTTTCCTCGATCGTCCGCCAGCGCCTGAACCCCGTGGTGATCGTCCTCAACAACGCCGGCTACGGCACCGAGCGGCACATCCACGACGGGCCTTTCAACGACGTGCTGGTGTGGAATTATCACAAGCTCCCCGAGCTGCTCGGCGCCGGCCGCGCTTTCCTCGTCGAGACGGAAGCGCAACTCGACGACGCCCTCGCCGCCGCCGCGAAGCACACCGAGAGCTATTGCCTCCTCGACGTGCGCCTCGCCCCGCTCGATCACTCCGCCGCCCTGGGCCGCCTCGCGGAACGGCTGGCGAAACGGATTTGAACACCGGGCGGTGACACCCACCGAAGACGGGAGCTGGAAGGAACGCTGACATGGACCCACGCGACCCGATCATGCTGGTGCTGCCCCGACCGGAGATCGAGGCTCTCGACCTCGGCCCGTTTCTACGGCGCTTCGGAGCCGACGCGTTGCCCGAGGGCGCTGAACTCGGCGCGCTCATGGGCCGCTTCAATTTCATGGTCCACGGCTACGACGACGACCCGCACGAGCTCTACGCCATCGAGGAAGTGCGCGCATTCTACCGGCAGCTCCGGGACGAATGGCCCTACTGGCTGTTCTTCTGCGATCTCCGAACCGAAGGGTTGATGATGATGACCCTGTGCTGCCTCCAGCAACTCTCCGGGTCGAAAAAGCTCGGTGAGCCAGCCGCGCAAGTCGTGTTCGATCCGCTGGAGGTGATTCATTTCATCTCCGGCGGGTTTATCCCGATGAACGAAATGTTCGAGCGAGCCGGGGCTTCGGAGATGGACATCTACCGCCGGACGAAGGAGGTCATGGAATACTACAATATGCCCTTCGACGAGCCTCCGCCGGAGTAGATGGTGCTTGAGCGGACGCTTTCCATTGCGCGCCGACAAAATCCGGCATCGCGTGGAAATGCAGGAAAGTGAAATCCGTTGCCAGGTGACTGCGGCGATGAACGGGATGCTCGCAAAGCCCGTGGGCGCGCGGTAGAAGCACGCGCACATGCCCACGGCGCGCGAAAAATTCCAAGCTCTCCTCAAGAAGCTCTTCCAGTTCGATTGCGCTGAACTGGACTTCGGGATTTACCGCATCATGAACCAGAAGCGGGCGGTGGTGGAGCGGTTCATTGACGTGGATTTGCTGACGGGCGTCGCCAAGGAACTCGGCACAGGAGCGATCAAGGACGAGGCGGAGTTGCGCTTGCAGTGCGACGTGCTGACGGAGAAAATCCACGAGGAGTTTGACGACGAGGACGAGGGCACAAGTGCGCTGGATGCGGAGGGCCGGCTCGCGCCGCAGTTTCACAAGACGAAGACGGGCAAAAAGTATATCGAGGTGCAGTCGCGCCTGCGCGGGGCGCGCTCCGCGCCGGAACTGGAGTCGGAGATTTTCAATCACCTCTGCACCTTCTTCAGCCGCTACTACGACGAGGGCGATTTCATGTCGCTGCGGCGCTACTCGAAGCGGGACAAATACGCCATCCCCTACAACGGCGAGGAGGTGCATCTCCACTGGGCGAACGCCGACCAGTACTACATCAAGACCGGCGAGAACTTCACCGACTACTCCTACCGGCACGGCGCGTGGACCGTTCACTTCAAGCTCCGCAATGCCGACGTGGAGCAGGGCAACGTGAAAGGCGCGAAACGGTTCTTCGTCCCGCGCGTGGCCGACGTGGCGCTGGATGCGGCGGGGCACACGCTCACCGTCCCATTTGAATACCGCCCGCTCGCGCCGGGCGAGGAGGTGCGGTTCACCGGCAATGGCCTTCAGGAAAAGATTCTCAAGGAGGCTTCCCCCGGCATCGTGGCGGCGGCGAAAGCGGAGGCGGACGCCCTCGCCGCGCTCGTGCATGAAAAGCGCAGGGACGCGGACGGCAATCCGGTGAGCCTGCTCGACCACCACCTGCGCACCTACGCGCGCAAGAACTCCGCCGATTTCTTCATCCACAAAGACCTCCGCGGCTTCCTGGAGCGGGAGCTGGATTTCTACCTGAAGAACGAGGTGCTGAACCTCGACGAACTGGAGGCGGGCGGCGAGGCGCGGGCGGAGAGCTGGTTTCAGATGCTCCGCGTCATCAAGGGCCTCGGGCGCAAAATCATCGCCTTCGTCGCGCAGCTTGAGGATTTCCAAAAGCGGCTCTTCGAGAAAAAGAAGTTCGTCACCGAAGTCCACTACTGCGTCACGCTCGACCGCGTGCCGGCGGCCCTCTATCCCGAAATCATCAGGAACAAGGCGCAGGTCGCGGAGTGGAAACGGCTCTTCCACATTCAGGAGATTGAGAAAGACACGACGCAGCCGGGATACTCCGAGCCGCTGAAGGTGGACTTCCTTAAAGCGCACAAAAGCCTAGTCCTCGACACGCGCTTTTTTGCGGCGGATTTCCAAGCACCGCTCCTTGAGTCCAAGGTGTTTCTTGGAAAGGCAACAAGCCACGACGAAGCTCTCGATGGGGTAATAGTCGAGAGCGAAAACCTCCATGCGCTCCGCTTACTCGGAGAGCGGTATCGGCAATCGGTGAAATGCACCTACATCGACCCGCCCTACAACACGGGCGACGGCGACTTTCTCTACAAGGACAGCTTTCAACATTCCTCATGGCTTGCGCTGGTATCTGAGCGCATTGCCGCGGGCCGGCACTTCCTGACGAAAGACGGCTTTCTAGTCGTTAGCATTGACGATGCGGAACTGCATCGCTTGCTGGAGATGCTTCGGCTGACCTTCGGCGAAAATTATGTGGCAACACTCGTCTGGGATCGAAATCGAAAGAACGACGCCAAGCTCTTCTCGGTAGGACACGAATACATGGTCGTAGTTGCTCGTGATGCAGAATTGCTGAAGGAGCGCGGCGTAGAGCTGCGTGAACCTCGCGACGGTTTAGACGATGCCAAGAAGGTGATTGCCAAATTGAGAAAAGAGCATGGCGAGGCTTGGGAGGCGATTCGCCAGGGATGGCTTGCTTGGTTTGACCAGATTCTTGTTTCGGACCCACGGCGACGGATGATGCGTTATTCCAAAATCGGACCGCGCGGTCCTTATCGAGACGACCGCGACATAAGTTGGCCCGGCGGTGGTGGGCCGCGTTACGAAGTGCTTCACCCAAAGATTAAAAAGCCGGTGAAGATTCCATCACGCGGTTGGGTTTATTCCACAAAGGAGCGATTCTGGGAGGAGTATGCAAAAGGGGCAATCGCCTTCGGTGATGATGAGACAACCGTTCCTGGCATAGCTTCCTACCTTTTCGAGGCGGAGGGGCAAGTAATGCCCAGCGTGAACTACAGTTACGCTCAGACAGTCTCACAAGAGTTCAAAGCTCTTATGGGTGAGGTGGAGTTCGATAACCCGAAGAACTGGCGGGACATCGCACGCATCACCCGCTACTTGGCGGGAAAGGACGACATGATTCTTGATTACTTCGGTGGCAGCGGAACGACTGGGCACGCGGTCATTGCCCAGAACCGCGAGGACGGCGGCAAACGTAAGTATGTGCTCGTCGAGATGGGCGCGCACTTTGACAAGGTGCTCAAGCCGCGCCTGCAAAAGGTCATCTACTCAAAGGATTGGAAGGACGGGAAACCCGTCTCCCGGCAAGGTTCCAGCCACGTTTTCAAATACCTGCGGCTCGAATCCTACGAGGACGCGCTGGACAACATCACCTTCCAGCCGGCGGCTGGTGACGCCGGGCAGGGGTTGCTGGCGCTGGAGGATTACGTGCTCAGCTACATGCTCGATTTCGAGACTCGGGAGAGCGCGACGCTGCTCAATGTGGCGAAGCTGGACGCGCCCTTTGACTACACCCTGCGCCGCCACGGCCAGGATGAGCCGCAGCCGGTGGACCTGCCGGAGACGTTCAATTACCTCATCGGGCTGCACGTCGAGTCGCGCCGTGTCCTGAACAGCAAAGGCACGCGCTATCTGGTCTGGCGCGGGCGCGTCGCCGGCCGCACGACGGTCATCCTGTGGCGGACGACGAAGGGCTGGACGGACCAGGAGTTCGAGGCCGACCGCGGTTTCGTGGCGAAGGAAAAGCTGACCGAGGGAGCGGAGGACATCTACGTGAACACGGACAGCTTCATCGAAGGCGCGCAGTCGCTGGACCCGGTGTTCAAGAAGCTGATGTTCAACGAGGAGTAACCAATGCCCGCGAGCGATTACCTCAAGCTGGAACAGCGGCTCGTGCTCGCCGGGTGGGCGTGCCACCAGCTCGGCTGGGAAGAGGAGACGTGGAGCCGTCATGCCAAGCCCGCGAATGCCCGGATGCTGGCGCACTTGAAAGATGTTGCCGAGGGCTTCGATAGCGCCGGGAAATCGTTTCTCGTGCAGGCAATCACCGCCCGCGGCTCCAAATGCCTCGTGCCAAAATCTGACATGGAGCGCTACGACGCAAATGTGCGCGGGCATCTCGCCTACTTTAACAAGCACCGGAAAGAGCCGCTGATGCTGCGCTATTTCCAGCATCTATCCCTGCTCGTCACGGAGCTTTTTCTCGACCGCGTTTTCAACCACGAGAAGACGTTGCGGAGGTCGCTGGCGGATTTCACGGATGCCCGCAATGCGAAGCGCGCGGTGATGGAGCCGCACGACCCGCCCTTTACCGACGAAGACCTGACGAAGCTCGCCTTCTGGATGGCGACCGGGAGCGGCAAGACCATCCTGATGCACTTCCACTACCGGCAATACCTGGCCTATTGCCCGAAGCCGCTGGACAACATTCTGCTCGTGACGCCGGACGAAGGATTGTCGCAGCAACATCTCGAAAACATGGAGGCGGCGGGCATCCCGTGCGCGCGGTTTTCGCTGGAGGACAGCGGGCTGGAGACGGTGAAGAAGAACACCGTGCGGGTGATCGAAATCACGAAGCTCGTGGAGACAAAGAAAGGCTCGGGGGTGAGCGTGCCGGTGGAGGCGTTTGAAGGAAACAACCTCATCTTCGTGGACGAGGGGCACAAAGGCGCGAGCAGTGAGGCAGGCAAGTGGGTGGGTTTCCGCGACAAGCTGGCGGAAACGGGCTTCACGTTTGAATACAGCGCGACCTTTGGGCAGGCGATGACGGCGGCGCGTGACGACGCGATGACGCAGGAATACGGCAGAGCGATCCTTTTCGACTACTCCTACAAGTATTTTTACGGCGACGGATTCGGGAAGGATTTCGAGGTGCTGAACCTGCGGAACGAGACGACGGAGGACCAGACGAAGACCTTGCTCCTGGGAAACCTGCTGGCGTTTCACGAGCAGAAGCGGGCATTTCAAACCAAGTCCGCGGCGATGCTGCGCTATCACCTCGCGGATCCGCTGTGGGTATTCGTCGGGAGCACGGTAAACAAATCCAAGAACGACAAGCAGGCGAAGGAGTCGGACGTGCTGACCGTGGTGCAATTCCTCAGCGCGGTGCTGAGGAACGAGCGCGGATGGGTGCAGAAAACCATCAAGCGCATCCTGGAGGGACAGAGCGGCATCGAGGACGAGGGCGGGCACGATGTTTTCGCCAGCCGGTTTGCCGTGCTGAAGAAGTGGAGCACGGATCCGGACAGGATTTTCAGCGACCTTCTGGACCGTGTCTTTCACGCGGGCAGCGGCGGACGCCTGCACGTCGGCGACATCAAGGGCAAGGCGGGCGAGTTGGGGCTCAAGGTGAGCGGCGCGGATGATTACTTCGGGCTGGTCTATATCGGCGACACCGCCAGCTTCAAAACGCTGATTGAGGAAGGATGCCCGGATGTGGAAGTGGAGGAGGACCAGCTCGCGGAGGGGCTCTTTGAGCGCATTAAAAAGGCGGACTCGCGCATCAACATCCTGGTCGGTGCGAAGAAATTCATGCAGGGATGGGATAGCTGGCGCGTGACGAACATGGGCTTGCTGAACATCGGACGCAGCGAAGGCTCGGAAATTATCCAGCTCTTCGGTCGTGGCGTGCGGCTGAAGGGCTACAACCGGAGCCTCAAGCGCAGCTCCGTGCTTCCCGCCCCGGACGGCAAAAAGCACCCCGAGGGCATTGAGTTGTTGGAGCGACTCAATATTTTTGCCATCCGCGCGAACTATATGGCGCAGTTCCGCGAATACCTCGAGCGCGAGGGCATCGAGCCACAGGGCGAGGTGGAATTGCTGCTTAAGATCAAACCGAACCAGGAGTTTCTGAAGAAGGGGCTGATTGCGCCGCGCCTGCCGAAAGAGAGCCGGTTTGCGGTGAACGAACGCATCCTGCTCGAAGCGTCGAAGGAAAAGGAGTATAAGGTTGTTCTCGATTTTTCGGTGAAGGTGGAGCGAATCGCGGCGAACGATGGAGCAGTGAGAGAAGATGACTTTGCCGGCGGCACGGAGCGCTGGCTGCCACCGGGGCAGTTCGCGCTCTTGGATTGGGAGCGGCTGTATTTCGACGCGCTTGAGTTCAAGGAGGAGCGCGGCTTTCACAACCTGATCATCCGCCCGGAACACGCACGACAGGTCCTCAGTGCGGAAGACCCCAGGCTGTATGGCGTGATCTGCGAGGGCGCGATCTTGAACCCGCAGCGCGGAGAGGAAATGGCGCAGTTGCAGAAGGTGATGTCCGCAGTGCTGAAAAAATACGTCGAGAGCTTCTATCGCAAGCGACAGCAGCGATGGGACTCTGACAGGATGGAATACAAGCCACTCGCGAAAGACGACGATAACTTCCACGACTACACTGTGCGTGTGCCTCGCAGCGATCCGGCACTGATTGCCTCAGTGAAAGGGATCATTGATGAGGGGAAGCGCATCTACGAAGAACTCTGCGCCGACTTGCCGGGGCTTTATCTCGACCGCCATTTGTATCAACCGCTGCTGATCTCGCGACGCAGCAAGGTGAGGTCTGCGCCCCCCGCGTTGAACGAAAGCGAAACGCGCTTCGTGGAAGACCTGAAGGCTTACTGCCAGTCCATGCCCGCGGCATTGCAGGGCAAAGAGCTATTCCTTTTGCGGAATCTCAGCCGCGGCAAAGGCATCGGCTTTTTCGAGAACAGCGGCTTCTACCCGGATTTCATTCTCTGGATCATGGAGGGAAAAGCACAGCGCCTCGTCTTCATCGAACCGCATGGGATGGTGCATGACGAACATCCCGAAACGAATCCGAAGGTGAACCTGCACAAGAAGCTGCAAGAGCAGGCAGAAAGCGCGATCAAGAAATCGAAGGTGAATGGGCTGACGCTGGATGCCTTCATCATCTCAAAGACGTCTTGCGATGATCTTCGCAAGAACCACGGGCCGGAATGGAACAAGAAGAAGTATGCGGAGGCGCACATCCTCTTCTTCGGCGACGAAGGCGACAAAGCCTACCTGTCGGGAATTTTCTCAGGGGATTAAGACCTGTGCCTCGTCGTTCGCCAGCGAATCGGTAATGATGACAGGCACGCCGGCCACGTTGTCCGGCAGCATCGGCACGCCCGTCGCGGCTACGCAAAGAGCTTCGCGATGGGCTGGCCTTTGTCGGGGATGGGGACGGGGCGCCCGCCGTCCATGAGGTATTTCGCGGGGTTGATGCTGAGGGCGGCGAAGATGGAGGCGAAGAATTCCGGCACGCCGACGCGTCCGGCATGAGCATCCGAATCGCCACTACGCTGCCAGCGGACACGCTGCTTTTCAGCACGGGCGAATTGCTGTGCGCGCTCGCCGCCGCCGCCAAGCGCACCGCGAGCTACCGCCTCCTCGATGTGCGGCTCGCCCCGCTCGATCACTCCGCCGCCCTCGGCCGTCTCGCGGAACGGCTGGCGAAGCGGACTTGAACGCCGGTCGCCGAAATGCAGATCGGTGTCGGATGAGGAGGGGCCACTCCACGCTGCCTGCTCATCCGATCCCGTCAAAGACCTGCCGTCCTTTCACGCTTGCTCCGCTGCTTTCTCCACGCACAGCCGCATGCCGTCGGCGCAGATGCCGGTGCCGTTCGTCATTTCCAGCCGCTGCCAATCGGCCTCGTTCACGCCGAGGGATGAGGCAAGCGCGTGCTCACGCCCGGTGTAGCGGCGTCGGATCTCGATTTCATCGCAGCCGGCGGCCATGTCCGCGCGCACGGCATCGTGGACTTCGCTGATCCGCTTCCGGTAACGCGCGAGATGCGAGGAGACATCCGCGAAGTCGCCGAAGTGCGTGAGATAAAGCCGATCAAAGCCGGCCGCCGCGAGCCGATCAATGGACGCGAGGTACGCCGCAGGATCAAACTGAGGGGGCGCAGCCGCGACGGACAGATAGTCACTGCCCTGCAAGCGCACGCCCGCAACGTCCCCTGTGAAACAAACCCGGCCGATCGCAAACGCGAGGTGATGCCGCGCATGACCGGGCGTATCCATCGCCATGATCTCGATCCCGCCCACGCGAACGCGGTCGCCATCATTCAACACGGAAACCCGCTCCGCAGGCGCGGGCAGGATGGTCCCCCAGAGGGCATCCATGCGCTCCTGATAAACGGTATGCGCGCTGGCGATCAGCTTCGAAGGATCGACGAGATGACGCGCGGCCTTCGCATGGCAATACACCTGCGCGCCCTGCTGCGCCCACCAGCCGGCCGCACCCGCGTGGTCGAGGTGAACGTGAGTCGCGAATACACGGCGGATCTCTTTTTCATCGAACCCCAGCCCGCGAATCCCAGCCCGCAGCATTTCCAGCGTGGAGCCGGGGCCAGTCTCGATGAGTGCCAGCTCCCCGGCGGACTCGATGAGATATGCGGCGATGAGGCCGGCCGTGTTTTGAAAATGGAGATCAACAGTGTGGATATGCACAGGCTGAAAGGCTGAATGTGTATCGCAGGGCGTGGATCGAAAGTCCCTTTTGAAAGCAGGGGCGCAGACGGTGAATGAATGCACGAATCCTTGCACAAAGGCAGCCGGAAGCATTCAAAGGCCTTTCAGACATCCAAACATCTGTGCAAGCCGGCATGGCGAAATGGCAGACGCAAGGGACTTAAAATCCCTTGGGAGGCAACTCCCGTGCGGGTTCGAGTCCCGCTGCCGGCATGTATTTTCCCGTTTCTTAGAGTGAAAAATGGGCCGCGGAATTTTTCGCAATAGCACTTTCCAGCGATGGCATGCCGTGCAAGCGTCCGCGCTCATTATGAAAAAACACCGTTCGCAATGCCTCGCAATCGCCGTTTCCATCGCCACCGCCGCCTTTGTTCTCGCGGAGGACAAGCCCGCCGCGCCGAATGCGCCGGCCGGACTTGCGGCGGGTGTCGCGGCAACGGTGAACGGTGAGGCGATCACGAATGCGGAGCTGGAGCAGGCGTTCGAGCGCTGGGCCGCCGAAGCGGCGCGGCGCGGGACTCCGATGGATGCCGTGACCGCACAAAAGCCGGGCGTGCTGAAGGAGATCCTCGACGACACGATCAACAACCGGCTGGTGACGAGTGCCTCCGCCTCGGTGAAGATCGAGCCGGCGGCGGTGAATGCGGAATTTGAAAAAATCCTCGCGGCGCAGGAGGTGCAGACAGGCAAGAAGCCGACGATGGAGGAAGTGAAAAAGGATCTCGCGCAGAACGGCATGACCCTCGAGTCGCTGAAGGAAAACATCTCAAAGCGGATGCAGCAGCGGCAGTGGATGGAGGCGCAGCTCAAGGGCAAGGCCGCGGATGCGACGGAGCCCGAGGTGAAGGAATTTTACGAGAAGAACCCGCAGTTTTTCACGCAGCCCGAGCAGGTGCGCGCGAGCCACATCCTTTTCATGCTGAAGCCGGACGCAGCTCCCGAGGCGGTCGCCGCCACTTTCAAAAAGGCCGAGGCCGCGGTGACGCGCGCCAAGAAGGAGGACTTCGCCAAGCTCGCGGGCGAACTGAGCGAGGAGCCCGGCGCGAAGGAGCGCGGTGGCGATCTGAGTTATTTCCCGCGGAAGGGCGCGATGGTCGAGCCGTTCGCCGAGGCGGCGTTCAAGCTGAAGAAGGACGAGGTGTCCGCGGAGCCCGTGCGCTCGGAGTTCGGCTACCACATCATCAAGGTGACGGATCGCAAGGACGCCTCGAAGGTGCCGCTCGACGAGGTGAAGCCGAAGATCGTCGCGCACCTCTCGAATGATCGGAAGAAGGCGGCGGTGGATGGCATCATCGCCGCGATGCGCGCGAAGGCCGACGTGAAGATGAACGTCGCGGCTCCCGCAGCGCCCGCACCTGCGCCTGCGCCGAATAAATAGCGTGCCCGCTTTTCGCGGCTGCGGCCCGCCGGTGCGGTCGCAGAATTGAATCACGCGGCCTTGCGGCGCGGCGGTGTTCCTGCTGCATTCCGCGCGGAGATATTTTTGCGCACATGGCCCTATTGAACAAAAACAGAAAGAGCGTCGGCGTCATCGGACTCGGCATCATCGGCACGCGCGTGGCGGCGGGACTGCGGCACGCGGGCTTCAACACCTGTGTGTGGAACCGCACGCCGCGGCCCGCGCCGAATTTTCTCGGCTCGCCCGTCGAGGTCGCGCAGGAGTGCGAGGTCATCCAGCTTTTCGTCGCGGATGCGAAGGCGGTGATGGAGACCATCGAGGCGCTTGCACCCGCGCTGAAGCCGGAGCATCTCATCGTGTGCAATGCGACGATCGGTCTCGAAGGTACGCTCGCCGCGGCAAGGCGCGTGCAGCAGATCGGCGCGCGGTTTTTGGACTGCCCATTCACCGGCAGCAAGGGCGCGGCCGAGAAGCGCCAGCTCGTGTATTACATCGGCGGCGAGGAGCAGGATTTCCTGCGCGCAAAACCAATCCTCGAGGCGACGAGCAAAGCCGTCGTCCACATCGGCAGCGTGGGCCAGGCGGCGGTGGTGAAGGTGGTCACGAATCTCATCAGCGCAGTCACCGTGCAGACGCTCGCCGAGGCGCTCGCCATCGTGAAGCGCTCGGGCATCCGCCCCGAGGCGCTCGCCGAGGCGATCGAAAGCAACGCGATGCGCAGCGGCGTGACCGATCTGAAACTTCCCGCGATGCTCAGTGGCGACTACGCGCCGCACTTTGCGCTCAAGCACATGTTCAAGGACGTGCAGCTCGGCATCGAGATCGCGAACAAGCTCGAACTCGACGTGCCCGCGACGAGCACGGTCGGCGGAGTGATGTACGGTGCGGTGATGAAGGGGCACGGCGATCTCGACTACGCGGCGGTCTCTAAGCTGTACGAAAATCACCTCCCCGCGACGAAGCCCGCGCCCGCGCAATGACCGGGGAGCCGGGCGTGAATGCCGAGCAATATCGCGCATTCCGCGAACGCGGCGGTGTGGTGGATCTCGCGTCGCGCGTGAAGCTGCTTTTCAAGGGCGGTGATCGCATCCGCTACCTCAACGGCCAGCTCACGGCGAACATCGCCGCGGCAAAGTGCCCGTCCGTTTTTCCCGCGTGCGTCACCACCGCAAAGGGCAGAATGTGCGCGGATGTCTTCGTGAGCATCGGCCCGTCCGGCGTGCTTGTGGATGCCGATGCTGCCGTCGCCGAGGTGCTGCCCGCGCGCATGGAGCGCTACATCATCGCGGATGATGTGACGATGGAGGACGCGACGGAGAGCATCGCCATCGTGCATTTTCTCGGCGTGAAAATGGACGATGTGCCTGAGGAAATCCGCGCCGCGCTCGTCCCGGCGAACCGCTTCGGCATCACCGGCCACGACTGGTTTCCGCCATTTCGGAAAGACCTGCCTCCGCTGTGGGAAAAAATCATGGCGCGTGTCCCGGTGCTCTCGGATGCGCTGCTCGACATCATCCGCATCGAGCACGGCGTGCCGCGCTGGGGCCGCGAACTCGACGAGAACACGCTGCCGCACGAGGCCGGGCTCGACCGCACGCACATTGATTTTCACAAGGGTTGCTACATCGGCCAGGAGGTCATCTCGCGCCTGCGCAGCGTGGGCCATGTGAACCGCGAACTGCGCGGCTTCGTCTCCGCGGACGGTGCGCCGCTTGCGGCGGGTGCGCGCATTTTTTCCGCGGCGGATCCCGCGCGCGCAGGCGATGCGGCGAATCCCGCGCGCGATCTCGGACGCATCACGAGTGCCGCATTCAGTTTCGCCCTCGACCGGCACATCGCGCTCGGCTACCTCCGCAGGGACGCAGCCGGCGCGGAATTCCTCGCCGCCGCGCCGGAAGCTCCCGATGCTCCGGTGAAAATCTCCCTGCACTCACTTCCATTCATTCCATGAAAAAAACGCTCCTCCTTCTCACCGCACTCTGCGCCGCTGTGCGTGCCGACGACGTGGCCGTGCTCGACATCCGTTTCGAGGATGGCACCACACGCCAGGCCGTCATCGAATTCTATGAAAAGGACGCGCCGGAGACTGTCGCGAATTTTAAGAAGCTCGCGGGCAAGGGATTTTTCAAAGGCTGCGCATTTCACCGCGCCATCCCGACCGCGATCGTGCAGACCGGCGATCCGCTCAGCAAGAAGAAGGACCGCACCGCTGTCGGCACCGGCGGCCCCGGCTACACGCTTGCGCCGGAGATTCACCGGCAGCACAACAAGGGTGCCGTCGCCGCCGCGCGCATCGGCGACAAGGTGAACCCGCAGCGCCGCTCAAACGGCAGCCAGTTTTACGTCTGCGTCTCGCCGCAGCATCAGCTCGATGGAAAATACACCGTCTTCGGAAATGTGATCCGCGGCCTCGATGTGCTGGAGACCGTTTCAAACCGATCCGCCGACACGAACGACTATCCCATCGAGCGCATCGTGCTGAAAAAGGTGAGCATCATCCCGCGCGAAAAACTTTCCGGGCCTGTCGCCGCGCCGCAGCCCGGTGCCGCGCCCGCGAAGAAGCCGCTCTGGCGTCGCGTGTGGCCGTTCTGAGGTCGTGGAAAAATCACGCTGATACGGCGACGCGCACGCAATTTTCCCCGCGAAACCCTTGCGCCGACCTTCCTGCGCGGGTAAGTACCACGCCCCTCGCCGGGAAAGGGTAGATACCGAAGTGGCCAAACGGGGCGGACTGTAAATCCGCTGGCTTACGCCTTCGATGGTTCGAATCCATCTCTGCCCACTCCCGCCCGGCTTGCCCTCGGATGCCAGCGTGCTATCCGCATTCGGCATGAACCGAATTCTCGCGCTGGCCGTTGGCATTTTCTTTTTTCTTAGCACGCCGGGCTGGGCTGCGGAACCGGCATTCGCGGGTGAGTGGGAGACGACTTATGGGCGGATGATTTTGAAGGCGGACGGGCGGAAAATCTCGGGCACCTACGAGTATGCGGGCGGCGTGGCGAATGACATCACCGGCACGCAGGACGGGCCGAAACTCACGTTCACGTATGAGGAGCCGAGCGTGACCGGAGAGGGCATCTTCACCCTCGCGGCAGACGGGAAGAGCTTCGATGGGAAATGGCGACCGAAAGGGCAGGCGGTGTGGGCAAACTGGAGCGGCCGCCGGCCTTCCGCGCCGATCCAAAATTTTTCCGGCGTGTGGAAAAGCACGTACGGAATGATGCGGCTCACTCAGCAGGGCAATGCGGTCGAGGGCTGTTACATGTTCTCGGGCACGGCGAGGATTTCGGGCACCGTGAATGGCGACAAGTTCGCGTTCAAATATCGCGAGCCCGACGGCACGGCGGGTGCCGGGGAATTTAAGCTCTCGGCGGAGCGCGACCGGTTCGAGGGAACATGGAAGGCGGATGGCGCGAAGACCGTGGACGTGTGGACTGGCACGCGCGTGGTGCCGCAGGCGGGGCGCGTGTGGCTGGTGGTCCTCGAGGCGCGCTGGGAATCGAGTCTCCGCGAGCAGGAATATTCCTATGGCGAGATGATGCGGCAATTCTTCACGCGCGTGCCCACGGTCGCGGTGCGGCACCGGTGGTTCACGGGCCGCGCGGATTTTGCGAAGTGGTGCGAGGAGCTGCCGTACATCAATGAGCCGGTGATTTTCTACATCGCCTCGCACGGGAGTGAGAAAGGCATCACCGTGGGAAATGAAGTGCTCGACGGGACTTTCATCGGCACACAGTTGCGCGATGCGTCGAGCGTGAAACTGATCCACCTCGGCTCGTGCCTGACGATGGCGGGCACCGTGGCGCAGGACATCCGGAAGGCAGGCAAACTGCCCGCGCCCATCTCCGGCTACACGCGCACGGCGGACTGGGCGGGGAGCGCGGTGATTGATTTTGCGTATCTCGACCTCGTGCTCTCGCGTCAGCTTTCGCCCGCGGAGGCGGTGCGGCAGATTCGGGAAAATGTTTCGTTCGCCGGGGAGCAGGGGAAGCCGGGCAGCGTGATCGCGCCGGCGGGATTGAAGATCGTGGAGTGAGCGCGTCTGGCCGGGGCAACGTGCCCTCGATGCCGGAATGATCACCGTCAGGGCGGCGGCCCGCCGGATTTGGCCGTGGCAAAGATTGCAAAGGACAGTTTTGCCAGCGGCGCGAAAAGGTGTTCCATCGCGCCTTCCATGAGTACACCTGCATCCGTTCCTCTCGTCCGTCTCGGCGCAGTGAAGTCGCTGGAGGACTTTCACGCCGTCTGCACCACGCTCGGCATCGAGCTTCCCGCCGAGGCGCTGGGCACCGGGCCGTCGCCGCTCGCGGAACCTGCGGATGTGGTCATCAATGGCAAGCGTCCGGGCAATCGCATCGTCATTCACCCGATGGAGGGCTGGGACGGCACGACGACGGGCGGCGTGACGGACGAGATGCGCCGTCGCTGGCGGCGCTTCGGCGAGAGCGGCGCAAAAATGATCTGCGGCGCGGAGGCAATGGCGGTGCGTCCGGATGGTCGCGCGAATCCAAACCAGATCATCATCACCGCGGAAAACAAGGCGGGCCTCGCGGAGTTGGTCGGCATTTTGAAAAGCGCGCACACGGAGCGCTACGGCTCGGTGGACGATCTCGTGATCGGCTTCCAGCTCACGCACTCGGGGCGCTTCTGCCGCCCGCACAGCAAGCAATGGGAATCGCGCGTGGCGTTTCGCCATCCGATCCTCGATCGCAAATTCAACGTGACCGACGACGCGCAGGTTTTCACCGATGCCGAGGTCGAGGAACTCATCGCCTGCTACGTGCGCGCCGCGCGCATCGCGTGGGAGGTCGGCGCGGATTTCGTGGACCTCAAGCACTGCCACGGCTACCTGCTGCACGAATTCCTCGGCGCACACACGCGGCCCGGAAAATTCGGCGGCAGTTTTGAAAACCGCACGCGCGTGCTGCGCGAGATCGTCGCGGGCATCCGCGCGGATGGAAACCCGATCGAGTTCGGAGTGCGCCTCAGCCTTTTCGACAAAGTGCCGCACCGCCCCGATCCCGCTCGCTCGCAGCCGGGCAAGCTCGGGCCGGGCATCCCGGAGGATTTCTCCGCGTGCCTGCCGTATCGCTACGGCTTCGGAGTGAACCAAAACGATCCAACCGAGATCGATCTTGCCGAGACGCACGCATTCGTCGCGCTCTGCGGCGAACTCGGAATCAAGGTGCTCAACACGACGGCGGGTTCGCCGTACTACACGCCGCACATCCAGCGGCCCGCGGCCTTCCCGCCGAGCGACGGCTACCAGCCCGCGTATGATCCGCTGATTGATGTCGCGCGGCAGATTCACGCGGTGCGCGAGGTGAAGGCGCGCGCTCCGCAGGGGCTGTATGTCATCGGCTCGGGCTACACGTATTTGCAGGAATTTCTGCCGCAGGTCGCGACGGCGGTGCTCCGTCGCGGCTGGGCGGATGCCATCGGCCTCGGTCGCGCCGTGCTCTCGTACCCCGCGATGCTCGCGGATGCGATTGCTGGCAGGCCGCTGGAGAAAAAAACGATCTGCCGGACCTTCAGCGACTGCACAACGGCACCGCGCAACGGACTCGTGAGCGGCTGCTACCCGCTTGACGAATTCTACAAGCAGCGCCCGGAGTTTGCGCAGCTCAAGGAGATCAAAAAGAAAGTCGGTGCGTGAACATGAAGCCGCTCGTCGAAAAACCCGAAGACCTCACTCCGCAGACGACTTGGCAGGAGACCAAGTGGGCGTGGACCAGCGAGGAGGAACTTGTGGATCACACGACAAAAGGTCGGCTGTGCGCGGCGGCGCTGCTGCCGTTTCGTGATCGTCAGCCGGACTGGGAGGGGTTTGCGGCGAGCATTCGCTGGATGCAGGCGGCGGCGGATCATTACGGCGTGGAACTCGTCACGGTGCTGAATGCGGACACGGGCTACATTTTCGACCTCGATGATGCGCTATATGCGGAGGTGCTGCGGCGGTTTCGCGCGGAATTTCCGCAGGCAAAATTCATCGCGGGAATCACGGCGCGCGGCGCGGAGCAGGACACGGCTTTCAAGGCGGAGCGCTACCGCACGCTGCTCGACATCGTGCAGCAGCACGAGAACTGCGAGGTGATGATCATGACCTCACGCTGGCTGAATGCGCTCGATCCCGAGCGGCGTCGCGACGGCTACTACGAGATCGCCGAGTGGCTCGTGCGGCCCGGCATCGTGCATGCGCTGGAGCCGAGCTTCGTGCCGTGGGCCACGCCGTATGAGCCGTGGCTGCTCTGGCAGCTTGCGCAACATCCGAAATTTGTCGGCGGAAAAATCAGCACGCTCGACGAGCCGCACTTCCTGTGGTGGGCGGCGATGTGCCGCGATTTGAAACAAAGCAGCGGGTACGATTTTTCACCGCACAGCGGCGACGACTTCGGCATCGCCACGGCGATCAAGCTGGGGCTGCCGCTGCTCATCGGTGCGGCCGTGAGCGCTGCGCCGCTCATCTGCGCGGCGAAGGACATGTGGCTGAATGACGGTGCGCCGCAGAAGAAATTTCCGACGGGCACCGGGCGCTTTGACACGCGCGTTTACAAGCTCTTTGAGGCATTTCAGTCGCTCGAAGATCAGGTCTTTCGGCTCGATGGAAAAATGAGCGCGTCCGCGTACAAGCACAGCACTGCGCATGTGCTGCATGAACTCGGCATCATCGCTTCGCCCGAGGCTCACCCGGCTTGCAAGGATCTGCGCGGTGCGGATGAGGCGGCGCGCATGAGCGAGGCGCTGCGCCGTCCGCAGCGTGTGGCGGAGCGGATGGGGATTCCGTTTTTCAAGCCCGGAGTCCGCTGAGTGCCGCGTAAACCGGACACAGCGACTCACCGGCTCACAAGCCGGTATTGCTGACGATAGCGGCACGGCGTCATGGCTGCTTCCGCGTGGCCCGATGAACTCGCGGTGAACGGAAGCACCCGTGATGCTGGCGGAAATCCGCCGCCTTCACCCTTGGCTGTGCGTCCGCGGGCTTGTGAAACTTTGCCGCCTTGCCTATGCACCAGCACTTGAGCCCATGAAAACTCCCGCCGAAGCGATCACGGAATGGAAAACAGGGACGCACCCCGACGGGGTTGCCTTGAGCGCAGGTGGCTCAAACAGATGAATCAGAACTCCGCCAAACGCCCGCCCATGCCGGAGCCGCCGCCATTGCAATGCGGCGTGGGAGAATTGCAGGACTGGTTTAAAGCCATGAAGGTGGTGGACGCCGACGTGACGCGATATGCGGTCGGCCTGACCCTGAAGCATTTTGAAAAGGCGGGGGTGAGCCCATATCCGACACTCCCGGGCGAGACCACTTGGAGCGGCTTCGCATCGGATCTGTCGCTGACGCTGGGCCGCTTGCTCGACAAGACTTCCGAGGCCGTCTGGCTGCGCGCGCTCCTCGCGGAACTCGTGGACTTCAGCCTGCTCAATCGCTCGGGCTCGCCGGAAAATCGTCTTGCCGAATTGCTGGCGGGGTTCCTTCGCCATGGGGCCTACGAGCAACAACGGTGGTTCCTGGCCTTGCTGCCGCCCAATGTCGGACCGGCGATTGCTCTGATCGAAACCTGGAAGGAAGGCGACCGGCGGCGCGTGGATGAATCGGGATACTGATGCGAATGGATGACGGAAGACGTCAGTGGCGGACGTGCTGACGATAAGCGGTCGGGCTTTGGCCGACCCGGACGCGAAATTGCTCGGCGAAGCTGCTGCCATCCACAAAGCCGCAACGGATCGCGATTTCGGATGCGGAGAAGTTCGTTTCTTCGAGCAGTTTCATCGAGGCGATGACCCGCGTTTTCATCAGGAATTCCTGCGGGCTGAAACCAAAAGCGTTTTGGAAACGGCGCTGAAAGTGGCGCGTGGAGAGACCGCAGGTGCGGGCAACTTCACGCAGCACGACGGGAGCAGAGAAATCGCGGCGGATGATTTCAACCGCGCGAGCCACGCTCTGGATGATCGGCAACTGCATTTCATGTTCAGCCGCACGCCTCACGACGCCGGCTGTCCCGCAGATGCGACCCTTCGCGTCCTTGAGCGGCAGCTTGCTCACGAAGAACCAATCGGGCGTTCCCTGCTGATCGAACCAAAGCTCCACGCGCTCGACCACACGCGCCTTGCCGGAGAGCAGTCGCGCATCGTCGCGCACGTAGCCGGAGGCCATGTGGTGCGGCGCGACGTCGAAATCCGTCAGGCCGAGGATCTCGCGCTCATGGCGTAATTGGCTGTGCAGAAGAAAGCCGCGGCTCACGAGCATGAAACGCCCCTGCGCGTCCTTGCAGTAGAAGCAGACGCCCGGCAGATGGTCGAACAGCGTGTGAAAATGGGCATGGGAATGAACCTTTCCCAGCCACGCTTCCCGCTCGCGCAACAGACGCTGGGGAAGAATGCGCGGGGAGGCACGGCGCGGTGGACGCGACGCATTTGGCATAGAGTTTGTCGTCACCCTTTGCGAGATGCCCGGCTATGGTTCGCCTGTCAACAGCCGCCAAGCGGTCTCTTCCCAAACCACCAAAATCCCATGAGTTCCCACTTCCCCAACATCTCCCGCATCGCCTACGAAGGCTCCCAGTCGAAGAACCCGCTTTCCTTCAAGCACTACAACCCGGTGGAAATCGTCGAGGGCAAGGCGATGCGCGACCATCTGCGGTTCTCGATCGTGTACTGGCATACGATGTGTGGGCAGGGCGCGGACATGTTCGGCGGGCCGACGGCGATTCGCCCGTGGGAGGCGGGCCTGAGCGGGCTCGATCTGGCGAAGGCGCGCGTGCCGGTCTTTTTCGAAATCGCGGAGAAACTCGGGATGCCGTACTATGCATTTCACGATCGCGATGTCGCGCCGCACGGGAAGACGTTGCGCGAATCGAACGAGTATCTCGACACGATCACGGCGCTCCTGAAAGAGCAGCAGCAGCGCACGGGCATCAAGCTGCTGTGGGGCACGGCGCAGCTTTTTGTGCATCAGCGCTTCATGCACGGCGCGGCGACTTCGCCGAATGCGGAGGTGTTTGCGTTTGCGGCGGCGCAGGTGAAGAAGGCGCTCGAAGTGACGCACGCGCTTGGCGGCGAGGGCTACACGTTTTGGGGCGGCCGCGAGGGCTACTCGACGCTTTGGAATACGGACATGAAGCGCGAACTCGATCACCTCGCGAAGTTCCTGCACATGGCCGTGGACTACGCGAAGGAGATTGGTTTCAAGGGCCAGTTCTACATCGAGCCGAAGCCGAAAGAGCCGACGAAGCACCAATACGACAGCGACGCCGCGGCGTGCCTCAATTTCCTGCGCGAATACAATCTGCTCCCGCATCTCAAGCTGAACCTCGAAACGAATCACGCCACGCTCGCGGGCCACTCGATGCAGCACGAGATGGAAGTCGCTGGCGCCGCGGGCGCGCTCGGTTCGATTGACGCGAACACCGGCGACCTGCTGCTCGGCTGGGACACCGATCAATTTCCGACGGACATTTATCTCACCACGCAGTGCATGCTCGTCGCGCTGAAATACGGGGGCTTCACCACGGGCGGCGTGAACTTCGACGCGAAGGTGCGCCGCGAGAGCATTGACCCGGAGGATCTTTTCCACGCGCATATCGGCGGCATGGACGCCTTTGCCCGCGGCTTGAAAATCGCCGCCGCAATCCGCGCCGATGGACGCCTCGCAAGTTTCGTGAAGCAGCGCTACGCCTCGTGGGACACAGGAGTCGGCGCGAGCATCGAAGCAGGGAAGGAAAACTTCCGCTCGCTGGAAAAGCTCATGCTGGAGAAGGGCGAGGCCGCCCCGAACATCAGCGGACGGCAGGAGTTCCTCGAGAATCTAATCAACGAGTTCATCTAGCCGCGGCTCCCGAAAAAGCAGGGCCGTTTTTCAAGGAGCAGGGGCGCCCTCGCCCCAAGTTGACCCTCGGGGCGGGGGCGCCCCTGCTCCTTGTGGTGCAGCGTCGTGGCGTGCATTCCGCTCGCCATCCGCGGCATCGTGACTGAGAACACCGCATGTCCACTGCCTCGCCTTCGTTCAAAGAACTCGGAATCCCGGCGGACATGATCCGAGGGCTGGAGGAACTGGGCATCGTCACCCCGACCAAGGTGCAGACGAAGGTGATTCCATTTCTGCTGAAGGACGGCAGCGATCTGATCGCGCAGGCGCAGACGGGGACCGGCAAGACGGCGGCGTTTGGTCTGCCGCTGCTCACGAAGATCGATCCTAAATTGCGGGAGATCCAAGGTCTCGTCATCGCGCCCACCCGCGAGCTGGCGAAGCAGATCGGCAAACAGCTTTTCCGCTTCACGAAGTACACGGAGAAGATGTTCGTGGAGGTGGTGAGCGGCGGGGACAATCTGGACCGGCAGGTGGAAGCGCTGCGCCGACCGACGCATATCGTCGTCGCGACTCCGGGGCGGCTGATTGACCTGATCGTGCGCAAGGCGCTCACGCTCGATTCCGTGCGGCACCTGGTGCTTGATGAGGCGGACGAAATGCTGAGCATGGGCTTCAAGGTGGAGCTGTCGAAAATCCTCAGCCTCGCTTCGAACCGGCGCAGCACATGGCTGTTCTCCGCGACGTTTCCGGAGGCGATTCAGCAATTGATCAAGGGCTGCATGTCCCCGCAGGCGCACTCGATCCAGATCGATCAATCGCATGTGGTGAACCGCGACATCGAGCACCGATTTGCCCTCTGCAAGCGAGAGCATAAGACGGAGTTCATCGCGGATTTTCTCCAGCGGCAGAAGGAGAAGCGCGGGCTGATTTTTTGCCGGACCCGGGAAGGGGCGATCACGTTGTGCAGGGAGCTGATCGCGCTCGGTCTGTCGGTGGATGTCTTGCAGGGCGACCTCATGCAAAAGGAGCGGGACAAAGTGATGCGGGCCTTCAAGAAGGAGCGCATTCAGTTCATGGTCGCGACCGATGTCGCGGCTCGCGGGATTGATGTCGCGGGGCTGTCGTTTGTGATTCATCACCAGCTTCCGGATCAGATTCAATATTACACGCACCGGGCCGGGCGGACGGCGCGCGCGGGGAACAAGGGTCTGTCGCTCGCGCTGATCGAGGCGAGTGAGAAGCGCGACATCGCCGTGCTCGAAGCGAAGCTGCGCGTGACTTTTACCGAGCAACGGGAGCAGCGCTCGCGGTGAGCAGGAGCGCGGATGGCAGAGTCGGCGAACGCTCGACGCCGGGATCCGCTCCCGGATCGGCGCGTGCAAAAGCAAGTCCTTGGCAGGGGAATTGGAGCTGCTCTATCGTTTGCGCAGCGACTGAGCCATCCGCATATGCACAAGGGGCACGCAACCTATGAATGAACGCCGGCGCGATATGTTCCTGTGGCAATGGTCCCGCAAGCGCCGGCCTGGCAGGGCTGCGGTCGCGATTCGTGGCGCAGTGATTGGCGCGCTGGGTGGATTGATTTTCGCAGTGATCATGTTCAGCGGAATGGGCCACGGGAACCGGAGCACTGCCACGGTCTTGTCGTCGCTGCGGCAGGGATGGCTGATGCTCGGGCTTTCGATCCCGGCGTTCGCGGCGATGGGATGCACCCTCGCTTTCCGCATCTTTTCTTCGCAGGAAGCCATCTACCAGTCGCTGCTCCGCGCAGGTGTGCGCGTGCCGGATCAGAAGCCTGTCATGGCTGCGGGCGATCATGGCCCTGCGATGGCGGTTGCGATTGCGTTCGCGGTGATTGCGGCCTTCATCGTTTTCCTGATCATCAACTTTGGATAGCCCGACTGCAAAATTGAACGCGCACTTTGCAACACTCGATCAGGCCGCCGGCTGGCGGCTGGAGCATACTTACGCGAGGCTGCCGAAGTTGTTTCACGCCGCCGTCGCTCCGACGCCGGTGAGCGCGCCGAGGATCGTGATTTTCAACCGGCGGCTCGCGGTGTCGCTGGGGCTGGAGCCCGATGCGCTGAATGCGGGAGCGGCGATCTTTTCGGGCAATGAATTGCCGCCGGGCGCGGCGCCGCTCGCGCAGGCCTACGCCGGTCATCAGTACGGGAACTTCACGACGCTCGGCGACGGACGCGCGATCCTGCTCGGCGAGCAGATCACGCCGGGTGGCGGGCGCTTCGACATCCAGCTCAAGGGCGCGGGGCCGACTCCATTTTCCCGACGCGGCGACGGACGCGCGGCGCTCGGGCCGATGCTGCGCGAATACATCATCAGCGAGGCCATGCACGCGCTCGGCATCCCGACCACGCGCAGCCTCGCGGTGGTGGCGACGGGCGAGGAGGTGTATCGTCAGGAAGTGCTGCCGGGCGCGGTGCTCACGCGCGTGGCGGCGAGCCACATCCGCGTGGGCACTTTCGAATGGGCCGCGGCTGCGGGCGATGAAGCCGCGTTGCGCGCGCTGACGGATTACACGTTGCGGCGACATTTTCCGGAACTCGCGAACACTGAAAATCCGGCGCTCGCTCTGCTCGGCGCGGTGATCGAGCGGCAGGCCGCGCTGCTCGCGCAGTGGATGCAGGTCGGCTTCGTGCATGGCGTGATGAACACCGACAACATGGCGCTTTCTGGCGAGACGATTGACTACGGTCCCTGCGCCTTCATGGACGCGTATGATCCGGCGAACGTGTTCAGTTCCATTGATCGGCACGGACGCTACGCCTTCGGAAAACAGCCCGGGATCGCGCAGTGGAATCTGACCCGGCTGGCCGAGACGCTCCTGCCCGTGCTGCACTCGGAGGAAGAACCAGCGGTCGCGATGGCCGAGGAGGCGCTCGCGATTTTCAAAGACCGCTTCGAGCGGCACTGGCTCGCCGGGATGAGGAAGAAGCTGGGTTTGTTCAGCGAGGAGCCCGAGGACGCGGGTCTGGTCGAGACGCTGCTGGAGTGGATGCACAGCACGAAGGCCGATTTCACCAACACCTTTGCGTCGCTGTCGCACGCCGCGCCGGCTGATGAGCCGTGGAAAATGGACGCGAAGTTTCTCCTGTGGCACGGGCGCTGGCTGGCGCGCTTGGAGCGGCAGTCGCAATCGCCCGCTGAGTCCGCACAGCTTCGGCGTGCGCACAACCCTGCTGTCATCCCGCGCAACCATCTGGTGGAGGCGGCGCTCGCCGCGGCGCAGCAGGGGGATTTGGGCGTCATGGAGCGTTTGCTGGACGTGCTGACTGCACCGTATGATCACGCAAAGCATGCACCCGAGTTTCGCTCGCCGGCACCCGTTGGCGATGTCCCTTACCAGACCTTTTGCGGCACATGAGCCGAGCTGTGTGCCGATGGTCCGCGACCGGGGCGTTTCCGTTCCGGCGCGGGCGAAAGCAAATTCCTGGCGGTCGAGATCTGCTTTTGGTCAGTCTCTGCGGGTGTCCGATTCCGCACAAAACATGTCAGATGGGTTTGGCAGCGTCAGCGGTTACTGATACCTGCACCTCCGATTTTCCAAAAACCATGAACCGCATTCCCCGTCCCCTGGCCATTTCGATCCGCGCAATTTCCGCCGCTGTGCTTTTCGCCGCCGCAGTTCCAAACTCAGCCGCCGCGGAGCCGCGTCCGTTGCGTGTGCTGTTCTTTGATCCGGCGGGCGCGGAGCAGAGCAAGGCAGGCGTGCTGCGCGTCGCGATGGAGCAGCTTGGGCGCGATGCGATTTACTTCGACTACTTCACGCCGGCGTCGGGGCTGAGTGAGAAAATGGCGGGACTTTACGATGCGGCGATGGTGCTCGGCGGCGGCGACGCTCCCGCACTTGCTGCGCTGAAATCGAAGAAGCGCGTCGTGACGGTGAAGGATGACGACGCACCGGCGGCGATCCGCTCGACGATCCTCGCGACGGTGGACCCGGCGGCGAAATCCGAGTGGGAGAAATTTCTCGCGCAGCGCGAGCCGGAGGTGCGCGAGAAAAATCCGCTCGTCGCGAACTACGAGAAGCGTGCGGAGGCGATCACCTATCAGCATCCGTTCAGCGCGAAGGGCGCGATGGAGCGCACGCAGGTGCCGGCGGATCTGAAGCTGGAGCTTTACGCGAGCGATCCGGAAATCGGGAAGCCGATCGCCTTTGCATGGGATGCGCGCGGGCGGCTGTGGGTCGCGGCGACGAGCGACTATCCGCACGGTGTCGTCGAGGGCGGCGAGGGGCACGACAAGATCATCATTTGCGAGGACACGAAGGGCACGGGGCGCGCGGACAAGTTCACCGTCTTCGCGGACAAGCTGAACCTGCCGACGGGCCTCGTCTTTGCGCGCGGCGGCGTGATCGTCGCGCAGCCGCCGAAGCTGCTTTTTCTCAAGGACACGAATGGCGACGACAAGGCGGATGTGCGCGAGGTGCTCATTGATGGCTGGGGCATCCGCGACACGCACGCGCAGGCGAGCAATCTGCACTTCGGCTACGACAACTGGCTCTACGGCTGCGTCGGCTACTCGGGGTTCAAGGGCACGGTCGGCGGCAAGCCGTTCGAGTTTGCGATGGGCACGTATCGCTTCAAGCCGGACGGCTCGGCGCTGGAGTTCCTGCACCAGTTCACGAACAACTCGTGGGGCCACGGTGCGAACGATGCGGGTGATCAGTTCGGTGGCACGGCGAATGGCGCGCCGATTTTCTTCGGCGGCATCCCGGCGACGAGCTGGCCCGCGGGTGTGCGCGGCATGACGGCGAAGAAGATCAACGCCGTCGAGCAGGTGCGCGCGATCACGCCGAACTACCGGCAGGTGGATGTCTTCGGCGCGGATGCGAACGGCGCGCACTGGGGCGGGTACACTGCGGCGGCGGGCTCGACTTTCATCTACTCGTCGAAGCTGCCCGCGCGTTTCCAGGGCAAGGCGATGGTCTGCGAGCCGACGATGAAAGTCGTCAACCTCCTCGATGTGCAGCCCGACGGCGCCGGCTGGAAGGCGCTCGACGCGATGCCGATTTTTGCGAGCAGCGACGAGTGGACTTCGCCGGTGTATTCCGAGGTCGGCCCGGACGGCGCGATCTGGATCGCGGACTGGGAAAATTTCATCATCCAGCACAACCCCACGCCGAGCGTCGCGCGCGGCGGCTTCGAGGCGAAGACCGGCAGCGGCGGCGCGCACGAGAATGCGCTGCGCGATCACAACCGCGGCCGCATCTACCGCATCGTCGCCAAAGACACGCCCGCGGTGATGCCGAAGCCGCTCGCCGGTGCGCCTGTCGCCGAACTCGTCGCCGCGCTGAATTCCGACACGCAATACTGGCGGCTGCTCGCGCAGCAACTGATCGTGGACGGCAAAAAATCCGACGCTGCTCCTGCGCTCAAGCAGATGGTGCTCGCGAATGACGGAGCCATCGGCGCGGTCCACGCGCTGTGGGCGCTGCAAGGTCTCGGTCAGCTCGACGCTGCCACGCACAAGGCCGCGCTGTTCGCGAAGGACGCGCGCCTCCGCCGCAACGCCATCCGCGCACTCGTCAGCGATGCCGCGTCGCAGGAACTCTATTTCGGCTCGGGCGTCCTGAGCGACCCGGACCTGCACACGCGCCTCGCCGCATTCGTGAAGCTCGGCGATTTTCCAAAGAGCACGCAAATCTCCACACTCGTCCGCAATCTCGTCACGGATCCGCTCGTGAAGAACGACGAGTGGCTGAAGGAAGCCTCGCGCATGCTCGCGAAGAAATTCGGCGCAATCGGCTATAAGGAAGGTCCGAATCTTCTCCCAAATGCCGGACTCGAAGTCGTCGGCGCGGACGGATTTCCCGAGGGCTGGAAGCGCCGCGACTACAACGCCAATGGAAACACGAAGGCCGCGGAGTGGAAGGTCGTGAGCGGCGGGGGCAACGTCCACGGCGGCACGCACGCGCTGCGCTGCATCGCGAAAGGCAAGGAAAGTGCCGACACGAGCTTCTTCGCCGACGTGACGCTGAAGCCAAACACCGACTACCGTCTCAGCGCCTGGATCAAGACCCACGCCTTGCGTGGCAAGGCGAGCATGAACGACCACATCAACCGCCCCGAGACCACGCACGTCACGCGCGATTCCGACTGGCAGGAGGTCGAGGTGATCTACAACAGCGGCAAGTCCGCGAAGGCCAGCATCAACATCCTCTACGTCGGCATCGGCGACGCATTTTACGACGACGTGAAGCTCTGCGAACTCATCCCCGAGGAAGACCCCGCAGAGAAAGTCGCCGCCGGTGACATCAAGCGCGGGCAGGACATTTTCTGGAACCACCCGATCGCCGCGTGCAAAAACTGCCACATGCTCGGCGGAGTCGGCAGCACCGTCGGCCCCGCGCTCGACGGCATCGCCGTGCGGCAGAACGCCGCGTACATCCGGGAGAGCCTGCTGGAGCCGAACAAGGTGCTCGCGAAGGGATTCGAAAAACTCGGCATCTCGCCGATGCCGCCGATGGGCCTCATCCTGAAGTCGCAGGAAATCGCGGACGTGGAAGCATTCCTGCAGACGTTGAAGCAGGCGGTGAAATGACGGATGGCGCGGCGCATTTTCCGTAGCCGACGACGTGAGTCGGCGGGCGCTTTGTTCAACGCGGAACTCGGGAAAAATTCAGCCCGCCGACTCACGTCGTCGGCTACGGAATGCAGTCCCGCGATTGCGGGCTGAAGCCCTGGACTACTTTTCGCGCATGACCGGCGCTATGATGCGCGACGGGTGCGCGCCGTCGTGCCAGATGGTGTTGATCGCGGGTTGCGTCGTCTTCATCCAGTCAATCGTCTGCTTGCCGCCGGTCTGGTTGTTTGGCTCGTAAAATGGAGCGCCGGTGCTGGCGATGGTGATGCGGATGCGGTGGCCTTTGTTGAAGATGATGCTCGTGAAGCCGATGTGCCACGCGAGCTTCGCGGGTTCGCCGGGCGTGAGGAGGTGCTGGCGGTCGAAGCCGTCGCGGTAGCGCGCGCGCTGCGGGTAATCCATGAGGAGGATCGAGCGTCCGTCGGGATACACGTCGCTGACGCGGAGGATGAAGTCGGTGTCCTTCGCGGTGGAGCTGACCCACACTTCGGCGGTGACTTCGCCGGTCCACTCGACGGGATCGCGCAGCACGTCGGTCGTCCATGAGCGCACTTCGCTTTGCTCCTCGAATGGGCGCGCGTCCTTTGCTCCGGGGAAGCCGGTGTAGGGGAGGCTCATCGGGTGCAGCGGGTCGCTCGCGTAGCTCGCGTGGCCATGATGCTGCGCCTGATTTGGAGTCGCATGGCCATCACTGCGTGTGCATAGGCCACCGTCAGCCACGAGAAAGTATTCCGAGTAATCCGATGTCTCAGTTTCTGGCGGCCAGTCCTTCGCTTCGCGCCAGACGTTGCCGGGCGCGTCCTTTTCGCCGACTGCACCCATGACGTAGTAGCGCACGTTCACGTCCTTTTCGATGCCGTTGTCCTCGCCTTTGAGGAAGTGGTTAAACCATTTCGTCATGTGCGCGTACACGTCGAACTGCGCGTTCTCGGGGAAGACGAGGTCGCCGATCTTGTTCGATTTCGGGTAGCCGCCGTGGAGCCACGGGCCGAGGATGAGTTGCTGGTGGCCGCGTGAGTTATCGTGGCCCTTTTTGTCGCGCCCGATGAAGCTCGCGACGCTGCCTTGCACCATGAAGTCGAACCAACTGCCGATGGTGAAGCACGGCACGTTCATCTTGTCGAAGTGCAGCGAGGCGTCCTCGTCGCGCCAATACTTGTCGTAGTCGGGATGCGCGTCCCATTCGCGCAGCAGCGCGTCGTTGTCCGCGAGGTTGCGCGCGACGCTGCCGCCCTTGATGAACCGCTGCGGTTTCGTCGTGCCGCCGATTCGGTAGCCTTCGTGGAAAAGGCTGAGGCCAGTGTCCGTCATGTATTGCGCGACAAGGTGCGGCGGCTGTGTGACGGCGAGGTAGTTCTGCGCGTAGCCGGCCTGCGAGCCGCCGTAGGTGCCGATTTTTCCCATGCACCACGGCTGCGCGGCGAGCCATTCGCACACGTCGTAGCCGTCGCGCAGTTCGCCCCATTGCAGTCCGCGGTAGCCGCGATAGACGCCTTCGCTCTCGTGCGTGCCGCGGTAGTTCACGAGGGCGATGACGAAGCCGCCCTCGGCAAACTTTGCGGCATTTTTCCGCGAGCCCACGCTGCTGATGTCGGCGTAGCGCTGCTCGAAAATCGCGGGCCATTTTTGATCCGCGCGCTCGCCCTTCGGAAAAAACACGTAGGCCGAGAGCCGCCGGCCGTCGCGCATCGGAATCATGATGTGCTCCTCGCGCACGGTGCCGAAGTCGGGCTTCGGCGCGGGTGCGGCAAATGCGGCTGATGATGCGAGGGCGACGATGAACGATGCGAACGGGAGCGCGGGGGAGTCCATGCGGCGGACGCTACGGCAGCGGCGCGGCGCGGCGCGAGGATGCACTTTGGGCTTTGAAAAGCGGTGCCGCAGGGACTCCGGGTGGAGCACGCGACTCGCGTGCTGTTTCCGGCGACCCGCCGGAAACACCCGTGCGCGTTCGTCCGCAGGCTGCGTGCGCAGATTTGGAACGCACCCGGTGATCCGAAACTCAAACGCCAACCACAGATCCTGCGAGTGTCTGCGGCGGGTCGCCGCAGACAGCACGCGAGTCGCGTGCTCCACCCGGAATTCCGTGCCGCGAGCTTCCGCACGGTGCGGTTTTGATGCGGCAGCTCTGGCCTGCGCGAATTGCGCAGGTGACAACGCGTCGTCGTTCCTGCAAATCTCGGGCTCCATTTCACCTCCCGCATCCGCCATGTCCCAGACCACCGAGGCCGTCAGCATTCACCCGTATTTCAAAGTCCACGCCGGCAAACTCGACGCCGTGCTCGCGCTGCTTCCGAAGTTCGTCGCGAAGACGAAGACCGAGAAGAATTGCCTGTGGTACAACTTCACGCTCGACGGCGACACGGTGCATTGCCGCGAGGCGTACGTTGGCGCGCAGGGCGTGATCGAGCACCTCGACAATGTCGGCGCCGTGCTCGACGAAATGCTCACGCACTCCGATCTCGTGCGGCTCGAACTTCATGGCCCGGCTGCGGAACTCGACAGGCTGCGCGAGCGCTGCGGGCCGCTGAATCCCGCGTGGTTTGTGCTTCAGTGCGGCATCTCGCGATAGCCGGGTGAGTGTTTCGCAGAGCGCAAAGTAGTCATGCGCTTCAGCGCGTGAATCCGCTCGGGTCGAGGGACGTTTTCGGTTCTTTGAGGATCAAGCGACGAGGGCGGATCGCGGTGAGCTAAAGCTCGGGACTCCTTGCTCAGAGCCCCTTGTGTGTGCCGTCGCAGAAGGGCGCGTTCGCCGTGTGCTTGCACTGGCAGAGCCACGCGTCGCCGGATTTTTCCGCGGTGAATTTTTTCGGCGCGAAGGACGATCCCTTGTGCGCGCCGTTGCAGAACGGTTGCGTGGCGGATTTCCCGCAGGTGCAGAACCAGTAGTCCTTGCCGGCTTCGAGGGTGACTTTCGCGGGCGCCTTTGCGGCGACGGTGGGTTGTTCGCTCATGCCGCGATGCTGCGGTGTGCGCGCGTCAAGGCAAGCGCGGAGCGTCTTCCCAAAGCCACAGCAGGGAAATCACGAATGGGCACGAATGGGCACGAATGAAGGTCCATGCAATAAAGGAACGCGCCCGTGCTCACTTTCCCGCTGTGTGAACGCTCGAAATCGCCGCTTTCACGCGCAACTTTCTTATTCGCGTCCATTCGTCGTTTCAACAACAGTAGGGGGCGTCCGAAAACCTGTTCTCCCACAGATTCAGAAAACCCGCAGAGAATTCTTTCCTGCCAATCTGCGGGTTTTCTGAATCTGCGGGAACCATCGCCCGTGCATTTCCGGAAGTGCCCTGTGCATGACAGGCTCATCACTTCGCGAGGCACGCCGTGCGCGCGGACGGGATGCGATGATACGCACGGCCAATGGCGACGATGGGCGAAAGTTCCGGATGCGCGATGCCGAGCATCCGCGCGAGTTCGCCCTCGAAGTGGAGCAGCGCCCGCGGCTCCGCTGGATTTTGATCGAGGAATCCGAACGCGCGCCGGAGCAGGTCGTACAGCTCGGGCGCGGGATGCTCGGGTTCGGTCGTCAGCTCGATGAGTTCGACAAAATATGACGCAAGCGCGACCCGGCGGTAATCGGTGCGCAGTCCTTCGCGGGCCTCGCGGAGGTCGGCCTCGCGGAGCGTGTGCAGTTCGCTTTTTGCGCTGTGTGCGAAGGTGATGTCGCAGTCAAAAAAAAGATCGAGCACGCCGGCGAAGCGGCTCTTGGGACGCAGTGCGCCCTTCACGATGGTCTTCAGCCGCCCGCAGTCGCGGGTGAACCACGAGACGATGAGGCTCGTCTCGCTGAACCGCGTCTTGCGGAGCAGGATGGCTGCGGTGGTCTGCACGCGGCGAAAAATGCCGCAGTCTCCGCGTGGCGGGAAGCCGGGAATGACGGCCGGGCAAAATGGCGGATGCCGGGTGCGGCCCCGTTTCTTCATCCTGTGAAAATAGTCCAAAATTTTCCTCAATATTCCGCCGGACTTGGGTTATCTGTGCAGGATTATGTTCCTCTCCAAAGCCAAAAAGAAATCAGCATGGGTTCAGGGCGCGCTCGAGCGCTTTCAGCGTCCCCTCCTCCAATACGCCCTGAGCATCCTCCAGGATCTCGACCGGGCCCGTGACACGGTGCAGGAGACATTCATGCGTCTTCACACGCAGGATCAGGCGGCCATCGAGGGGCATCTCTCGCAGTGGCTCTTCACCGTGTGCCGGAACTGCGCGCTGAAGTCGCTGAAGAAGGAAGACCGTTACATTTACGTGGATCAGGAGGAGTTCGAGCACCGCAGGGTGGACAACGTGAGCCCGCTTCAGGAGATGTCGCGCCGCGAGACCGTCGAGCGCCTCATGGAGCACGTGAAGTTGCTGCCGAAGAACCAGCAGGAGGTCGTGCGCCTCCGCTTCCACGGGAGCCATTCCTACCAGGAGATCAGCCAGATCACCGGGCTGAGCGTGGGGAATGTGGGATTTATTTTGAACGCCGCCATGCGCAATCTGCGCGGAAAAATGGAACGCGACGACAAGGACGAAAAGATCATCTATCTGGCCAAACGGGCCGCATCATAGGAGTACACTGCAATGAGAGGGAGACTGACAGACCAAGACTTAACCGACTACGCGCTCAACGAACTCCCCCCGGACGAGCGCCTCTACGTCGAAAGCATGCTCGGAGTTTCCGAGGAATGCCGCAACGACGTGGTTCAAATGCTGGAACTCAGCGAAATGCTGAAGGACGGCATACAACGTGACGACTCCGACGTGCTGACGCTGAACGCAGAGCAGCGCGCGAAAGTGCTCGACGTGCCTGCGTGGCACTGGCGTGGCATATTTCAGAAAGCCGCGGCGATCCTGCTGCTTTCCGCGGTTACCGCATTCACCGCGACGCGTCCCGGATTCTGGGAAAAGAGCGGTGCCGCCGTCGATCGCCTTGCGTCCGCGGGGCAGGCTGTGCATGGCATCGTGGCCGATGTTCAGGAAAAGGGATTCGCACGCAGCGTCGAGGAATTTGCCAGCCGGCTCCAGCAGCACTCGGGGCAGGTCGCCGAGACCCCGTCCGAATGGCAGTTCGCCGCACAGCCGGCCGTCTGCACGCCGCCCGTGTGGATCGATCCGCTGCCTGAGATTGCCGAAATGTAAGACGTGCGACTGCTCCAGGCGCATTGGATTTGACGCCGTTCGACGTTCCTCGCCGAACGGCGTTTTCTTTGCCACAAGACGACTTTCCCAACCTACATGACCACGACCGACAACCCGCCAAACACTGTATTCGACGACAAGGCCGCCGCCGCGCAACTGGTGGACGCATACCAGAAAATCACGCGCGAGATGGCGAAGTTCATCGTCGGGCAAAAGGACGTGATCGAGCAGCTCCTCATCGCCGTCCTCGCCGGCGGCCACTGCCTGCTCGAAGGCGTGCCCGGCCTCGCGAAAACCGCGATGGTTCGCACGCTCTCGCAGGCGCTGAACATGGGCTTCCGCCGCATCCAGTTCACACCTGACCTGATGCCGTCGGACATCACCGGCACCGACATCATCCAGGAATCCTCGACCGGCCATCGTCAGTTCGTCTTTCAAAAAGGCCCCATCTTCACGCAGATGCTGCTCGCAGATGAAATCAACCGCACGCCGCCGAAAACGCAGGCCGCGCTGCTCGAGGCCATGCAGGAAAAGCACGTGACGATCGGCGGCAAGACGTTCGAACTGGATCAGCCCTTCTTCGTCCTCGCGACGCAAAATCCCATCGAGCAGGAAGGCACCTACCCGCTCCCCGAGGCGCAGCGCGACCGCTTCCTTTTCCTCGTGAATGTCGGCTACCCAAGCCGCGACGAAGAGCGGCAGATCATCATGCGCACGACCGGCACCTTCGTCTCCGAAATCCAGGCCGTGCTCAGCGGCGCGCAGATCCTCGAGCTGCAAAAAGTCGTGCGCAAAGTGCCGGTGCCCGATCACGTCATGGACTTCGTGCTCGACGTCGTCCGCATCTCGCGCCCGAACGAACCCGACGCGCCCGCATTCGTGAAGGAACTGATCAACTGGGGTGCCGGCCCGCGCGCGTGCCAGAACCTCGTGCTCGCCGGAAAAGTGCGCGCCGTCCTGCAGGGCCGCTTCCACGTCACGATTGATGACATCGAGGCCCTCGCGCTCCCCGTGCTGCGCCACCGCATCGTCCCGACTTTCAACGCCGAAGCCGAGGGCATCAGCGTGGACGACATCGTGCTCCGCATCTTGAAAAGCGTCCCGCGCGGCGAGGCGAAAAGGGCGCTGTAATTTCGGAAAGCCGACTCTCCGACAGGCATGGCCCACGTCTCGGATTTTCTCACGCCGTCCGATCTTCAGCGGATTTCCAATCTGCAGGTCTTCGCGCGGCAGGTCGTCGAGGGCTTCACCACCGGACTGCACCGCTCGCCGCACAAGGGCTTCAGCGTCGAGTTCAAGCAGCACCGGCAATACGTCCCCGGCGACGAAATCCGCCACATTGACTGGCGCGTCTTCGCGCGCAGCGACCGCTACTACATCCGCGAATACGAGGAGGAGACGAACCTCCGCGCGACGATCATTTTGGATCGCAGCGGCTCGATGGACTACGGCGGCGGAAAAGACGGTGGCGTGAGCAAATTCGAATACGCCACGAAGCTCGCCGCGTGTCTCTCGTATCTCATGCTCCAGCAGTCGGACGGCGTCGGCCTCGTCACGTTCGACACGCAGATCCGCCGCTACATCCCGCCGCGCTCGCGCGTGAGCCACATGCGGACGATCCTCAGCGAACTCGAAGCCGGCAAACCCGGCGGCGAGACGGAACTCGGCAAGGTCTTCCACGATCTCGTGCCGAAGCTCCACCGCCGCGGCCTGCTCATCATCATCAGCGACTGCTTCGGCGAGGTGTCGAATTTCCTCAAGGCGCTCGCACATTTCCGCCACGCGCGTCACGAGATCCTCGTCTTCCAAATCTGGCACCCGGACGAACTCGCGTTTCAGTTCAAGGGCTGGACGCAATTCGAGTGCATGGAGCGCGACGGTGTGAAGCACCTGCTCGATCCCGCGATCCTGAAGCAGGCATATCTCGCGAACCTCGAAAAATTCCGCACCGAACTCACGCGCGGCTGCCGCAGGCACAAGGTGGACCTCGTGCCGTTCACGACCGATGAGCCGTATGCGAAGGCGCTCGCGGCTTATCTGAGCAGGAGGCTGGCGCGGGGATGAAAAGGGGCGAACATCCAACATCCAACATCCAACATCCAACATCCAATGTTGGTGGCGCTTCGCGCCGGTCTGCGTTCGATTTGGAGGAACGGCTGTTGGATTTTGCGGTGCGAATCATTCGGCTCGTGGATGCGCTGCCGAAGTCACGCGGTGCGGATCATATCGGGGGACAGCTTTTGCGTTCGGGCACTTCTCCGACGTTGAATCACGGTGAGGTGCAGGCGGCGGAGTCGCTTGCGGATTTCATTCACAAGCTGAAAATCTGCCTGAAGGAACTGCGCGAATCGCGGAGGGCATTGCTGATCATCGAACGCAAGCCGCTGAGCGACGATCTCAGGGAAACGCGCGCGCTGACCGGCGAGACGGAGCAACTCATCCGCATTTTCTTCGCCAGCATCCGCACCGCCAACGCGCGTCGCGAACCTTCCGCGCGAGTCCGTGAGGACAGTCCGCTTGGCGAAGATGAGGCTTGTGAATTCGAGGTCGGCTGGATGTCGGACATCGGATGTTCGACGTCTGACATCTTGTCCGCCGCAATATCGCAGGTCGAAGGAGGAAAAAAGTGAGCCCCACCCATTCCGCGTTCCCACCCGACACCGCCGCATCGGCGAAGATTGATCAAATTGATCAATCGAGATTGCCAATTGGTTGGATGTTGAATGTTCAATGTTCAATGTTGGATGTTCTCCCCGGAGGCCCCCGATGAACTTCCTCAACATCGCCCTCCTCACCGGCCTCGCCGCGTTCTCGATCCCGCTCATCATCCACCTCTTCCACAAGAGCCGCTTCAAGATCGTGAAGTGGGGCGCGATGCACCTGCTCGAAGCAGTGCTCAAGACAAACCGCCGCCGCATCCAGATCGAGCAGTGGATCCTCCTCGCGATCCGCTGCTGCATCCCCGCGCTGCTCGCGCTCGCGATGGCGCGGCCGCTGTGGAAAGGCGCGAGTTCGCTGCTTGGCAATGCAAAGACCTCGACTGTCGTGCTGCTCGACAACAGCTACTCGATGGATGCCGCGCGCGCGGGCACGACGAGCTTTGGCATCGCGAAGGACGAGACGCTGCGCTTGATCAATGAACTCCGTGCAGGCTCCGAGGCGCATGTGATCATGATGGGCGAAGGCGGGCGCGGGTTGCTTGATGCACCGAGCTACGATCTCTCGCGCGTCACGCAGGCGCTCACAAAATCGTCCGCCGGATTCGGCTCCGCAAAAATTCCCGCCGCACTCGACCTCGGAGCGGGCGCGCTGGAGAAAATGCACGAGAGTGCGAGGCAGGTCGTGGTGCTTACGGATTTCCAGCGCGTGAGTTTTCCCGCGACGGAGGACGCGCTCATCGGCCGCGCGCTCACGCGCATCCGCAGTCTGCCGACTGCGCCGGGCGTCACGTTTTGGGACGTCGGCCAGGAGGTGAAGGAGAACATCGCCATCGAGTCGCTCGACTTTTCACGGCTCATGGTCGGCGTCGGGCAGAAGGTGCAGATCCGCGCGAACCTCCGCAATTTCGGCGATGCGAACCATGCCGACTTGCGCGTCACTTTGAAAGTGGACGGCAAGGACAAGTCCGCATCGCAGGCCCACCTCGGCCCGCGCGCGAAGGCGCAGGTGCTGTTCACGATCACCTTCGACACCGCGGGTTCGCACGTCGTCGAAGTCTCCACCGAACCCGACGTGCTCGCCGCGGACAACACCTTCCTCGCGAGCATTCCCGTGCGTGATCGCATCCCCGTGCTGCTCGTGGACGGAGCGCCCGGCCCGACGCCAGATGACATCACCTCGGAAACCGCATACCTCCAAATCGCACTCTCACCATTCGCCGCGGGCAAAGTGCCGCTGAGCGATCTCATCGAGCCGCATGTCGTCAGCGCCGATGCGTTCTCCGCGAAAAATCTCGCCGACTCCGCCGCTGTCGTCCTCGCAAATGTGCGCAAGCTCACGCCCGAGCAGATGCGAGTGCTCGATGACTTCGTGAAAAATGGTGGCGGCCTGCTCGTCTTCCCCGGCGATCGCACCGATGTCGCGTGGTGGAACGGTGCGTTCGCCTCGCTCGCGCCCGTGCCGCTCGCGGGCATCTCGGGCGAGTTGAAGGATGCGGCGCAGGGCACCGGTGTCGCCGCGCAGCGCTTTGAAAATCCCGCGCTCGAAATCTTCAACGACCCTCGCAACGGCTCGATGACCGAGGCTGCGATCAAGGTGTGGTTCAAAATGAAATCGCCCGCGAGCAGCGGCGATCCGAATGACCCCGTCGTCCTGGCGCGGCTCGACACGGGCGATCCATTTCTCGTCGAGCGAGCCGTCGGTCGCGGTCGCGTGATTGCGTGCTCGACCGCCGCGGATGCCGACTGGGGGAATCTCCCCGCGCGCCCATTTTACCTCCCGCTCGTGCAGCGCCTCTGCGTGCATTTGGCCTCGACGGTGAACCCGCCGCGCAACCTCGACGTCGGCCGATCGCTCGTGTCATTCCTGCCCGTCACCGCCGCCGGAAAGAAGGCGCTGCTCACGGGGCCGGACGGCACCGCGGTCGAGATGCCCATCGTGAAAAAGGACGAGCGCGGCGTCGTCGAGACCGCGCCGCTTTACCAGCCCGGCCTCTACACGCTCCAGCCACCGGGCGGACAGCCGATCCACTACGTCGTGAATGCAGATCGCCGCGAGTCCGATCTCGCGCGTCTCGCCGACACGGAGATCGCTGAGTTTTCCAAGGCGCACTCCGTCGCCGTCGTGCATTCCGCCGCGGAGTTCCGCGAGAACGAACACCGCCAGCGTTTCGGCGAGGAGCTGTGGAAATGGGTGCTCATCGCGCTGCTCGCGTTCATTTTCCTCGAGCTGATTTTGCAGCGCATGTTCGCCCGCAGCCGCGGCGCAGCCCTGAACGCCTCGCTGGCAAAAGGTCTGAAGCGTGAAATGGAGGCCGCACGATGAACCGCGAGCACGTCACCACGACGCTTCGTTGGACCGGCGACTGGCCGTGGTTTGCCGGAGTCGGCGTCGCGCTACTGCTCGGCGTCATCGCGTGGCTGCTGTACCGCCGCGACACGCATTCGCACAACCGCTGGGTGCGCCTCTGCCTGCCGACGCTGCGCGCGCTCGCGGTCGTGATGATCGTGATCATGCTCAGCGGCCCGGTGCTGCATCATCGCAAAGTCATCGGCCAGCTCGCGCGACTCTTCCTGTGCATTGACGCCTCCGAGTCCATGCAGCTCACCGATCCCGCGATGGACGCGGGGAGAAAAATCACACTCGCGCGCAGGCTCGGCCTGCTCGACGGCGCGGGCGTCCCGCTCGATCTCCCGAGCGCAGCGGCAGCGCTGGCCGACGCGCGCGGCATCGCCGACCGCCTGCCGCCCCCGGAGAATCTCACCGACGAAATTTGGCGGAAGCTCTCGACGGAATTTGCCGCAAAGTCCGCCGAGGCAGTCACGCTGCTCGCGAAGGCCGCGCCCGGCAGCGATGATCTCGCGCGACTGCGCGCCGAGATCGCCGAGCCCGCGCAGGAACTCGCGCGGCGGCAATTTGCCGGCACCGAGGATCAGGTGCGCGCCGCGAATGATCTCACGCACCTCGGCGAAATCGCCGGGCGTTTTTCACTGCGAGTCTCCGCGCTGTTTGAAAAACAGATCGAAGCCGATCCCGCAGCGGCACCGCTGCGCGCGGCGCTTGCGAAGTTCGATTCGCTCCCGCGCTGGCAGCGGCTCCAGTCGCTGTTGCTCGAAGGGCCCGTGGAGAAGCGCCTGCTCACGCGCCTTGCGGAAAAGCACGATGTGCAGCTCATCATTCTCGATGGCAACGAGGCGAAACCGCTCTGGCATTCCAGCGCCGGCGATTCCGCGCCGCCAGCCGGACTGCAAAAGCCCGTCGCGCAACCGACGGATCTCGGCATCGGCCTGAAGTTCGCCGCCGAGGCCGCGGGCGGCTCGGAGAAAAGCGCCGTCGTGCTTTTCACCGACGGCCAGCATAATTCCGGCGAGTCGCCGCTCGAGGTCGCGCGCATTTTAGCGGGGCGGAAGACGGGCGTGTTTTCCGTCGGCTTCGGCAGCCAGGTGCCGCCGCGCGACATCGCGGTGCTGCGTGTGGTCGCGCCGGATTCCGTGTTCTTCGAGGATCGCGTGCGCGGAGAAATTCACATCAAGGAAGAGATTCCGCCGGGCGAGCCGTTCACCGTGTCGGTGAAGGACGGCGGCAAAGTCGTCTGGGAAAAAGCGCTCGTCTCCGTCGGCAAGGGTGTGCGTCGCGTGCCGTTTGAATTTCCGATCAAGGAACTCGCGGAGGCGCGCATGAAAAATCAGACGCAGGGCTACGAGGTCGCCGGGGCGCCGCTGCAACTGACCGCCGAGGTGAGCGCCATCGAGGGGGATCGCGAACTTTCGAACAACACCGCGCCGCTGCGTTTCCGCGCCGTGACGCAGAAGCGCAAGGTGATGATTCTCGACGGACGCCCGCGCTGGGAGACGCGCTACCTGCGGAATCTTTTCGACCGCGACGAAAAGTGGGAGGTGAACGCGGTGATGGCCGGCGCGACTTCGGATGCAGGCTTTGTGCGCGGCGAAAAGGCCGGCACTTTTCCCATCTCGCACAAGGCGCTCGATGCCTACGACCTGATCATCTTCGGCGAGGTGCCGCGTGCAGCGCTGAAGGACGAGGAGCTGACGTGGCTCGCGGAATTCGTCGGCAAACGCGGCGGTGCGATCGCGTTCATTGACGGCCAGCGCGGCGTGCTGCGCGGCTACGCGGGCTCGCCGCTCGCGCCGCTGTTCCCCGTCGAGTGGACCGGGCCGGGCGTGCGCGATGGCATCAAGTCGCTCGTGCTCGCGGGCCGTGCGCAGAGCCTCGGAGCTTTCATGCTCGGCACGGATTCGTCGGTGAATGCGGACACCTGGGCGAAGATGCCGCCGCCGCATTTCATCGCGCAGGTGAAGCCGCTGCCCGGCGCGGAAGTGCTGCTCGAGGCAAACACCGGCGCGCGCATTCCCGCCGCGGTGCTGCGGCCCTTCGGTGCGGGCCGCGTGTACTATCACGCATTCGATGAGTCGTGGCGCTGGCGCTACGAGGTCGCGGATCTGCATCACGTCCGATTTTGGAATCAGCTCGGCGACTACATCGGCGAGGCGCCGTTCGCCGCGCGCGACAAATTCGTGCAGCTCGATGCGGGCCAGCTCACGTATCAGCCCGGCGAACAGGCCGACATCCGCGCGCGTCTTCGCGATGCGGAAGGCCGCCCGGTGTCGGATGTCTCGGTGAACGCAGTGCTGTATCGCGACGGGCAGAAGGTCGCCACGATCACACTTTCACCCGACGAAGGCGGACTTTACCGCGGCCGCACGACCGCGCTCGACAGCGGCTCCTACGAACTCGCCGTGGACACCGCGGCAGTCCCGACCGAGCAGCTCAAGGCGCGCACGCAGTTCACGGTGGTCGCGCGCGAGAATGTCGAGCGCACGCTGCTGAGCCTGAACGAGGATCTGCTCCGGCAGGTGAGCCTCGCGGGCGGTGGCGAATACCTGCGCGAAGAACAGTGCGACGCGCTCATCGAGCGGCTCGCGCCGCTGAGTTCCGGGCAGGTGATCGAGAGCGACACCGTGCTGTGGCAGAGCTGGTGGTGGTTCATCCCGATCGTGCTGCTGCTCACGATCGAGTGGATCCTGCGGAAGCGCTTCGGGATGCTGTAAAGCAGGCGAGGTTTTCAACCTCGCGCGGGCGAGCGCAGCGAGGGGAGCGCAGGCGGCCCGCCAGCAGTTCCCGGCGACCCGCCGGGAACACTGGACAACGGGACGCGCTTTCGGGAAGCAACCGCGGCGTGCTTCTTCAGGCAGACACGCAATCTGATCCGGGTGTTTGCGGCGGGCCGCCGCAAACCACAGGCGGGTCGCCTGTGCTCCCCACGCTCCGCGCCATCCCGCCGCCTCCGCCCATCCTCCCGCGCGAGGTTGGAAAACCTCGCCTACTTTGTTTCACGAGGGCGAAGACACCTCAGCCTCGCCCTGCACAGGCGCGGGCACGTTCGGTGCGGGTGCGCCGAGCAGCCCGGCGACCTGCATCTGCACCTGCTCGACTTGATCGAGCCGGAGCTGCGGATCGGGAATCACGAAGACCTCGCCGGTCTTCGCGCGCTCGTAGATGCGCGTGAGCGAGCCGTCGTCGCCGCGCTTCACCTCGACTTCGCGCAGGATGCGTTTGCGCTCGAGCATGAGCGCGAGGATGTAGCGCGCGTTCGCATGCTCGATGCCGGGCTCCATCATGTAGCTGCGCAGCAGATCCTCGGCGGTCTGCTTGCTCACCGCCTCGGGCGGCGCGGCCTGCGGCGGCTCGAATTTCGAGCGCCAGAATGAAAACGGCGCGGGCGTTTCGCCGCGCGCCTTGAACGCCTCCTCGCACATGTCCTCGCGGCGGAAGCCGTCCTTTTCGTGGAAGAGAAGCGTATAAAAGTGTTCGCCCTCGGTGAATGCCGCGCCGGTCGTGGCGCAGTGGGTGGAGCGGCTTTGGATGGTCCAGTCGTTGGTCATTTTTTACGGGAGAAAAATTTGAACATCTCGCGGTTTGTCGAGCGCAGCCAGAGCAGGTAGCCGCCGATGACGAGGAGCGTGGCGTTCGGCACCCAGCCTGCGACGAGGGGCGAGACATGGTTGCCTTTTCCCATCGCGAGGAAAAAGAACATGAGAAAGAGGAAGATGAAAAAGATGAAGATGCTCCCCGCCACGGAGGCGAGCACGGCGCGGCGCGAGAACACGATGCCGAGTGGTGCCGCGATGAAGACGACGGCGAAGCAGGTGAAGGGCAGCGCCCAGCGGTGCTGGAGGTGCGTGCGAAATGGCGCGAGCTGGCCGTCGGGAAAGTCCGCATTCGAGGCGAGGTATTCGCGCAGCTCCGGCACGCCGAGCTGCTCGGCATCCATCCGCGCGCTCGTGATGCGGAAGGGGGTCTCGCTCCAGTCCGCGATGACACGCGAGGCGTCCGCGCCGATGGCGCGCGTCCAGTCGTCGGTGGTGCCGGTGACGTTCCCCTCCGTGTCGAAGCTCACCTGCTTGCCCCTCGCGAGAATCCACCGCGCGGTCCGCGCGTCGTAGGCGGCCTCCTTTGCATACCAGCGCGTCACGGGCCGGCCATTTTCGTCGAGCTGCGTGATGTGGACGCCGAGCAGAGCGTCCACATTGTGCCGCGTCATCGCGGCAAACCAGAGCCGGTTCGTCATGCGATCCTTGGTGAGGTGCCCGGTGATGTACTTGTGCTTTTCCACCTCGGATTCGCCGAGCCGGATCCGCCCGATGTCCTCGGCATGAAGCCGGTCGGCGCGGGGCGCGTATTCGTAGTTCAGCCACATGCAGACGCCGGTGAGTCCCGCGCAGGCGACAAAGATCGGCGCAAGCAGCCGCGGGACACTGCGCCCTGTCGCGAGGATCGAGATGATTTCATTTGAGCGCGACATCTTGCTGAGGCTGTAGAGCAGCGCGAGCAGCACGCCCATCGGCGTGCTCAGCAGGATGAACCGCGGGAGCTGGTGGAGGTAATAGGCGCCGATGAGCCAGACGCGGGAGGTGCTCTCGATGAAGTCGTTCCGGTTGTCGTAAAAATCGAAAATCGTGAGGATGCCGATGAAGCCGAGGAAGCAGAGCAGGAACGGCTCCAGAAAACTTCGCAGGACGTATCGGTCTAGGATTCGCATCAGGGCCGTGGATTCAGTCGCAATGCCGCCGCGCGGCAAAGCGAAAACATCGCGCTTTTCACGCGGGCGGAGCGCCTCCACGGTGCGGTCATGTCAGTGATTGTCGGAATTGATCTTGGAACCACGAATTCGCTCATCGGTGTGATGGAGGCGGGCTTCCCGATTCTGCTCGCGGATGAGAATGGCGAGCGGCTCACGCCTTCCGTCGTGCATTTTCGCGCGGCGGGCGAGCCGTTCGTGGGCCGGCCGGCGGCGCGGATGCGCGCAGTGGATCCGGAGAACACGATCTACTCGGCGAAGCGCTTCATCGGAAGGCGCACCGGCGAGGAGGCGGATGATGTCGCGTATCGTCTCGCGGGTGAAAGGGGAGCGCCGGTGATGATTCGTTCGCGCGGCGTGGATCGCGCGCCGGAGGAAATCGCCGCGGAGGTGCTGAAGAAACTGCGCGCCGATGCGGAGCGCGCGATGGGCGAACCGGTCACGCGCGCAGTGATCACAGTGCCCGCGTATTTCAACGACGCGCAGCGCAACGCCACCAAGCGCGCGGGCGAACTCGCCGGGCTCATCGTCGAGCGGATCGTGAACGAGCCGACTGCCGCGGCGCTCGCATACGGCCTCGACCGCCTCAGCGAGCGCTCGAAGATCGCCGTGTTCGATCTCGGCGGCGGAACATTCGACATTTCGATTCTCGAACTCAGCGACGGCGTCTTTCACGTGCTCTCCACGAACGGCAACACGCGGCTCGGCGGCGACGATATTGACGCCGCGCTCGTCGCGCATCTCGCAGAGCGCATCGAACACCCGCACGACGCGGGCGTGCTCGCACGACTGCGCGAGGCGGCGGTCGAGGTGAAGCACCGGCTCTCGGAAAGCGAGACGGCCGCCATCGAGCTGCCATTCGTCGCGGGGCGCAGCGTGTCATTTTCCCTCACGCGCGCGGAGCTGGAGCGCATCGCCGCGCCCATCGTGGAGAAGACGCGCGCCCACTGCCTGCGCGCGATGGCGGATGCGAAGGTCACGCCTGCGGATCTTGGCGAGATCATCCTCGTCGGCGGACAGACGCGGATGCCGCTCGTGCGGAAATTGGTCGCGGAGATTTTCGGCAAGCCCGCGAACACCTCGCAAAATCCCGACGAGGCCGTGGCCATCGGGGCGGTCATCCAGGCGGGCATCCTCAGCGGCGCGGTGCAGAATGTCGTGCTGCTCGACATCACGCCGCTCTCGCTCGGCATCGAGACGTTCGGCGGACTCATGAGCGTCATCATCCCGCGCAACTCCACCATTCCCATCAAGCGCGGCGAGATGTTCACGAACGCCGTGAGCGGACAGCGATCCATGCTCGTGCGCGTGCTCCAGGGCGAGCGCGAGATGGCGCGCGACAACTGGGAGCTGGGAAAATTCGACCTCGAATTCGAGCAGGCGCCGAAGGGCCGTGCGCGCGTTGGCGTGCAGTTCGAGATTGATGCGAACGGCATCCTGCGTGTCCTCGCCCGCGACACGAAGACCGGCCGCGAGCGCACCGTGGAGATGACGAGCGCCGTGGACGTGAGCGACGAGGCCGTGGAGAAAATGCTGGAGGACTCGCTCGAACACGCCTTCGAGGACATGAACGACCGCGTCTTCACCGAGGCGAAACTGAAGGCCGCCGAGATGCTCCCCGCCGTCCGCATCGCGCTCGCGCAAGCTGGCGGCGATCTCACCGCGGAGGAACGGGACGCCATCGCCGCGGGCGTCGCCGGTGTGGAATCCGCCATCGCCACCGGAGCCGCGCAGCCGCTGAAGAAAGCCGTCGCCGCGCTCGACGAAGCCACGCAGCGCCTCGCCGCGATCCTCGTCGAACGCGCTGTGGGCGGGAGGTAGCCGATCTCCGAAAACGGGCGGGTGTGAACGGCCCGTGGATGCGGTACTCTCCGGCTGCGGTTGAAGTGCGGCGCGCATATTCCGAGTCTCGCATCGCTTCCTCGCCACCCACAAACTGCCACCATGCCCAGATCCTCATCGCCAGCCTTCATTAGCAATCGTCGCACGCAGTCGCGGTGCGCGGAGTGGAATCTGTTCCTGTGGGTGATCTCCGTCACAATCTGCACGGTCGCTTCCGTGGCGCGAGGTGAGGGCATGGCGCAGGCTTCGCTCGATGTGAAGGCTCTCGATGCCGCGGCATTTTCGGAGTGGCTGGATGGAAGCGAGCGCACCGTGGAGCCCGCGAAAGACGGGCCGACGCAGGCGCTGTGGACGCGCACCAGCCATCCTGATTTCCGAGGCGTGACGTTTGGCGATTCGGCGACTCCGGGCGCGCGGCACCTGCGCGTCGGGCTGAAAGCGCAGGTCGCGGTCGGCTCTGTGCTGGTGCGCGGCGGCGGGCGGCTCAGTGTTCTGAAGGTCGGCGCGGCGTATCCCGGCGATCTCTCCCGCGAGGCGGACTGGGTGCAAGCGGAGCGGATCAAAGGCGCGGAAATTTCGCACGAGGAGGTCGGGCGCGAAGAAATTGCGATTTGGGTTTTGCCGCCGGGGACGACAACGCGCGCGCTGCGTTTCACGCACACGGCGAAAGCGTCCGATCCGAAATATGCGGGCTGGCTCGCGGGCGCGCTGATTCTTCCAGCGCGGGTCGCGAACATCGCTCCGCAGGCGCTGGCGGCAGCAGGTTCGCGGGATGAGGCGGCGGGAAAACTCAACAACGGGATGGACGATCAAAAACCGTGGGACAACGGCAAGGAGGGCGCGGCGAGGGCAATCTCGGCGGAGCATCCCGAGTGGCTCATGCTCGTGTGGCCGCGGGCCGTTTCGCTGAGCGGTTTGCAGGCGGTGGGCACGGGTTTCGGTGCGGCGGAGGTGCAGATTTTTTCCGGGCGTGCGGACACGCATCCGCGCGAAGCGGGCGATGCCGATTGGAAGACGATCAAGAGTTTCAGCAAGCTGGAGAACGGCTATCCGGTGCAGCTTTGGCCGAACGCGATGGAGTTCGGTGAAACGGTCACGACGCGCGCGGTGCGGCTGCGGCTGACGGGCGTGACAAAGGAGGCGCATCCGCATTTGAAAGGCCGCACGGCGGATGGCAAACGCGTGTGGCTCGGCGAGCTGATGGCGGTGCTGCCGCTCGGGAATGCGGAGCTGAAGACGGCGCTGCTCCCGGCTGCGAAAAGCGAGCAGCCGCATCCGCCGATTGCCGTGCGCTTCAAGCTTGCGGAGCCGGGCTACGTCACGCTCGTGATCGAAGACGCGGACGGAAAACGCGTGCGCAATCTTGTTTCGGAAACCCATTTTCCCGCGGGCGAAAACATTGCGTGGTGGGACGGTGCCGATGACCTCGGGCGGGATCGCGATGCGGCGAAGCACGGGCTCTATCATATTCCCGAGCAGCCCGTCGCGCCGGGTGCGTATCGCGTGCGCGGGCTTTTTCACAAGGGCATGGAGCTGCGCTACGAGTTCTCGATTTACAACTCCGGCAATCCCGCGTGGGAGACTGCCGACAAGTCCGGCGGCTGGCTCACAAATCACACGCCGCCGCAAGCCGTGGTCTTCGTCCCCGCGGACAAAACGCCGGAAGGCAAGCCGATGGTGTACATCGGCAGCGCGGTGAGCGAAGGCGGCGCGGGACTGGCATGGGTGGATCTCGATGGGAAAAAAATCGGCGGTCGCGGATGGATCGGCGGCAACTGGACCGCCGCGCCGAACCTCGCGCGCGACGCGGGAAAAAATGCCGTGCCCGATGTCTTCGCCTACGTCGGCTCGACGTGGACGAGCAGCACGACGAACAACGACATGGTACATGGAGAACTGCGCATCACCGCGCTCACCGCGAAGGGCGACAAGGCGGTGATCAAGTATCCGTTCACACCGCCCGCGGGCGACGAAGGCGATCACCACTGGATCGGCCAGCTTGGCGGAATTGCAGCGCACGACGGCGTCATCGTCGCGAGTTTCGACAAGCTCGGCTCGCTGCTTTTCGTGGATGCGCGCACCGGCAAGTCGCTCGGCGATGCGCCGGTGAAAAATCCGCGCGGACTGGCATTCGACGCACAGGGGCGTCTGCTCGTGCTGTCGGAGGGCAAGCTACTGAGATTTGATGCCGCAAGTTTGCCGCATGGCGCGCAAGGCCGTCCGGATGTTTCCGGCAGGATGCCGGAAACGGCAGGCAGGATGCCCGCGCTACCCAAGCACGCCGTCCTTGTTGCGAACGGTATCGGTGATCCGCAGGGCATCGTGCTCGACGCCGCGGGCCGCATCTACATCAGCGACCGCGGCGACTCGCATCAGGTGAAGGTCTTCTCGCCGGATGGGAAATTTCTCCACGCGATCGGCCATGCGGGCGTGCCGAAGGCCGGGCCTTACGACACGCTGCACATGAACAATCCGCACGGGCTCGCGATTGACGAAAGGCAGCAGCTCTGGGTTGCGGAGAATGATTTTCAGCCGAAGCGCGTGAGCGTGTGGACGCTGGATGGGAAGCTCGTGCGCAGCTTTTACGGACCGGGAAGATACGGTGGCGGCGGCACGCTCGATCCGCGCGACAAGACGCGATTTTACTACGATGGCATCGAGTTCAAACTCGACTGGAAGACCGGCGCAAACGAACCGGCAGCGGTGTTCAATCGCGAGGGGCACGACGACGTTGCCTCGCTCTTCCGCGCCGGTCCGCCGCAGACGCCGATCTACGCGGGGGGACGGCAATACATGGTGAATTGCTTCAACAACAATCCGACCGGCGGACATCCGAACGCGACGATCTGGCTGATGAAAAATGGCGTCGCTGTGCCGGTCGCCGCATTCGGTCGCGCGAATGACTGGCCTGTTTTGAAAGCCGACGCATTTAAGTCACGCTGGCCGCAGGGCGTGGATGCGAATGGTGATCCGCAAAAAAATTCCACGCTCTTCGTATGGAGCGATCTGAATGGCGACGCGCGCGTGCAGCCGGACGAAGTGACGATGGTGAAGGCGAAGACCGGCGGCATCACGGTCGCGCAGGATCTGTCATTCCTCGACGCGCGTCTGGACGACAAGGCGGTGCGTTTTGCGCCGAAGAGTTTCACCGCGCACGGAGCACCCGTTTACGATCTGGGCGCGGGCGAAACGCTCGCGACCGGAGCGCAGTCGCCTGCGTCATCGGGTGGCGATCAGGTGCTGCTCGGGCCCGACGGCTGGACGCTGCTGACCGTCGCGCCGGAGCCGTTCGCGCGCGAAGGCTTCGGCGGTTTGAAAAACGGCAAGCCGCTGTGGAGCTATCCGAGCCTGTGGCCGGGGCTGCATGCTTCGCACGAAGCGCCGGTGCCGGATCGTCCCGGCGAAGTGATCGGCAGCACGCGGCTGCTCGGCGATTTCATCACGCCGCGGAAGGGCGACGCCGGCCTGATGTGGGGCATCAATGGCAACATGGGTGACATGTATCTGCTCACCGCGGACGGCCTTTTTGTCGCGCAGCTTTTTCAGGATTCGCGCACCGGCCATCATTGGACGATGCCGAAAGCCGAGCGCGGGGCGCTGCTGAACGAGATCACGCTGCACGACGAAAACTTTTTCCCGACGATGACGCAGACGAGCGATGGCGCGGTTTATCTCGTGGACGGCGGGCGCACGAGTCTCGTCCGGGTGGATGGTCTGGAAAATATCCGCCGCCTTCCGACGACCGAGCTGCGAGTGACGGCGGACGATCTGAAAACCGCCGCCGCATGGCGCGTGCAAGCCGAGACGCAGCGGCAGCTCGCTCGCGGCAGCGGCACGCTGAATGTCGCGTTGCGCGCGGATGCGCCGGTCGTGGATGGCAAGCTCGACGATTGGGCTGGCGCTGATTGGGCCGTGATCGACCGCCGCGGCACCGCCGCGAATTTCAACAGCGACAGCAAGCCGTATGACATCACCGGCGCGGTCACGATCGCCGGCGACCGGCTCTACGCGGCCTTCCGCACGCAGGACGCGGAGTTGCTGAAGAACTCTGGCGACACGCCGAACGCGCCTTTCAAAACGGGCGGCTGCCTCGACCTCATGCTCGGCACAAACCCCGCCGCCGATCCGAAACGTCCGCGTCCGGTCGCCGGCGACGAGCGCCTGCTCATCACGCAAGTCAAAGGCAGGACGCTCGCGCTGCTCTATCGCGCCGTCGTTCCGGGGACAAAGGAGCCCGTGCCGTTTTCCTCGCCGTGGCGCACGATCACGCTTGATCGCGTGGACGACATCAGCGCGGTCGTGCAGCTCGCTATGAGCGTGGAGAAAAATGAGAAGGGCAAAGTCGCGAGCGCGTTCTACGAGGTGTCCGTACCGCTCGCCGCGCTCGGCCTGAAGCCTGCCGACGGCCAGTCCATCAAGGCCGACATCGGCATCCTGCGCGGGAACGGATTCCAGACGCTGCAGCGCGTGTATTGGAACAACAAGGCCACGGCGATCACCGCGGATGTACCGAGCGAAGCGGAACTCACGCCCGCAGTGTGGGGCCGGTGGCAGTTTACGGTGAAGCCGTGATGCCCTCATGCCGTCCCGCTTTTTCGCGGATCAGTCGTGTCGTTTCCGCAAATTGGTATAAGGTTCGCCGCTGTGTGCGATGAACCACGCAGTCACGTCACCCTCCCGTGTTGAAGCCCCTCCCACCGAGTCTCGCCCTGAAAATTTCCGTGATGCATCAGTCCGTTCTGCGCCTCGCATTTCCGCTGTTGCTGCTCGCACCGGCAGGCGGGCTGTTCGGTGCGGGAGTCGCTGATTCGAAGGCGGCAGATGAGCCTGCGCAGCATCGCGGGCTGGCGGACACTTTTTTTCTCGACGAGGTGTGGCCGAAGGTCGCGGCGCAGGACTGCCTGAAGTGCCACAAGCCGGGCGGCGAGGCGGAGGACAGCGAGTTCATTTTGCGCGATCCGAAGCGCGAGAAGGACGACACGCGCGACGAGGCATTGCGGGAAAATCGCGCGGCGTTTGCGCGGATGGCGGCGGTGAAGAAGGACGGCGAATCGCGGCTGCTGCTGAAGGCGAGCGGCAAGATCAAGCACGGTGGAAAAATCGCGCTGGAGCCGGCGTCGGCGGGGTATCGGGTGCTTGCAGAATTTGTCCGCCGTGTGAATGCGCCGGTGGATCCGAAGCTCGCGCCGGCAGTCGAGGGAAAAAATGCGCCGCCATTTTTCGACGGCATCGTGATGCTCGACGATCGCAGGCTGCTGCGCCGCGCGACGCTCTCGCTCGCGGGGCGGCTGCCGACTGAGGCGGAGCTTTCCGCGGTCGCGGGGAAGGGGCTGAAGGCGGTGCCGGTGATTCTCGATGCGCTGATGAACGAGGACGCGTTTTACGACCGGCTGCGCGAGGGGTTCGACGACATTTTCCTCACCACCGGCATAGACGATAGCGCGGAGACTGTCCTTTCCTACGACCATTTTGAAAAGACGCGAGTGTGGTATCAAAAGCACGATTTCTCCCACATCGCGGACAAAAAGGAGCGCGAACAGGCCGGCTACAAACTTGCCCGCGAATACCGCGCCGCCATCGAGAAAGAGCCGATGCGGCTCATCGAATACATTGTGCGCAACGAGCATCCGTTCACGGAAATCGTCACGGCGGACTACATCATGGTCACGCCCTACTCGGCGCGCGGCTACGGCATTTTCGAGGAGATGAAGCCGAAGTTCAAGAACGCGGACGATCCGTTTGAATACATCCCGGTGAAATTGAAGGCGCTCGTCGGGCGCGAGAAATCGCAGAATCAGGAATCCGCCACGGGCAACTATCCGCACGCCGGATTGCTCAGCACTTTCCAATATCTGCGCCGCTACCCGACGACCGAGACGAACCGCAATCGCCTTCGTGCGCGGATGTATTTCCAGCACTTCCTCGGCATTGACGTGCTGGAGCTGGCCGCGCGCGTTTCCGACGCGGCGGCGGTGACGGCGAAATACAAAGTGCCGACGATGGAGGCGAGCGAGTGCGTGGTGTGCCACAAGACGCTCGATCCGATCGCGAGCCTGTTTCAGGACTACTGGAAATTTGCGGACCAAGGCGTGTATGGGAAGCGCAAGGATGGCTGGTTCACGGACATGTTTCAGGCGGGCTTCGAGGGCGAGGACATGCCTGCGGAGGAACGCTGGCGTGCGCTGCAATGGCTCGGCGAACGCACGGCGAAAGACCCGCGCTTCGCCGTCGCGATGGTCGAGCACGGATACTACATCTTGACGGGGCGCAAGGTGCTGCTGCCGCCGAAGGATCTCGACGACCCGCTCTACCCGGCGAAGCGCCGCGCGTATCACGAACAGCGGACGCGCACCGAGGCAATCGCGAAGCGGTTTGCGGAGACGGGGTTCAACTTCAAGAACGTGATCAAGGAATGGGTCGCGTCTGATTTTTACCGCGCCGACGGGCTCGGCAGCGTCGTGGCGAATCCCGCGCGCAAGGCGGAACTCGACGACCTCGGCGTGGTGCGGATGCTTGCGCCGGAGCAGGTCGAGCGGAAGTTCATCGCGATCTTCGGCGCGGGCTGGGGCCGCCTGATGCACGGCGACGGCGGACTCGACATGCTCTACGGCGGCATTGACTCGAAGGAAGTCACCGAGCGCGCGACCGACCCGAGCGGCGCGATGGGCGCGATCCAGCGCATCTTTGCAAACGACATGGCGTGCAAGCACACCGCGCTCGATTTCAGCCGCGCGCCGAGCAACCGGCGGTTGTTTCTAAAAATCGAGCCGGACGTGCTGCCCGGCGCGTCGCCCGAGGCGGACGCGAAAATCCGCGATGCAATTGTCTATCTCCATCAGCGCGTGCTCGGCCGCAACGACACGCCGCAGTCGGCGGAGGTGGATCGCACGTTCCGGCTTTTCGCCGGAATCGTCAGCGATGCGGCGGCGCGCGGGAAGATTGAGCCGCAGGAAAACTACAGTTGCCGTCAAGGCCTCGAACACCCGGTGCCCGATCCGAAATACACGGTGCGCGCGTGGCGCGCTGTGGTCACGTATCTCCTCCGCCAGCACGAATTCCTCTATGAATAAATCACGCCGCGATTTTGTGAAACTATGCAGCACGGTCGGCCTCGGCTTTGCGTGTCCCGGTGGGATGACGTCGGTGCTGCGCGCCGATGCGAACGAAACGCCGCCGTACGACGGGCCGTTTTACCTCGTGTTCAACGCGTCGGGCGGCTGGGACACGACGTATCTGATGGATCCGAAGGGCATCAACGAGATGAACCGGCTCTACAAGGAGGGCGACATCCTCACGAAGGGCGCGCACAAATTTGCGCCGACGGAAAAGACGAAGGCGGGCGGCATGAGCAACGAGGAATTTTACAAGGAATTCGGCGGCGAACTGCTCACGTTCAACGGCCTCGACTACTCGGTGAACAACCACTCGCCAGGCGCGCGCTACATGGCCACGGGCAAGCTCGACAGCCTCGCGTATCCGACCTTCGCGGCGCTCGTCGCCGCGTGCAACGGGCCGACGTGCCCGCTCTCGTTTCTCACCTTCGGCAACTACTCCAATACGGGAAATGTCGTCGCGATGTCGCGCGTGCCATATCTTCCGTCGCTGCAAAAAATCGCGAACGCCGACTCCAACGAGGGAAACCTTCGCTCGCCGTACCACGATGACTTTGCGCTCAGTCGCATCGAGCAGGCGCTCGGCGAGCAGCGCGCCGCCAGCGCGTCGCAGCCGCATCTGCCGCGCGAGGAGCGCGCGATGAGCATGCTCTACGCGGCGCAGGTGAACTCGAAGGCGCTCGCGCGCGTGACGCCATTCATCCCGTCGTCGGTGCCGAAGGAGCGCCTCGCGCAGCAGGCGGAGATCGCGCTCGCGTCGTTCAAGGCCGGCGTGTGCGTGTCGGCGAATCTTTCCATCGGACAATTCGACAGCCACGCGAATAACGACACCGACCAGATGAAGCTCATCCCCGAATTTCTCGCGGGCATCGCGTATGTGCTGCGTCGCGCCGAGGCGCTGAAGATTCGCGACAAGCTCGTGATCATCGTGCAGAGCGAGATGGGCCGCACGCCGAACTACAACAAAGGCAACGGCAAGGATCACTGGTCCATCGGATCGGCGATGTTCCTCGGGCCGCGCATCAAGGGCAACCGCGTCATCGGCGCGACGGACGAGAAGCAATTCGGCGTGCCGCTCGATCCGAAGTCGCTCGTGTGCGACAAGGAAAAGGGAATCAAGATCCGCCCCGAGCACATTCACTCCGCGCTGCGGGAATATGCCGGCATCGCCACGCACGCGCTGAGCAAGAAATTCCCGCTGGTGATTCCGGAAAAGGAAACGCTGAAGGGTTTCTGGGGCTGAGCTGATTTTTCGGAAATGGTCGGAAGCTTGGGATGCAGTAGGCGTGGGCGGGAGCCTGCGCGCTCTCTCTCCCGAGCGCGACTACGACGCTCTGCGAGGACTGTCCACGGCGGCTCCATGTTGTCTCGCCCTTTCAGGGCTCTGTCTTTTCCCGATTCAAACCCAGGGCGTTGCCCTGGGCTGGCATGCGTCGCACCGTTGGTGCTGAAAAGGCATCATGCATTCAAAGTGCATGACACGCCTCAGAACTGGATGCGGAAGCCGGCGGAGACGCTGTGCGAATTGTAGTTCGAGCGGCCGATTTCGCCGTCGTAGTACACGTAGGTGGCGACGCGCGGGCTCCACTGGACGCTGGCTCCGGCGCCGACGAGCAGGCTGTCGCGCCCGATTTTCGGGCCGCTGACGGTGAAGGGATTGCCGCCGACATTTGCGAAGCGCGAGGTGATGCTGGAGGTCGTCGCGCCGAACTCGTGCTGCCACGAGAGGCGTGCCTCGGGACGGACGATGACTTTGCCGACTTGCAGGTCGTAGGTGGCGTGGACCCCGAACGAGGTGCGCGAGGATTCTGTGGTCTGGCCGGCGATGGCGAGCGGGAGGAATGCGCCGGCTTCGGTGAAGCCGTCGAGGCGGACATTCGTGTACTGGTAGCTGGCGGTGGGGCCGACGGTGAGTTTGCCGATTTTCCAGTCGTAGCCGGTGGAGAGCAGGATGTTGATTTCCGATCCGCTGGGGCTGCCGGTGGCGACGGTGTTGTTCGGGGTGACGCGCTTGGTCTTGTAGCTGTTGAGGCCGCCGTTCACCGCGGCGTCCACATGGAAGTTTTTGTTGAAATACGTGGCGTAGATGCCGAGGCGTCCGCCGTCGGTGTCCATGCTGCCGCCATTCACGAGGCTCGCGGTGGTGCCGACGTAGCCGAAGTCGAGGCCGATGGCGAAGTGGTCGTTCACGCGGTAGTCGAGGCCGCCGGTGACGCCGGCGGTCTCGAAGTGGAAGCCCGCGGCATTCGTGGTGCTGCCGACGCGGGTGAACTCGCCGCTGCCGGTGAGGAATGCGCCCCAGCGGTCGTCATTCACGGGTGCGGCTTCCTTGCTTGGTTTTCCTTTCGGGCCGGCGAATGCGCCGCTGAAGCTCGGGCCGCTGCCCGCGGCGGCGAGGCCGGAGGCGGTGGTCGCGGGGCTGCCGCTTTGGAGGTCAGCAAAGCGCCGTTGGAGGTTGGCAGACTGCACGTTTGCGAGCGCGACGGCGTTGCTGAAAAGCGCGGTCAGTTCGTCGGGCGCGATTTTATCGAGATTGCCCGGGAGGGTGCTGAGCGGCTGCGTGTCGAGGAAGTTGAACTCCGCGAGCAGGCCGGTCTTGCTGCCGAGCCGCGCGGCGACGCTGTCGAGCGCGGCGGCGACGGCCTGCTGGTTCGGTGTGAGGCCCAGGATCGCTGTGAATGATCCCTGCATGGCCTCGAGGATGACGCTGTCGGTGTAGAGGTTCACCACGGGCACGAGTAGCGGGGAGGCGCTGAATGCGCTGAGGCCAGTGACTTTCGCAGCGGGCAGTGGGGTCCCGGTTGCCGAGCCGCCCGCGACGCCGCCGGCCGCGAGGAGGAGTTTCACTTTATCCCCGGGAAGGAGCAGGTAGCCGCCCTGCTGCACGAGGGCGAGTGTGCCGCCGCCGATGTTTGCAGTGCCGGTGGTCTTGAGTTGATCGTGGTTCACGCCGGGCACCGTGCCGCCGACATTTGCGAGATACGTGCCGCCGCTGAAGAGGATGTTCCCCGCGCCGATGTCCACCGAGAGCGGGCCGGTCGTGCGCAGCGTGCCGCCATTGAGCGTGAGGTTGCCGGAGCCAAATGCCTTCGCATTGCCCGCGGCGAGCGTGCCGGCATTGAGCGTCGTGCCGCCAGTGTAGGTGTTCGCGCCGGTCACGATGCTCGTGCCACTGCCGTTCTGGTTCACTTTCACGCTACCGGTGATCTGCGGGGCGAAGGTGGTGGTGTCCGTCTGGTTGAAGTTCAGGTTGGCTCTGGGGCCGACGCCGACGACGCCGCCATTCAGCGTGCCCGCCGTGCCCGCGTTGGCGGTCGCACCGCCGATGTTCAAGGTGCCGCTGGAGCTGGCGAACAAGCTCGACGATTCCAAGCTGAGGCCGCCATTAACCACTGCGCCGTTTTGGATGTTCAGCGTGCCCGTGCCGGACCCGCCCACAGCGAAATCGAACGAGCTCGACCAGGTGGAACCAGTGCCGCTTACCGTCACCGTCCCAGTGGAGCCGCTGTTGATGCCGATATTGCCAACCTGGTCCGTCACCATGCCGCCATTCTGGATATTCAGCGTGCCCGTGCCGTTGTAGCCCACAGTCAGAGCGCCGCTGTTGCTCCAGGTGGAACCAGCACCGGTCACCGTCGCGGTCCCGGTGGATCCGACGAGGGCGCCGATGATCCCCACCACGTCCGTCACCGTGCCGCCATTCTGAATGTTCAGTGTGCCCGTGCCGGAGTTGCCCACAATGGTATTGCCCGTCGCGGTGACACTGCTGGCGATGGTGCCGTCCACCTTCAGCGTGCCGCCTGTGTCCACGGTGAGGGAACTGGTCTGCGTGATCGTGCCTCCCCCGGAGACTTGCAGTGTGCCGCCGTTCACCGTGGTCGCGCCGGTGTAGGTGTTCACTCCGTTGAGCGTGAGTGTGCCTGCGCCGATTTTATCCAGCGCTCCCGTGGTGGCCGCGCCGGTCGCGCCGGCCAGAGTGAGGTTCGTGCCGGCCAGTGTCACATCGAACGTCGCGAGCTTGCCGTCATTGATCGTGAATGCGCGATCCGACGTGGCCGTCGCTCCGGTGTATTGCAGCACGCCGCCGTCGAAGACGAGGTTCGTCGCCGCGGCGCTGGACTGGCCGAGGTCGCTCACGTTGCCGCCATTGGCCACCATGCCGATGCTCAGGGTGCCGCCGCTGATGGTCGTCACGCCGGTGTAGGTATTCGCGCCGCTGCTCAGCGTGAGCTTGCCGCTGCCGGTCTTGATCACACCATTCGTGCCGCCGAGGATGCCGCTGATCGCCGCGACGCCCGTGCCATTCACCGCGATGGTGTCGCTCGCGCCGGCCAGCGTCACATTTGCGCCGATGGTGAGGTCCGCGCCGGTGTTCACCGTGATGCCCGTGCCCGCCGCGCCCGAGAGCGTGAGCGTGAACGGCCCGCCCGCGCCGCTGTTGATCGTCACGGGCACCGTGTCGTTGATCGTGAGGCTCTTGATCGTGAAGTTCTGCCCGAGCGTGGTGTTCTGGTTTGCCGCGCCGTTGGCGGAGAAAATCACATCGTCCGTCGCGAGCGGGAGCGCGAGGAGCGGGGTGCCCGCCTGATCCGCGGCCCAGTTGGAAAAGCCGACGCCGAGGGTTTTCCACGAGCCGTCCGTCTGCCCCTTCCAATAGAACGGCCCGGAGATGCCGCTGATGTCGAGGCTCCAACTGTTGAGCGTCATCGTTTCACCGGCGCTCACCAGGCTCGCGACGAATAGCGTCCAGTCGCCCTTTGCGCTGAGCCCGTTGAAGGAACTCAGCAGCGCCGTGCGCGGTGAGGCGTCGGTCACGGAGCCAGGGTTGAGGGTGTTCGGGTCCACGTTGCGCGCATCCGGCTGCCATGTCCCGGTGAGCGCGCCATTGACATTGAGGGCGCCGGGGTATGCGGGCGAAGTCTGGTAGATGTGGATGTCGCCATTCGCCGCAGCGGCGCTGAACGTCACGTTGAAGCCGGAGTCCGCGTAGCCGAACTGATCGAGGGCGGTGGTGCCCACGCGGTTCAGCAGCACGGTGAATCCGTTTCCGCCGGGCGTCTCGTGCTTCACGTAGGCGTAGAGGTCGCCGTTGTAGCCGCCTCCAGGGTATCCTGCGATGCTCAGGCTCAGGGTCAGTCCGGTGATCACATTGATCGCCGTCGCCGGCGTCCGGCTGTCCGTGAGGCCGGCGGCGTTGCCATCGGGAATCGCCGCAGCCGGTGCGAACGGGAATGTCTCGGCATGCGCAACAGTCAGGCCGGAGGCCAGCGCAAGCATGGCGACGGGAAACAGGGAACTGAGGATGGGTTTCTTCATAATGGTTGGGTGGTTGCGTTGCCTTGGGATCGTGCCGTGCCGTCAGTGTGCCTACGGAGCGGGATAGATGAAGCGGTAGAAGACGTTGGGGCTGGCGTTATGTGCGGAGTCGAGGTAGGTGGCGGAGCCGACGGCATCCATGGTGACAGGGCCGAGGTTCTGCCACGGGAGCATGAGGTCGGGCGTGAACTGGAGGCCGTAGATGTAGCCGGGGATGCCGGAGAAGTTCAGCGCCACCGAGCCGTCGGGATTGCGGGTCATCTTCGTGATGTTCACGCCCGCGCCGCCGCCGGTGGGCGAGTTGATGTTCACATGCACCGTCCCGGTGGTCTGCGCGCCGTGGTTGTCCTGCACGGTGTAGGTGAACGTGTCTGCGGCGGGATCGATGGTCGTCGGGGTGAGGTGGTTGGGCGTGTAGAAGACGAAGCCGGTCGCGCCGGAGCCCGTGCGGGAGGTCGTGCCGTGCGCCCCGTTGCCCACGCTCACGAGCGTGACGGTGTCGCCCGGATCCGGGTCGGATGTCTGGGCCATGATCTGCGCCACATTGATCCGCACGCCCTGCGAGGGGTTGCGCACCGTGTTCACGTCGTTGGCCACCGGCGGGCGGTTCAGCGCCGTGGTGTCCATCGCGGAGTTGTTGGCGGCATTCGGGTCCGCGCCGATGATCCATGTCACGCTGCCCGTGACGACGAGGTTAAAGGACACCGTCGTGGCGGTCGGGGAGATCGTCCCGGTGGCGGTGTAGGTGATCGAGCCGCCGGAGGGAATGGTCACCGTGTCGCTGATGTTCCCGCTGCCAGCCGCGGTGAAGCCGCCCGTGCCGGCCGTCCCGACGGCAGTGTAATTGATTGTGCCCGTGAACTGAGTGAGCGGGAAAGTCACCGTGACCGTGGCCCCGCTCGCCGTGCTCGGGCCGGCGTTGCCCACGACGATGGTGTAAGTGTTCGCCGTGCCGGGGACCGCGAAGGTCTTCCCGTCATCAATCGTCATCGAGAGATCCGCGGAGACGACGGTGGCGACCTGCACCGGGCCGGTGGAGCCGCCGAAGACGGTCACATCGGCCGTGAGGTTCCCCACGCTGGTCGGCTGAGTGGAGAAGGTGACGGTCAGTTGCGTGGCCGACGCCGAGGTGACGGTGCCGATCGCGCCGAGGTTGAAGACCACCGTGTTGTCCGCGGGCACCGCCGAGAAATTCGTGCCGGTGATCAGGACCGTCGGCGCGAGCCTGCCGAGATTCGCCGTGTTCGCGGTGACGGTCGGCGCGGGCACGACCGTGGCCACCTGCACTGCGCCGCTCGATCCGCCGAAGACGGTCACATCCGCGGTGAGGTTTCCAGTGGAGGTCGGCGTCGTGGAGAAGGTGACGGTGAGCTGTGTCGCAGTCGCCGCGGTGACAGTGCCCACGGCCCCGAGGTTGAACGCCACCGTGTTGTTCGCCGGCGTCGGCGAGAAGTTCGTGCCGAAGATCAGCATCGCCGGTGCGTTCTGCGCGAGGTTGCCTGTGTTCGGCGTGACAGTCGGGGAGGGGACGACCGTGGCCACCTGCACCGCGCCGCTCGATCCGCCGAAGACCGTGACATTCGCTGTCAGGTTCCCCGTGCTGGTTGGCGTCGTGCTGAAGGTTACCGTCAGTTGCGTTGCCGTCGCCGCCGTCACCGTGCCGACT